>NZ_JBFTLH010000005.1:0-356291 GCF_056396345.1 Cupriavidus sp. 05T42
GAGCCGCCGCGGGAGCCGGTGCCGGGGCGGCGGCCGGAGCCGGGGCAGGCGCGGCGGCGCCGGCACCTGCCGGCTCCAGCATCACCAGCACCGAGCCTTCGGCCACGTTGTCGCCCACCTTGATGCGGACTTCCTTGACGGTGCCGGCCTGCGGGCTGGGCACGTCCATGGTCGCCTTGTCCGACTCCAGCGTCACCAGCGCGTCTTCCGCGTTGATGGTATCGCCCGGCTTCACGTGCACTTCGATGACGGGTACGGCGTCATAGTCGCCGATATCCGGCACCTTGATTTCAATCGCTTGACTCATTCAGTGTCTCTCCTGGGCAGCCGGCACTCGCGTCTACACACGACAAACGCTCGGCGAGGTTACTCTCGCCTCACGCTTCTGTCACGTTGCCACGCCGCAAGGCGCCGCCGGGCCAGCCGGGGGCGCCCGCGGCGCGGCGGGTGCCGCACTGCGGGGGGGTTCAGGCGTGTAAGTCCGGGAATCAGACCGACATCGGGTTCGGCTTGCTCGGGTCGAGGTTGTACTTCTTGATCGCCTCGGCGACCTTTTCACGACCGATCGCGCCTTCGTCGGCCAGCGCCTTCAGCGCGGCCAGCGTGACCCAGTGGCGATCCACCTCGAAGAAGTGGCGCAGCTTCTCGCGGGTATCCGAGCGGCCGAAGCCGTCGGTGCCCAGCACCACATAGCGGCGCGGCACGAACGGACGGATCTGCTCGGCGAACGCGCGGATGTAGTCCGTGGAGGCGATGACCGGGCCGCGCACGCCCTTGAGCTTCTGGGCGACGAACGACTCGCGCGGCGTCTCGGTGGGGTGCAGCAGGTTGTGGCGCTCGGCGGCATTGCCTTCGCGGGCCAGCTCGGTGAAGCTCGGGCAGCTCCACAGGTCCGACTCGACGCCCCAGTCCTTCTTGAGCAGCTCGGCGGCGGCGATCACCTCGCGGAAGATCGTGCCCGAACCCAGCAACTGCACGCGCGGCGCGTTGCTGTTCTCCACGCCCTTGCGGAACTGGTACATGCCCTGGACGATGTCGCGTTCCACGCCAGCCGGCATTTCCGGGTGCTCGTAGTTCTCGTTCATCACCGTCAGGTAGTAATAGACGTCTTCCTGTTCGGCGTACATGCGGCGCATGCCGTCCTGCATGATCACGGCCAGTTCGTACTGGAACGTCGGGTCATACGAGATGCAGTTCGGGATCACGGCGTGGAACACGTGCGAATGGCCGTCCTCGTGTTGCAGGCCCTCGCCGTTCAGCGTGGTCCGGCCCGAGGTACCGCCCAGCAGGAAGCCGCGCGAGCGCATGTCGGCAGCGGCCCAGCACAGGTCGCCGATACGCTGGATGCCGAACATCGAGTAGTAGATGTAGAACGGGATCATCTGCACGCCGTGCGTCGAGTACGACGTGGCGGCAGCAATCCAGTCGCACATGGCGCCGGCTTCGTTGATGCCTTCCTGCAGCACCTGGCCAGTCTGCGATTCCTTGTAGAACATCAGCTGGTCGTGATCCTGCGGCACGTACTTCTGGCCTTCCTGGTTCCAGATGCCGACCTGGCGGAACAGCCCTTCCATGCCGAACGTGCGCGACTCATCGGGCACGATGGGCACCACGTGCTTGCCAATCTTCTTGTCCTTGAGCAGCGTGTTCAGGATCCGCACGAAGGCCATGGTCGTGGAGACCTCGCGGCCTTCGCCGGTGGCCTTGAGCAGCGCGTCGAACGCGGCCAGCTCGGGCACCGGCAGCGCTTCCGCCTTCAGGCGGCGGCTGGGCAGGTAGCCGCCCAGTTCCATGCGGCGGGCGCGCATGTATTCGAGTTCCTTCGAGCCATCCTCGAAGGTCAGGTACGGCACGTCCTCGATCTTGTCGTCCGTCACCGGGATGTTGAACTGGTCGCGGAACTTGCGGATCGCGTCCACCGGCATCTTCTTCTGCTGGTGGGCCACGTTCATGGCCTGGCCGGCATCGCCCATGCCATAGCCCTTGATGGTCTTGGCCAGGATCAGCGTCGGCTGGCCCTTGTGCTCGCTGGCGGCCTTGTAGGCGGCGTAGATCTTGTGCGGGTCATGGCCGCCACGGTTCAGGCGCCAGATGTCGTCGTCGGACCAGTCGGCCACCATGGCCTTCAGCTCCGGCGTGTTGAAGAAGAACTCGCGCACGTAGGCGCCGTCCTTGGCCTTGAAGGTCTGGTACTCGCCGTCCACGCATTCCATCATGCGTTTCATCAGCAGGCCCTTGGTGTCGCGTGCCAGGAGCTGGTCCCAGCGGCTGCCCCAGACCACCTTGATCACGTTCCAGCCCGAACCGCGGAATTCCGATTCCAGTTCCTGGATGATCTTGCCGTTGCCGCGCACCGGACCGTCCAGGCGCTGCAGGTTGCAGTTGATCACGAAGACGAGGTTGTCCAGCTTCTCGCGGCCGGCCATGCCGATCGCGCCGAGCGATTCCGGCTCGTCGGTCTCGCCGTCACCCAGGAAGGCCCAGACCTTGCGGTCGCCGGCCTTGGCCAGGCCGCGGCTGTCCAGGTACTTCATGAAGCGCGCCTGGTAGATCGCCATGATCGGGCCCAGGCCCATCGAGACGGTCGGGAACTGCCAGAAGTCCGGCATCAGCCACGGGTGCGGGTAGGACGAGATGCCCTTGCCGTCCACTTCCTGGCGGAAGTTGTCGAGTTGCTCGGGGGTCAGGCGGCCCAGCAGGAAGGCGCGCGAGTACACGCCCGGCGCCGAGTGGCCCTGCACGAAGACGAGGTCGCCGCCGCTCTGCTCGGACGGGGCGCGCCAGAAGTGGTTGTAGCCGACGTCATAAAGCGTGGCGGCCGACGCGAACGACGAGATATGGCCGCCCACGTTGGTGTGCTTGTTGGCGCGCAGCACCATGGCCATCGCGTTCCAGCGCGTGTACGAGCGGATGCGGTGCTCGATATCCTGGTCGCCTGGAATGCGGGCCTGCTGCTCCACCGGAATGGTGTTGATGTACTGCGTCTCGGCGTGGAACGGCTGGGTCACGCCGTTCACGCGTGCATATTCGATCTGCTTTTCGATCAGGAAAGCGGCGCGTTCCGCACCTTCGGCCGCCAGCACGCCCTGCAGGGCATCCAGCCATTCATGCGTTTCCTGGGGATCGGCGTCGTTGGCGCTGCTCGCGCCGAGAATCTGCTCTGGTACGGCTGACATGAGACTGTCTCCTGGTGAATTCCTGGCGAGCGCACGAGATCCGCCCGCATTGTCTGGTCGAAGCGATTCTATGGAAGCACAGCAGAGGCTGACAAGCGAAATTTTCAGATTACGGATTCGTTTCTTATAATGTGAAATATTGCGGCGGTGCACCAGAGCGCGCGCGCCGCAGGCCGATGTCGCCCGCGCATTGATCGGACGCCGCTTCCTCGCCAGCCCTGCCCGGGGCACGATCCGCGCAAACTTGAGCAGGTGCCGCATAGGCGCTTTCCCCAAGCGACGCACCGCAATAATCCCTATACACTGGCCGGTCAGCCGTCAATCCCTTATGCAGTTCCTCCAACGACTCCTCTCCGGCCTGCGCACGGCCATGCTTCCCCCAAATCCCTCCGGGGCCGTGACCCCGGCCACGGTGGAAGCGTCTGCCGCCGCGCACCATGCCGCCCAGCACGCGGCCCACGCCGGACGCGACGGCGATCCCCATGACGACGTGGCGCACGACGCCGCCGACGCCCACGAAGCCGACGGCCCCTTCGCCGCCGCGCCGCGCCGGCTCTGGTGGCTGCGCTGGCGCAACCTCGTGGCGACGAGCTGGTTCATGTTCATCCCGCTCGTGGCGATTGTGCTCTTCACCGTGGCGATGGGCGTCATCCTGTGGTCGCTGCACGAGACGGAGCGCCAGCAGCAGCGCGACGCCCTGTACCGCGACGCCGCCTGGGCGCAGCAGCGCGTGCGGCTCTCCCTGCTGAGCAACCAGGACCAGCTGGCCTCGCTGGCGCGCGACATCGCCGCCGCGCAGCTCGACCAGGGAGCCTATCGCACGGCCGCGCAGGAAATCTTGCGAGAGAACCCGGAAATCGTCTTTGTGAACTGGCTCGATGCCACGCGGCGCGGCCGCTGGTCGCTGCCGTCCACGTCGGAGTTTGCCGGCCGGTTGCGGGAGACCGTCGACCATCCGCTGGAGCCGGAAGTCCTCGACACCTTCGACGCCGCCCGCGAGACCCAGCGCGTGGTCTACTCCCGCCCGCTGATGAACGACCGCGGCGACAGCTTCATGCTGATGGAAGTGCCGATCGTGCGGGACAACGAGTTCCTCGGCACCCTCGGCGCGCTCTATTCGATCAACGGCATCCTGACCCACCTGCTGCCGCCCGAGCTGACGGAGCGCTACCGCTTCTCGCTCATCGACAAGAACAACCAGACGCGCGCGAGCACGTCGCTGCGGCCCGTGCCGGGCAATGCGCTGTCGTACGAAGTGCTGCTTGATCCACCTGGACACTCGCTCTCGCTGCGCGCGGATGCCTACCCGCCGCCATCGAACCTGCCTAACAACATGCTGCTGTGGCTGGTGGTGGGGCTGTCCTGCTTCCTGCTCTGGAGCCTGTGGAGCATGTGGCGGCACACCAGCCGCCGCTCCGAGGCGCAGCGCGCCCTGCTGGCCGAGACCTCGTTCCGCCGGGCGATGGAAAACTCGATGCTGATCGGCCTGCGCGCGCTCGACCTGAACGGCCGCATCACCTATGTGAATCCCGCCTTCTGCCGCATGACGGGCTGGTCCGAGGGCGCCCTGGTCGGCCGCGTGCCGCCGTTCCCCTACTGGCCGCCCAACGACCAGCAGGAGATGCAGAAGCAGATCGACCTGACGCTGCAGGGCAAGTCGCCCGCCACCGGCTACGAGATGCGCGTGATGCGCCGCGACGGCAGCAGCTTCTTCGCGCGGATGTACGTCTCGCCACTAGTAGACGGCCGGGGCCGCCATACGGGCTGGATGAGTTCGATGACGGACATCACCGAGCCCAAGCGCGCCCGCGAGGAACTGGCCGCCGCACACGACCGCTTCACGACCGTGCTGGAAAGCCTGGACGCCGCCGTGTCCGTGCTGGCCACCGACAAGGCCGAGCTGCTGTTCGCCAACCGCTATTACCGGCAGCTGTTCGGCTGGGAGGCCGAGGGGCACCTGAAACTGGCCGGCGACGACTTCGACCGCGAGCAGATGTCGAGCGACAACACTGACTTTGTCGACGCGTACGCCGGCCTGCCGGCCTCGGAGCTGATGCCGTACGCGTCCGACGCGCGCGAGGTCTTCGTGCCAGACATGCAGAAATGGTTCGAAGTGCGCCGCCGCTATATCCAGTGGGTGGACGGCCACCTGGCGCAGATGCAGATCGCCACCGACATCACGGTGCGCAAGGCCGCCGAGGAAATGGCGCGCCAGCACGAGGAACGGCTCCAGTTCACCAGCCGGCTGACCACGATGGGCGAGATGGCGTCGTCGCTGGCGCACGAACTGAACCAGCCGCTGGCGGCCATCAATAACTACTGCATGGGTGCCGTGGCGCGGCTCCATTCGGGGCGCAGCACGCCGGAAGAGCTGATTCCTGTGCTCGAAAAGACGTCGGCACAGGCCGTGCGGGCGGGCACCATCATCAGCCGCATCCGGGGGTTCGTGAAGCGCAGCCAGCCGCAGCGGCGCGAGGCATCCCTCCACGATATCGTGGCGGACGCCGTGGGCCTGGCCGACCTGGAAGCCACGCGCCGCCGCGTGACCATCCTCACCCGCCTGCCTGCCCCCCCGCTGCTGCTGTACGTGGACCCGGTGCTGATCGAGCAGGTGCTGGTGAACCTGCTCAAGAACGCCGTGGAGGCCATGGCCGGGCTGCCTGCCATGCGCGCCGCCGGCGTGGTGCGCCTGCATGCGCGTATCGAGCCGGTGGAGTTCGGCCAGTGCGTCTGCATCGACGTGATCGACCAGGGCCCGGGCGTGGACGAAACCACCAAGGAGCGCCTGTTCGAGCCGTTCTTCAGCACCAAGTCCGACGGCATGGGCATGGGCCTGAACATCTGCCGCTCGATCATTGAATCCCACCAGGGCCGGCTCTGGGTGGAAAACAATGTGGACGGGATCGGCTGTACGTTTAAAATCACGCTGCCGCTGCAGCCTGCGCTCCCCCAGCAATAAGCCCGGGCACCCCGGCGAGACAGACGCGATGAGACCTTCCGCCGCGGGGCTTGGGTGGGTCGCCGCAGATCTGCCACTCGACCGGATAGTGTTGCGCACGCCGCCAGGCGGTTACACTTAGTTGCAAACGACTTGGTCGTTAACGAATTTGCCCCAGGAGACTTCATGACCGCAACGCCCAGTCCCACTCCGCATCGTGGCGAGACCGTGTTCATCGTCGATGACGATGAAGCCATGCGCGACTCGCTGACCTGGCTGCTGGAGGGCAATGGCTACCAGGTGCGCAGCTTCAACAGCGCCGAGCAGTTCCTGTCCGCCTACGATGCCGGCCAGGTGTCCTGCCTGATCCTGGACGTGCGCATGCCCGGCATGAGCGGCCCGGAACTGCAGGAACGCATGCTGGCCGAGCACATCGACATTCCCATCGTGTTCATCACCGGCCACGGCGACGTGCCGATGGCCGTGTCCACGATGAAGCGCGGCGCGATCGACTTCATCGAGAAGCCGTTCGACGAATCCGAGCTGCGCGCGCTGGTGGAGCGCATGCTCCAGAAGGCCCGAACGGACCATTCGGCCGCCCGCGAGCAGCGCGCCGCCAAGGACCTGCTGGGCAAGCTGACCACGCGCGAGCAGCAGGTGCTGGAGCGCATCGTGGCCGGCCGCCTGAACAAGCAGATCGCCGACGACCTGGGCATTTCCATCAAGACGGTGGAGGCGCATCGCGCCAACATCATGGAAAAGCTCAACGTGAATACCGTGGCGGATCTGCTGCGACTGGCACTGTCGCGCAACAGCTGATCGGCTGGATGGACGGGGAAAAAACGGCGCAAAGGCGCCGTTTTTTTATGGATCGTCGATCAGGAGGTTGGCGGAAAAAGTAATGCAAACAGCACAATCATGCCGAACTGGGTGTGCCACAAACTGTCCCGTCCGAGCAGCTTGCACCGCGCCAACTGCCCGCCGATGGGCGCCAAACCCTTATAATCCGGCTTTGTCCGCGACGCCGCCGCCCCGCGCGCGCCGCCTGCCCCGACTTCCCAGCCTCTCCCGCAGAATCCCATGCCCGCCCAACTGATCGACGGCAACGCCCTTGCCAAACAAATCCGTACCGAAGCCGCCCAGCGCGCCGCCCGCCTGACCGAGAAGGGTCACCAGCCCGGCCTCGCCGTGGTGCTTGTGGGCGAGGATTCCGCCAGCCAGGTCTATGTGCGCAACAAGGTCAAGGCTTGCGAGGACAACGGTTTCCATTCGTCGCTGGACCGCTATCCGGTCGATCTGTCCGAAGCCGACCTGCTGGCGCGCATCGACGAACTGAACGACGACCCGAAGATCCACGGCATCCTGGTGCAACTGCCGCTGCCGAAGCACATCGACAGCCACAAGGTGCTCGAAGCCATCGCCCCGGAAAAGGACGTGGATGGCTTCCACGTGGCCAACGCCGGCGCGCTGATGACCGGCGCCCCGTTGTTCCGCCCGTGCACGCCCTATGGGTGCATGAAGATGCTGGAATCGATCCAGTACCCGCTGCGCGGCGCGCGTGCCGTGGTGGTGGGCGCCTCGAACATCGTCGGCAAGCCGATGGCCATGCTGCTGCTCCAGGCCGGCGCAACCGTAACGATCTGCAACAGCAAGACGCGCGACCTGGCCGCCCATACGCGCGAGGCCGATGTGATCGTGGCCGCCGTGGGCCGCCGCAACATCATCACCGCCGATATGGTCAAGCCGGGCGCCGTGGTCATCGACGTCGGCATGAACCGTGACGATGCCGGCAAGCTGTGCGGCGACGTGGACTTCGCCGGCGTGCGCGAGGTGGCCGGCCACATCACCCCGGTGCCGGGCGGTGTGGGGCCGATGACGATCACGATGCTGCTGATCAACACCCTCGAAGCCGCCGAGCGCGAAGCCGGCCTGTAATCCGCCGGCCGCCGGGCCCCAATCGGCCCGATAGGAAAGTCGAACTGGAAATTTCCGCGCAGACGCCTCATCTTTGCACGTGTGAACGTATAAAGACCGAGGCTCGCCAACCGAGAACCGCCATGACCGTGAACAACGACCGCGCTACCAATCCCCTGCTCGACTTTACCGACCTGCCCCGCTTTGCCGAGATTCGTCCCGAGCACATCAGCCCGGCGCTGGACGTGCTACTGGCCGACGCCCAGGCTGGCGTGGCCCGCGCCGAAGACCCGGCCACCCCGGCCACCTGGACCAGCGCCGTGGAAGCCCTCGAGGCCGCCACCGAGCCGCTCGGCCGCGCCTGGGGCGTGGTGGGCCACCTGAGCGCCGTGGCGGACACGCCCGAACTGCGCAAGGTCCACACCGACAACCTGCCCCGCATGACCGAGTTCTGGTCGTCGCTGGGCCAGAACCTCGCGCTGTTCGAGAAGTACAAGGCCGTGGCCACCGGCCCCGAGTTCGCGGGCCTGACGCCGGCGCGCAAGCAACTGCTCGAAAACGAGCTGCGCGGCTTCCGCCTCGGCGGCGCCGAGCTGCCCGAAGACCGCAAGCCGCGCTTCGCCGAGATCCAGGAGCAGCAGGCCCAGCTTTCCAAGGCCTTCTCGGACCACGTGCTCGACGCCACCAATGCCTACGCCCTCTATATAGAAGACGAGGCGCGCCTGGCCGGCATTCCCGCCGATGCGAAGGAAGCCGCCGCCATCGCCGCGCAGAAGGACGAGAAGGCCGGCTGGAAGTTCACCCTGCACTTCCCGTCGTACTACCCGGTGCTGCAATATGCCGATGACCGCGCGCTGCGCCAGACCATGTACGAAGCGAGCGTGACGCGCGCCTCGGAACTCGGTGCGCAGTACGGCAGCGGGCAGGCCGACTGGGACAACACCGCCAACATGCGCGAGCAGCTGACGCTGCGCCGCGAGGAAGCGCAGATGCTTGGCTACAACAACTACGGCGAGGTCTCGCTCGTGCCGAAGATGGCCGAGTCGCCGGCCGACGTGCTCAAGTTCCTCGACGAACTGGCCGTCAAGGCGCGCCCCTACGCCGAGCGCGACTGGGCCGAGCTGCGCCAGTTCTCCGCCGCCGAGCTGGGCCTGGCCGAGCTGAAGCCGTGGGACGTGGCCTACGCGTCCGAGAAGCTGCGCCAGCAGCGCTATTCGTTCTCGGACGACGAAGTGAAGCAGTATTTCCAGGAGCCGAAGGTGCTCGAAGGGCTGTTCGGCGTGGTCGAGAAGCTGTTCTCGGTCAGCATCCGCCCGGACGAAGCCCAGACCTGGCACAAGGACGTGCGTTTCTACCGCGTGGTGTCGCCGCAGGGCGCCCTGCTCGCCCAGTTCTACATCGACCTCTACGCACGCGAAGGCAAGCGCGGTGGCGCCTGGATGGACGATGCGCGCGGCCGCAAGGAACGCGACAACGGCACCGTGCAGACCCCGGTGGCCTACCTGACCTGCAACTTCACGGCGCCCGTGGGCGGCAAGCCGGCGCTGTTCACGCACGACGAGGTCATCACGCTGTTCCACGAGTTCGGCCACGGCCTGCACCACATGCTGACGCAGGTGGGCGACCTCGGCGTGTCCGGCATCAACGGCGTGGAGTGGGATGCCGTGGAACTGCCGTCGCAGTTCATGGAGAACTTCTGCTGGGAATACGAGGTGCTGGCGAAGATGACCGCCCACGTCGAGACCGGCGCCCCGCTGCCGCGCGCGCTGTTCGACAAGATGCTGGCCGCCAAGAACTTCCAGAACGGCATGATGACGCTGCGCCAGATCGTCTACTCATCGTACGACATGCACCTGCACACCGACTATGACCCGCAGGGCCAGACCTCGGTGCTGGAACTGTCGCGCGAGATCAACGACAGCAAGCACGTGGTGCCGCAGTCGCCGCTGTCGCGCTGGCCGAACACGTTCAGCCACATCTTCGCGGGCGGCTACGCGGCGGGCTACTACAGCTACAAGTGGGCCGAAGTGCTGTCCGCCGATGTCTACGCCGCGTTCGAGGAAGCCGGACAGCTGTCCGGCAGCGTGCTCGATTCGGCCACTGGCGAGCGGTATCGGCGCGAGATCCTGTCGGTGGGCGGCAGCCGCCCGGCGATGGAATCGTTCGTGGCCTTCCGTGGCCGCGCCCCGCAGATCGACGCGCTGCTGCGTCACGGAGGCATGGCGGCGTAATCGTCACATTTACTTCCCGCTTCGCTGACCAGGCGCCCGGCTCATGGACTTTCCTTTCCCAATTCGTCAGGAATGTCCGCCGGGCGCTTGCGTCTGCAACCGGGAGGTCTTGCTTGACGATCCCCAGGCCGACCATCGCATCCTGCGGCTGACGCAGCAGGAGGAAAAGAAGCTCGTGGCACGGCTGGAGCAGCTCACCTCGCTCGAGGAACTGCGGCACATGGAAGCCCGCATGGCCGAATTGCTTGGCATCGAGGTGACCATCACGCCGAGCGCGAACGAAGTCCGCACGACGCGCGGCTTCCGCATCGAACTGGCCGACCGCCCGGGCCTGTGCCGCAAGACCCGCCAGAATATTCCCGCCGCGATTCGCCGCTGCATGGACGCCCATCCGGAAATCGCCTACGCCATCCTCGATCAGGGCGACCTGCTGGGTGGCGGTTTGGGCGAATGAGCCTCCCTCCCCGACTAATAAGAACACTCCACACCGAACAACGATGAGAATCGCCTCCTGGAACGTCAACTCCCTCAAGGTGCGCCTGCCCCAGGTGCTGCAATGGCTTGCCGCGCAGGACGCCGCCGGCACGCCCATCGACGCGCTCTGCCTCCAGGAACTCAAGCTGCCCGACGACAAGTACCCGCTGGCCGAACTCGAGGCGGCTGGCTTCCATAGCGTCTACACGGGCCAGAAGACGTACAACGGCGTGGCGATCGTCGCCCGTGACGGCACCATGCCGGCCGCCGCCGACGTGGTGCGCAACATCCCCGGCTACGAGGACGCCCAACAGCGCGTGGTAGCCGCCACCTATGGCGACGTGCGCCTGATCAGCGCCTACTTCCCCAACGGCCAGGCGCTCGATTCGGACAAGTTCGTCTACAAGCTCGACTGGCTCCAGGCCATCACCGGGTGGCTGCGCGAGGAAATGACGCGCTACCCCAAGCTGGCGCTGCTCGGCGATTTCAATATCGCCCCGGAAGACCGTGACGTGCACGACCCCGCCAAGTGGGAGGGCCAGAACCTGGTCTCGCCCCAGGAGCGCGACGCCTTCAAGGCGCTGATCGCGATGGGCCTGGTCGATTCGTTCCGCCTGTTCGAACAACCGGAGAAGATGTTCTCCTGGTGGGACTACCGGATGATGGGCTTCCGCCGCAACGCGGGCCTGCGCATCGACCACATCCTGCTGTCTCCCGCGCTGGCGGCGGCCTGCACGACTTGTGGCATCGACAAGGAGCCGCGCCGCTGGGAGCAGCCGTCGGACCATACGCCGGTCGTGGCCACGCTGAAACTCGACTGAACGGCGCGGCTGCGGCATCATCGTCGGATGACTGCGCCCCCGCTTTCCCCACCATCCCCGCCATCCCCTAAACCGGCGGCGGATGCCGGCAATCGCCTGCTCCGGCTGTTCCCATGGCGCCACCGCGTGACGCGGGCCGCGCTGCGCGCCGATCTCATCGCCGGGCTGCTCGGCGCCGTGCTGGTGCTGCCGCAGGGCGTGGCGTTTGCCACGCTGGCCGGCCTGCCACCGCAGTACGGCATCTATACCGCCGTGGTGCCGTGCATCGTCGCGGCGCTGTTCGGTTCGAGCTGGCATGTGATGTCGGGGCCGACCAATGCCAACTCGCTGGCGCTGTTCGCCATGCTGAGTCCGGTGGCGTTCGTCGGCAGCCCAGCCTACATCGCGCTGGCGCTGGCCGTGACGATCCTCGTCGGGGTGTTGCAGCTGGCGGTGGGTGCCCTGCGGCTGGGGTCGCTGGCCAACTTCATCTCGCCGTCGGTGCTGCTCGGCTTCACCTGCGGCGCGGCCACGCTGATCGGACTCTATGCCTTGAAGGACCTGTTCGGGCTGGCGGTGCCCACCGGCACCAGCGCGTTCGGCGTGGTCCGCTTCCTGTTCGAGAATGCCGCCACGATCAACTGGAGCGCCGTGATTGTCGGCGCGGTCACGCTGGCGGTCACGCTGGTGGTGCGGCGCATCTCGCGCCGGCTGCCGTTCATGCTGATCGGGCTGGTGGGCGGCTTCGGCGTGGCGCTGGCGCTCAACCACTGGGACGGCGCGCACCATGTGAACGTGGTCGGGCCGATTCCGTCGGCGTTGCCGCCCTTCCAGGTGCCGGACATCAACTGGCGTACCGTGCCGGACCTGCTCGGCATTGCCGCCGCACTGACCATCGTCGCGCTCGGGCAGTCGATCTCGATCGCCAAGGCTGTTGCGGCGCGCTCGGGCCAGCATGTGGATGCCAACCGCGAGTTCATCGGCCAGGGGCTCTCCAATATCGCGGGCGGATTGTTTTCCAGCTATATCTCGTGCGGCTCGCTGAACCGGTCGATGCCGAACTTCGAGGCCGGCGCGCAGACGCCGCTGGCCAGCGTGTTCTCGGCGGTGCTGCTGGTGGTGCTGGTCATGGTCAGCGCCCCGCTGCTGGCGCAGATCCCGCTGGCGGCCATCGCAGCAATGCTGCTGCTGGTGGCCTGGGGCCTGCTGGACCTGGCACGGCTGCGGCGCATCGCCGACCTCTCGCGCACGGAGTTCGCCATCGCGGTGGGCACCTTCGCCGCTACGCTGGTGATCCGGCTGGAGATGGCGGTGCTGCTCGGCACCATCCTGTCGCTGGTGGCCTACCTGTACCGCACCTCGCGTCCGGCCGTGCGTAGCCTCGTGCCCGACGCAGACGATCCCGGCCGCCGCTTCACCCCGCTCGACGAACTCCGTCGCCCGCAGCCCGAATGCCCGCAGCTGAAGCTGCTACGCATGGAAGGCGCGATCTACTTCGGCGCGGTGCAGTACGTGACGGACCGGCTGCACTGGCTGCGCACGGTCAACCCCGGCCAGACGCGCCTGCTGGCGATGACCAAGAGCATGAACTTCATCGACCTGGCCGGCGCCGAGATGTGGGAGACGGAACTGGCCGAGCGGCGCGCGGCCGGCGGCGACCTCTACTTCCACCGTCCGCGCACGCAGGTGCTGGAGACGTGGGAGCAGACCGGCTTCACCGACAAGCTCGGGCGCGACCACATCTTCCAGACCAAGCGGCAGGCGCTGCACACGATCGTCCGGCAACTGTCCCCGGAAATCTGCGCGCAATGCCACGTGCGCATCTTCGAGGAATGCGCACAGCAGCCCGGCGGCGCGGAAGCGCCCGCACCGGTACCAGCGGATGCCGAAGCGGCTGACGCACCGGAGACCGGCACGCAGGAAACCGCCAAGACCTAGGCCCTGAACCGGTAGGGAAAACGTAGAAAACTAAGGGATGTAGCCAGAATGTGCGCCGGTCGGCCGGTAGGGAAACCGTGCCGAAACCGGCGGCGGAGGGTTGCTGCCGTCGCCTTACACGGACGCCGTTGCCGACGCCATCAGACTGGCGCCACGTGGGCGCGCTTCACCACGACCGGCTGGGGCACGCCCTGCTCGATCAGTACCACGGCGGCGCGCTCGATGGTCTCGCGACCGGCGCGGAACGCCTCTTCCAGCGACAGCACCTGGTCGGCACTGAAGCCTTCCCACAGTGCCTCGCGTGTCACCACGCAGGTCACTTGCTCACCATCGACAATCGCGTGGAACAGCAGGCCCTCATTATTGATGTCGTAGCGATCTTGCTCTTGGAATTTGATTTCCATCATCACAGCCCTCCATATGCAAGTGGAGAAGCATCCTAACATGGCTCGACGCCAATCGTCTGCGATCCCCTGCACTGTGCCATGTGAATGCGATTCGTCTCACTGACCAGCGCGACGGGATGCAAGTTCCGTCGGCATGGCGCCGAGCGCAACAGGGTCGCACGGCGACATGACAATGCCGTGAGCGCCACTGGCGCGGGGCCATGCATGGAATATTTGACAACGCTGAAAACGGTGATAAAATCTCGGTTTTCGTTGGGGCGTTAGCTCAGTTGGTAGAGCAGCGGACTCTTAATCCGTAGGTCGAGTGTTCGAGTCACTCACGCCCCACCAGCGAATTCAAAAAGCCCGGAATCAGCAATGATTCCGGGCTTTTCTTATTCTTGGTCCGCCTGCATCAATCCGCGCCGGCCGCCCGCTCGAACAGCGTGCGCGCCAGCCGGCGGTGATCGCCAAGCACCACGGGCAGGTCGGCCGTCAGCAGTTCGCCGTCGCGCACCACCACGCGGCCGTTGATGATGCTCGTGGCCACATTGCCCGGCGTGCAGAAGACCAGTGCCGCCACCGGATCATGCCCGGCGCCCGCGTAGCCCACGCCCGACATGTCGAAGGCGACGATGTCCGCCGACATGCCCGGGGCCAGCGCGCCGATATCGTCACGGTTCAGCACCCGCGCGCCGCCGAGGGTGGCAATCTCCAGCGCCTCGCGCGCGCTCATCGCCGCCGGGCCGAAGCCCACGCGCTGCAGCAGCATGGCCTGGCGCGCCTCGCCCAGCATATGGGCGCCATCGTTCGATGCACTGCCGTCCACGCCCAGGCCCACCGGCACGCCGGCATCCCGCATCCGGCGGATCGGCGCGATGCCGGACGCCAGCCGCATGTTCGAACACGGGCAATGGGCCACGCCCGTGCCGGTGCGCGCGAACAGCGCCACGCCCTCGTCGTCCAGCTTCACGCAGTGCGCGTGCCAGACATCGTGACCGACCCAGCCCAGCTCCTCGGCGTACTGCGCCGGCGTGAGGCCGAATTTCTCGCGCGAATAGGCGATGTCGTTGTCGTTCTCGGCCAGGTGGGTGTGCAGGGAGACGCCGTAGTGGCGCGCCATGACCGCCGACTCGCGCATCAGGTCACGCGAGACCGAGAACGGCGAGCACGGCGCCAGCACCATGCGCAGCATGGCGTGGCGGGAATCGTCGTGATACTGCTCCACCAGCCGCTGGCTGTCGCGCAGGATGGCGGTTTCCGACTCCACCACCACGTCCGGCGGCAAGCCACCCTGGCTGCGCCCGACGCTCATCGAGCCGCGCGCCGCGTGGAAGCGCATGCCCATCTGCTGCGCCGCCTCGATCGAATCATCCAGCCGCGACCCGTTCGGATACAGGTAGAGGTGATCGCTCGTCGTCGTGCAGCCGGACAGCATCAGCTCGGCCATCGCCGTCTGCGTGGATACGCGGATCATCTCCGGCGTGAGGTGCGACCACAGCATGTAGAGATTGGTCAGCCACGAGAACAGCTCGGCATCCTGCGCGGCCGGCACGGCGCGCGTCAGGCTCTGGTACATGTGATGGTGCGTATTCACCAGCCCCGGCATAACCACGTGGCCGCGCATATCGATGACTTCGGCGCGGCCTTCGTCGGCCATGCGCCGCCAAGCTTCCGGGAGATCCGCGGTGGGGCCGACCCACTCGATGGCGGGGCCGTTGGCGACCAGCGCGCCGTCCGCGATTTCGCGGCGTTGCGTGTCCATGGTCACGAGGACATCGGCGTGCTGGAGGATCAGGGTCATGGCGTAGGTGTATCGAAGTTGCGGACACCCCGGAGTCTACTGGCGCCACCCAGCGCGCCAAAGCGTCAAATTTCGACGTAGGTGTCCACAATTTGTGGACAGGTCGCCGCGCAAGAGCCCACCAAGTCAGCGGAACAACCCGTCCAGCGCTGCGCCGATGGCCTGCGCCATCAACTCGCCCGCCGCGCTCATCGGCCCGCGCGCCCGCGCCACCAGCCGCAGAGTCTGGCGCTGCAGGCCCCCATCGCGCAACGGTACGAAAACCAGCGCGCCGCGCGCGCGGTCTTCCATCACATCAAGCGGATTGAGTAGCGCCACGCCGCCGCCGGCCGCCGCCAGGCGCTGGATCAGCACCACCGAGGTCGATTCCACAGCGGGTGTGACGTCGATCGATTGGCGGGCGAAGGCGTCGTCCACCAAGGCGCGGATCGACAGTGTCGGCGCGGGCAGGATCAACGGATAGCCGGCCACCTCGGCGAGCAGCGCGGAGGGCTGCGCGGCCAGCGGATGACCGGGCGCGACCACCGCGCCAATCGACCAGTCACGGCTCGCGGCCACGCGGAAGGCGGCCACTTCGGGCAGGTCGTAGCCGAGCCCGAGGTCAGCATCGCCCTGCTCCACCGCGGCGACGATGCCGTCCACCGGCAGATCCGCCACGCGCACGGCGATGCCCGGATGCTGCTGGCGGAAGTCGTGGACGAGCGAGGGCATCAGCGCGCCGGCCAGCCCGGAGGTGGTGGCCACGGTAACCATGCCGCGCCGCGCGCCCTTGATCTCGGCGATGCGCGCCTGGAGCGCGTCGTGCTCGCGTAGCGTCTGGCGCACATGGGCGAGCACCATCTCGCCCAGCGGCGTCAGGTGCAGGCGTTTGTGGATGCGCTCGAACAGCGGCGCGCCCAGTTCGGCCTCCAGATCGAGGATCTGGCGATTGATGGCCGTCGGCGCCACATGCAGATGCTCGGCCGCGCGGCGGATGGAGCCGCGCCGGACCACCTCGTCGAAATACCGCAGAACGCGCGCGTGCATGGAGATGCCCGGAAGCCGAAGTGCGCGCATTGTAATCCGCTGGCATTGCGGTGCAAAAAAATGCGCCGAGGGGCTTGCGTCGTATTCGGTACCTTGCTACAATCTTTTTCTTCGTTGGGGCGTTAGCTCAGTTGGTAGAGCAGCGGACTCTTAATCCGTAGGTCGAGTGTTCGAGTCACTCACGCCCCACCAGCGAATTCAGAAAAGCCCGGAATCCACAAGGTTCCGGGCTTTTTGCTTTGCATCGACGTTTTTGCTTCGCCTCAGCGGCATTGCGCCGCACTTTCCCGCCCGCCACCGGGTTCTCACCGATTTCCCTGCAGAACCCTTTCAGGGTTGAATGCCTGTCAACGCACATCACGGAACGAAGTTCCGTATTGCGGAACTAGACAATACCGGAGGCATCTCTTGAAAGCAGTTCTGAAAGCGGGCGCGGCCGTCGCCCTGGCCATGCTGGGCCTGGCACAAGCGGGCATCGCCCACGCGCAGGCGTATCCCAACAAGCCGATCCGCCTGATCGTACCGTTCGCGGCGGGCGGCACCACCGACATCGTCGGCCGCGCCGTGTCCGACGCACTGGGCCGCGAGCTGGGCCAGCCCGTGGTGGTGGAGAACCGTGGCGGTGGCGGCGGCGCAATCGGCGCCGACGCGCTGGCCAAGTCCGCGCCGGACGGCTACACGCTCGGCATCGCCACCGTGAGCACGATGGCGACCAACCCGGCCACCAACGCCAAGAATCCGTACGATCCGATCAAGGACTTCGCGCCGATCACCAACCTGGTGAACGTGCCGAACGTGCTGACCGTGAACCCGAAGGTGCCGGCGAAGAATCTCAAGGAATTCGTCGCACTGCTGAAGGCCAACCCGGGCAAGTACAGCTACGCCTCGGCCGGCAAGGGCAGCATTTCGCACCTCGATGGCGAGCTGTTCAAGTACATCACCAAGGCCGATATGGTCCACATTCCTTACCGTGGATCGGGCCCCGCCCTGAACGACACGCTGGCCGGCCAGGTCAACGCCCAGTTCGACAACCTGCCGTCGTCGATGCCCTTCATCCAGTCCAGCCGCCTGCGCGCGCTGGCTGTCGCCGCGCCCAAGCGCGTGGAAGGCCTGCCTGACGTGCCCACCTTCGCAGAGGAAGGCATGAAGGACATGAACAACATGGCCTGGTACGGGCTGGTGGCACCGGCCGGCACGCCGCCGGCCATCGTCGCCAAGATCCACGATGCGGCGATCAAGGCACTTCAGGACCCCGCCGTGAAGAAGCGCCTGCATGACAGCGGCGCCTATCCGGACGGCAACACCTCGCAGCAGTACGCCGCCCAGATCAAGCGCGAACTGGACCTCCGCAAGAAGATCGCGGTGGACCAGAACATCACGCTGGAGTAATACCTGCCTCCCCTGCCGCCACCGTGGTGTGGCGGCAGCATCGCCCGAGCGCAGGATCTACAAAATTGCTGGCTGCTGCACGCGCACCCCGGTACAGTAGTAACAAAGCCATTTTTCTCATCTGCTGTATCTGTACGGAATCTGACGACCTCCGACGAATTCCCGGATATGGCGCATTACCTGCGAGGATTGAAGATGCTGAAGAAGACCGTACCGACCCTGATCATTGCTGCGCTGGCCGGCCTGGGCACCATGCAACTGGCGCACGCACAGAAGAACTACACGGACGGTGGCGACATCCACAGCGGCAGCCATACCAAGAAGGCCAGCCCGCACGCCAACACGGCCAAGTCCGGCAAGTTCGACCCGTACACCGACGGCGCGAAGAAGTCCACGCAGACCGATCTCGCCCCGAAGAAGGCCGATCCGTACACGGACGGCGCCAAGGTCGGCAAGGCTGACCCGTACACCGATGGTGCGAAGTCCGGCAAGCCTGACGTCTACACCGACGGCGCCAAGAAGCAGTAAGCGACCCAGGTCGTCGTTTTGCGAAAGCAGCCCGCGCATGTCGCGGGCTGTTTTGTTTTTGGGGCCACACGCCCCCGCCACGAGGTGCGCACGGCACCTCGTGCAAAAGGCTGATTAGGACTTACCCGATCTGTCACACCCATGTCCATACATTACTGATAGTGTCTCGCCTACCGGATGACCCGCCCACTATCAGAGGCAGGCAGCGGTGCCGCCCGGGCCGGCCAATGCACCGGCCCATGCACAGACGATGCAAGCAGGCGGCAAACCCAGATTGGGAGACCTGAGCCAATGCAGCCGAAAGCACTCGAAATCAATGAGCCGATCGTGCTCGCGCTTGTCGACGCCGTGACCGCGTGGCAAGCCGCCCTCGAACAGACCTTGTCTGTCTCGGGGCTGACCTATCCGAAATGGCTGTTGCTGCGCGCCATCCACACCGGCACCTTCCGCCGCGGATTGCCGTTGTCGGCCGCCGTGTTCATGGACGTGGCCCAGACCGAACGGCTGCTCAACGAGTTGCGCGAGGAAGGCTGGCTGGCGTTCGAGGCCAATGGCGCCCCGCGCATTGCGGCCAGCGCCGCCGCGCGGCTGGACCGTGCCGGCCAGGGCGTGAAGGCCCTGCACTCGGTCTCGGTGGGCCAGTTCAATGCCGAGGAGCGCGTGGCGCTGACCGGCCTGCTGCATCGCATGACCGGCACGCTGCAGGACCATGCCGAGCGCCATCGCCGCAATGCCGCATGGGAGCGCTCCGAAAGCTCCGTGGTCGTACCGCCCGAGGTCGGCCGCGCCGCGCTGCGCGCCGTGGCCGCCTGACCCGCTTGCGCTTCATCTGATCCCCGGGCGCCTCGCCCGTCTCAACCTGCCCGCTGACGTGTTTTGTCACCCGGGCAGGTCAAAACTTTCCTACAGTATGAGCATGCACCGGCACACGCCGAGGAGATGCCATGCCTCCGGAAAACGAAGAAAAAGTCGCGCAGTTGCTGGATGACCTCGTCGCGCTCGCGCGCGAGCGGCTCCCCGCCGCCACGTTCGAGGTGCTGGAACCCCTGCTGCGCCACTACTACGACCTGGCCGATGCCGAGGACCTGCTCGCACGCAACGTGGCGGACCTCTACGGCGCGATCATGGCCCATTGGCAGACCGCCCAGAAGTTCGTGCCGGGCACCGCGCGCGTGCGGGTCTACAACCCGAAGCTCGAGGAACACGGCTGGCACTCGGACCATACGATCATCGAGATCGTCAACGACGACATGCCGTTCCTCGTCGATTCGATCACGATGGAGATCAACCGGCTCGGCCTGACGCTCCATTCGACCATCCACCCGGTCTTCAACATCTGCCGCGATGCCAAGGGCACGATCCTGCGGGTGGGCCTGGGCGGGCGGAACGACGCCGGCCCGGCCGGCAACACCACCTGCCGGCTCGAATCGTTCATGCATTTCGAGGTGGACCGCACCGGCGAAGGCGCCCGGCTGGAAACGCTGCGCGCCGGCATCGCCCGCATCCTCGGCGATGTGCGCGCCGCCGTGGAAGACTGGCCGCGCATGCAGCAGGTGGCCGAGGACACCGTCGCCAGCATGGGCCGCGCGCCGGACGCCGCGAGCCCGGAATCGGTGGAGGCCCGCGCCTTCCTCGAATGGCTGCTCGACGACCATTTCACCTTCCTCGGCCAGCGCGACTACGAGCTGGTGCCACGCGACGGCCAGTACTTCCTGCGCGGTGTGCCGGGCTCGGGCGCGGGCATCCTGCGCGAAGCGCTGCGCGATCCGGGCGAGGACGACCTGACCCCGCTGCCCGCCGCCGCCGCGAGCGTCATCGAAGGGGCCTCGCCAATCTTCCTGACCAAGGCCAACTCGCGCGCGACCGTCCATCGGCCCGGCTATCTCGACTATGTGGGCGTGAAGCTGCTCGACGCCAACGGCAAGCTGTTCGGCGAACGACGCTTCGTGGGGCTGTACACGTCCACGGCCTATATGGTCAGCACCAGCGAGATTCCGCTGGCGCGGCGCAAGTGCGCCAACATCCTGGCGCGCGCCGGCTTCCTGACCAAGGGCCACCTGTACAAGTCGCTGGTCACCATCCTCGAGCAATATCCGCGCGATGACCTGTTCCAGGCCGACGAGGACGAGCTGTTCGAGATCGCCATCGGCATCCTGCGGCTGCAGGAGCACCAGCGCATCCGGCTGTTCGTGCGGCGCGACCGCTTCGACCGATTTATCTCGTGCCTGGTCTTCGTGCCGCGCGACAAGTACAACACCGACCTGCGCCAGCGCATCCAGAAGCTGCTGGTGGAGGCGTTCCATGGCACCAGCTGCGAGTTCACGCCGCTGCTGTCCGAATCCCCGCTGGCGCGCATTCAGCTCACCGTGCGTGGCGAGCCGGGCACCATGCCCGAGGTGGACACCCGCGAGCTGGAAGAGCGCATCGTGCAGGCCACGCGCCGCTGGCAGGACGACCTGGCCACCGCGCTCCACGTCAGCCGGGGCGAGGAACAAGGCATCGTGCTGCTGCGCCGCTACTGCGACGCCTTCCCCGCCGGCTACCGCGAGGACTACGCTGCCCGCACCGCCGTGCGCGACATCGAGCTGATGGAGCACGCGCGCCAGCACCCGAGCGGCCTCGCCATGAACCTGTACCGGCCCATCGAGGCGGCGCCGGGCGCGTTCCGCTTCAAGGTCTTCCGCGCCGGGGAGCCCATCGCGCTGTCCCTGAGCCTGCCGATGCTCGAACACCTGGGCGTGCGCGTGGACGAGGAGCGCCCCTACCTGATCGAGCCCGATGCCGGCGCGCCGGTGTGGATCCACGACTTCGGCCTGGAGATTGCCGCTGACCCCGAGGGCCGCCCTCTGGACGTGGAGATCGAGCGCGTGAAGCCGCTGTTCGAGGACGCCTTCGCGCGGGCCTGGAACGGCGAGATCGAAAACGACGATTTCAATCGGCTCGTCCTACGCGCCGGGCTGGCCGCGCGCGACGTGACCATCCTGCGCGCGTTTGCCAAGTACCTGCGGCAAGTGGGCTCGACCTTCAGCAATGCCTATATCGAGCGCGCGCTGACCAGCAATCCGAATATCGCCGCGCTGCTGGTGGCGCTGTTCGTGGCCCGCTTCGACCCTGCCGTGGCCACGCCGGGTGACGAGACGCGCACCCAGCGCCTGCTGGCCGAGATCGACGCCGCGCTAGACAAGGTGCCCAACCTCGACGAGGACCGCATCCTGCGCCTGTTCCTGAACGTGATCGCGGCCACGGTGCGGACCAACTACTTCCACCGCGACGCGGAGGGCCAGCCGCGCCCCTACGTCTCATTCAAGTTCAATCCGGCGCTGGTGCAGGGCCTGCCCGAGCCACGGCCGATGTTCGAGATCTGGGTCTACTCGCCGCGCGTGGAGGGGGTGCATCTGCGCGGCGGCCGGGTGGCCCGGGGCGGGCTGCGCTGGTCGGACCGGCGCGAGGACTTCCGCACCGAGGTGCTGGGCCTGATGAAGGCGCAGATGGTGAAGAACGTGGTGATCGTGCCGGTGGGCTCGAAAGGCGGCTTCGTGGTCAAGCGCCCGCCGCCCGCCACCGACCGCGACGCCTATCTGGCCGAAGGCGTGGCCTGCTACCAGACCTTCCTGCGCGGGCTGCTCGACCTGACCGACAACCTCGTCTCCGGCGACATCGTGCCGCCGCCCGAAGTGGTGCGCCACGACGAATCGGACCCCTACCTCGTGGTGGCCGCCGACAAGGGCACCGCGACGTTCTCCGACTACGCCAACGCCATCTCGGGCGAGTACCGCTTCTGGCTCGACGACGCCTTCGCGTCGGGCGGCTCGGTCGGCTACGACCACAAGAAGATGGCGATCACCGCGCGCGGCGCGTGGGAGAGCGTGAAGCGCCATTTCCGCGAGATGGGCGTTGATATCCAGACCACGCCGTTCACGGTAGTGGGCATCGGTGACATGTCCGGCGACGTGTTCGGCAACGGCATGCTGCTTTCTCCGCACATCAAGCTGCTGGCCGCGTTCGACCATCGGCACATCTTCCTCGACCCGGACCCCGACTGCGCCAGGAGCCTGGCCGAGCGCGCGCGGCTGTTCGCCCTGCCCCGTTCGAGCTGGGCCGACTACGACACCGCGCTGATCTCGGCCGGCGGCGGCATCTATCCGCGCACGGCCAAGACCATCGCGCTCACGCCCCAGGTGCAGGCGGCGCTGGGGATCACGACCAGCACGCTGTCGCCGGCGGACCTGATCCACGCGCTGCTGATGGCGCCCGTCGACCTGCTCTACAACGGCGGCATCGGCACCTACGTCAAGGCTGCGTCCGAGACCCATCAGCAAGCCGGCGACCGCACCAACGATGCGGTGCGCGTGAACGGCGCCGAACTGCGCTGCAAGGTGGTGGGCGAAGGCGGCAATCTCGGCTTCACCCAGCTTGGCCGCATCGAGTTCGCGCGCAAGGGGGGCCGGATCAATACCGATGCCATCGACAATTCGGCCGGCGTCGATTGCTCCGATCACGAGGTCAATATCAAGATTCTGCTAGGCATCGTGATGGCCGACGGCGAGATGACCATCAAGCAGCGCAATACGCTGCTGGCCGAGATGACCGACGAGGTGGGCCTGCTGGTGCTCCAGGACAACTACTACCAGACCCAGGCGCTCTCCGTGGCGGGCCGTCAGGCTGTAGCGCTGCTCGACGCCGAGGCGCGGCTGATCCGCTGGCTCGAGCGCGCGGGCCGGCTCAACCGTCCGCTCGAATTCCTGCCGCCCGAGGACGAGATCGCCGAACGCAAGGCACTCGGCGCGGGGCTGACGTCGCCCGAGCGTGCGGTGCTGCTGGCCTATAGCAAGATGTGGTTGTACGACGAGCTGCTGGTCTCGGACCTGCCCGAGGACGCGCTCGTCTCGACGCTGTTGGCCGACTACTTCCCCGAGCCGCTGCGCGTGCGCCATGCCGAGCCGATGCAGCGGCATCCGCTGCGGCGCGAAATCCTCGCCACGCACCTGACCAACATCCTCGTGAACCGCGTCGGGCCTACCTTCGTCCATCATCTGATGGAGGAGACCGACGGGCGTCCGGCCGATATCGTGCGCGCCTGCCTGCTGGCGCGTGACGTGTTCGGGCTGTCCGGGATCTGGGCGCGCATCGACGCCTTCGACAACCGCGTGGACGACGCCATCCAGGCGCAGATGTTCGGCGCGCTGGCGCGGCTGCTCGAGCGCGCCACGCTCTGGTTCGTGCGCTACCTGCGCGGCGGCGGCACGGTAGAGCCCGGCGCGACGCGCTTCGTCGAAGCCGCGCGCTGGCTCACGCCGCAACTGCCCAAGCTGCTGCCGCCCGAGGGCGCAGAGGCCATGGCTGAGCGGGCGATGACGCTGATCGAAGCCGGTGTGGACGACGACCTCGCCCTGCGCGTGGCCGCCAGCGATGCGGCTGCGGCCGCGCTCGACGTGGCCGAGGTTGCAGCCGCCTGCCAGCGCAGCCTGGACACCGTGGCAGCGGTCTACTTCGCCCTCGATTCGGAACTCAATTTCGGATGGCTGCGCGAGCGCGCGTTCTCACTGCCGGCGGACACACACTGGGACCTGCTCGCCCGCACGACCACGCTGGAAGACCTGGGGCGGCTCAAGCGCGCGCTGACGACCAGCGTGCTGGGCCAGTCGCGCGAGGTGGAGGACGCCCCGGCGCTGATCGAGGACTGGCGCAAGAGCCGACAGGTGGCGCTGGACCGCTTCGCACAGATGCTGGCCGACCAGCGCGCGTCGGGCGCCACGGGGGCCTCGGCGTTGTCGATGCTGTCCGTTGCGGTGAAGGAAATCGGCTTGCTGGAGCGCGCCTGACCGGCCCCAGGCGGCGGGCGCTGATTGACGGCTAGCGACGGCTAGTGGCTAGCCGTCAGCGCTCGTCGATGTCGATGACATCGTCATCGTCGTCCATGTCGCGCAGCGCGGGCAGGTCGTCGTCTTCGGCGCCGTCAAGGTCGTCGCTGCCGTCGCCGCGCGCGCGGAACTCCAGACCCAGGCGGAGGAAGAGGTCGAACGCATCGGCCAGCAGGTGCTTCTGACGCGGCAGCAAGCTCGCGTACGGCATGTCGTAGATCGACTGGTGCGTGCCGCGCGCCCCCTTCAGGCCGCGGTCGCGCGCAATGTCGGACAGCAATGCGGCGAAGCCGGACAGGTCCTGCGCGGCCAGCGCGGCATTGAGCACGCGGGCAATCACTTGTGGGGATGCACCTGACCATCCAATGAGCTCGGCATTGGAGGCGGCGTCGTGGGATAAGTCGCTGATGTCCATCTCCGTCTTAACGGTCCCACAGTCGCCGGCTTGAGGCGTCTTGCTTTTCGCCATGCGCGTCGACCCCCTTTACGTCGATCAGCTCCGTCGAGCTTTCGGCGGCGCGGCATCCGCGCCCGAGGCTTCGCGCCGGAGTTGCTTGTAGTCGATGCTGCCGTCCGCACGATGCGAGGCCATCAGGCGGTTGCGCGCGCCGCAGAGCGGGCAGCGGAAGATGGGGCCCTGCCCCTCGTTCTTGATCACCACCTCGGCGGGCTTCCAGCGCGCACCACAGGGTTGGTTCTGACATACAAACATCACGGACTCCAAAAGACGCTGCAAATCGTAACACGTGTGTCTGTCGCGTCACACCATGCAGGGCCGCCATTTGGCCCCTACCTTGGCGGGATAGCGGGCGTCACAGCGGCGTTATGTTGAGAATAGATTGGGATCGATCAGGCCACGAAGCGTGCTTCGTTTTACCGAATCTGCGACATCAGCCGTTGTTCTGGACCCAGTGCCGTGCCCAGGCGCCGGCCGCCATGCGTGCCTCGGCAGCGGTCGGATACGTGGCCGGCGGACCGCCCGCCTCCTGCACTATCGCGCCGGCCTCCCAGATATCGCACCAGGCCTTGTACCGTGCCGGAGCGAGCGCCTGCCAGAACAGGTGCACCACGAAGCCGCGGTATTCGAACATGTCCGCGCCGCTCTCCGGCGCCGCGGACGGTGCCCGGGCGGCATCCTCGACGGGCGAGGCAGCCGGCGAGACATCCGCCGAGACATCCGGAGACAAATTCGCGGACACATCGGTCCGTGCGCGAGACATGGCGCGCATCGCGCACAGGCTCGCGGCCATCGCGCCGACCAACACGCCCGCGCCAAACCAGCAGGCCCTGAGTTCACGTTGCCCCATCGCGCCCTCCCGCAGCGATGCTCTCCTATGGCGAGACGCGCAGGAGAATCGGAGGTTCCCTGATTTCAGGTTATACCAAAGCGACCTGCACGGTGCATTCAAACGGCGCCGCCGCAACCCATAATGAAAAACGCCGCGCCGAGAAAATCGGGCGGCGTTTCTTCGTCGGGGGATTACGTACGGAACGCGCCGTTCATTCGAGGAGTTTCACCACCGTGGTCAGCAGCCAGCCAACCGCCATACAGGCACCGACCCAGCCGGTGCCGATCAGGAAAACATCACGCCAACTCATGACTCACCCTGCGTTTCAAATCATCGTCCTAGGCTAGGCCACGATGCCGCGTGAGGGAACGCAGGAAATGTAAAGAAGTTTTGCGACGCATCAAGCGCCGGGCGCGAAACCCGTGCGCAATGCCAAAGAAAAACCCGCTTGGTTTTGACACCAAGCGGGTTCCTTGTCTGGTCGGGGCGAGAGGATTTGAACCTCCGACCACCTGCACCCCATGCAGGTACGCTACCAGGCTGCGCTACGCCCCGAAGCAAAAGATTATATCAGCAACAATCGATCGGTGGCTAGTCATTGGCACGGCGCATTGCAAAATTATCCATGCCGCGCGATCTCTTTCAATTGCGCCAGCAGGTTTTGCACTGCCACCAGCTCGCCGCGCAAAGTATTGAGATCGACCGACAGCACAGGCGCCGTGGCGACCGGCACCACCGACTCGGTCTCGCCCTCCTCCAGTGGCGCGCCCAGGCCATGATGGCGACCATCGTCGAGGCGGTTGCGCGCCCCGTTGATGGTGAATCCCTGCTCGTACAGCAACTCGCGGATACGCCGGATCAGCAGCACTTCGTGATGCTGATAGTAACGTCGATTGCCGCGCCGCTTCACCGGCTTGAGCTGGGTGAACTCCTGTTCCCAGTACCGCAGCACGTGCGGCTTGACGGCGCAAAGCTCGCTCACTTCGCCAATCGTGAAGTAGCGTTTTGCGGGAATCGGCGGCAGCGCAACGCGCTCGCTGGATTTTTCCGACATGCGATGGGAAGTCAGGCGTCAGGCCGAAAGGCGCGACTCGGTTGGCGCGACATGCGCGCGAGCATTGCAGGATACAGACTGCAAGTGCCGTGGGCAATCCACCGTTCGAGGCAGGAGGCGTGGCGTGGCGTGTCGGACAGCCGCGACGCGCCGGGAGGCGCCAGCGCGAAACGCCAGCGGAAAACTCCCAGCAGCGGACCGTCAGCCCGGCACAGCCAGATCGGCGCGCTCCTCGACCAGGCCCTTGAGTTTCTGGCTGGCGTGGAACGTCACCACGCGGCGCGCGGTGATGGGGATGATTTCGCCCGTCTTGGGGTTGCGGCCTGGACGCTGCGGCTTGTCGCGCAACTGGAAGTTGCCGAAGCCGGACAGCTTGACGCTGTCACCATGTTCCAAGGCTTCACGAATCACGTCGAAGAAGGCTTCGACCATGTCCTTGGATTCACGTTTGTTCAGGCCAACCTGGTCGAACAGCATCTCTGCAAGTTCGGCCTTCGTGAGGGTGGGCACTTCGGTCGCGCGGGCTTCCGGCGATGCGTCGTCCAGTGAGGCGGCGTGCCGGTCGCTGACCTCGCCCAGGTCTGCAGCATTCATGGAATTCGCGTCTCGATCGTTCATTCTTGATCGCTCTTCTGAGGTCTGTCTGGCGATCCGCCCGGGAGCTGTGCCCGGACGCCCCAGGTTTCAGCGACCTATCCGCGCAGACGGGCCGAGAAGCCCGCTGCCAGCGCATCGATCATACAGCGCACCGCGCTGTCGACCGTCTCGTCCTGGAGGGTCGCCCCAGTATCTTGCAACGTCACACGGAACGCAAGGCTTTTCTCGTCAGCCCCGATGGCGGCCGAAGCCGCCTTCGGACGGAACTCGTCGAACAGCACCAGGCTCTGCACGTAGTGGCCAAAACCGCCTTGGTCCAGCGCCGCGCGCATCGCATCGAGCAGGTCCTGCACGCGCACCGACTGCTTGACCACCACGGCCAGGTCGCGCACGGCGGCCGGGAACTTCGAGATCTCTGTGTACGCCGGCAGACCGACGTCGCGCAGGGCATCAAGGTCCAGCTCGAAGGCCACGGGCGCTTGCGTCAGCTCGTATTCCTGGAGCCAGCGTGGGTGCAGCTCGCCCACCACGCCAACCGGCTTGCCGTCCACGATCACGCGCGCGGCGCGGCCCGGATGCAGCGCGGGATGCGCCACCGGCTCGAAACGCGCCGTACGCGGATGGAACAGCGACTCCACGTCGCCCTTCACATCGAAGAAGTCCACCGGACGCGTGGCGATACCCCACTGCTCGTCGAATGCCGGGCCGTAGGCGATGCCGGCGGCCACCATCGGCTGGTGATAGCCAGCCACGGTCAGGCCGCCATCCGTCACGTTGCCGTCGCGATGGAACACGCGGCCCACTTCGAACAGGCGCACGCGCGCGGCCTTGCGGTTGAGGTTGTAACGGACCTTGTCCACCAGCCCGCCAAGCAGCGTCGAACGCATCACGGCCAGCTGGCTCGCGATCGGGTTCAGCAGGCGGATCGGGTTGTCGTTGCTGGCGAAGTCACGCTCCCACTTCTCTTCCACGAAGGCGAAGTTGATCACCTCCTGGTAGTCGCGGGCGGCCAGCGCGTGACGCACCACATGGGTAGAGCGGCGTGCCTCGTTGGTCGGACGCATCTCGCTCTCGGCGATCGGCGGCAGCGTGGGAATCCGCTCGAAGCCATAGATGCGCGCCACTTCCTCGATCAGGTCTTCCTCGATCTCGATGTCGAAGCGGTAGCTCGGCGGCGTGACGGCGAACACCTCGCCCTCGGCGCCTTCCGAGCGCGTGAACGGCAGGTTCAGGCGCTGGAACACGTCGGCGATGGCGGCCGAAGACAGTTCGATGCCCAGCACGCGCTCGGCACGCGCCACGCGCAGGCTCACCGGCTTGCGCTCGGGCAGGTTCACGACCTGATCGTCCACCGGGCCGGCCTGGCCGCCGCAGATGTCGAGGATCAGCGCGGTAATGCGCTCGATGTGCTCTACCGTCGTGGCGTAGTCCACGCCGCGTTCGAAGCGGTGTGCGGCATCGGTCGAGAAGTTGTAGCGGCGCGCGCGGCCCTGGATGGCGTTCGGCCACCAGAATGCGGCTTCCAGGTAGATGTTGGTCGTGTCCAGCGACACGGCGGTGCTGTCACCGCCCATGATGCCGGCCAGGCTCTCGATCTCCTTGTCGTCGGCGATCACGCCCACCTGCTCGTCCACGTCGACCGTGTTGCCGTTCAGCAGCTTGAGCTGCTCGCCCTTGCGGCCCCAGCGTACGTCCAGCCCGCCGTGGATCTTGTCGAGATCGAACACGTGGCTTGGACGGCCCAGCTCCAGCATCACATAGTTGGAGATGTCCACCAGCGCCGAGATGCTGCGCTGGCCCGAGCGCTCCAGGCGCCGCACCATCCACGCCGGAGTGGCGGCACGCGCGTTCACGCCACGGATCACACGGCCCGAGAAGCGGCCGCAGAGGTCCGGCGCCGAGATCTTCACCGGCAGCTTGTCAGCGAGCGTGACGGCCACCGGCTTCATGTCCGGCAGCGTCAGCGCGGCGCCGGTCAGCGCGGAAACTTCACGCGCCACGCCGTGGATCGACAGGCAGTCCGCCTTGTTCGGCGTCAGCTTGATCGTGAAAATCTGATCGTCCAGATCCAGATACTGACGAATATCCTGGCCGACCGGGGCATCGTCCGGCAGGACCATCAGGCCGCCGTGATCCTCGGACAGCTTCAGCTCGCGCGCCGAGCACAACATGCCGTAGCTTTCCACGCCACGCAGCTTGCCGATCTTGATCTCGAACGGCGCGCCGCCCGCTTCCGCCGGCGGCAGCACGGCGCCGACCATCGCGCACGGCACCAGGATGCCGGGCTTGACGTTGGGCGCGCCACAGACGATCTGGAGCGTCTCGCCGGTGCCGGCATCGACCTGGCAGACATTGAGACGGTCGGCGTTGGGATGGCGCTCGGTGGCCAGCACACGGGCCACGACGATCTTGCTGAACGGCGGCGCGACGGGGCCAACCTCTTCCACCTCGAGCCCGGCCATGGTCAGGCTGTGCGACAGCGCGTCGGTCGAGATCTTTTCAGGATTGGCGAAAGTACGAAGCCAGGATTCCGAGAATTGCATGGCGCTTCTGATCCGGTAGGTATTCTGTGATGTTCTGTGACGATGGGCGATGCGGCCTGGGACAGGTCAGGCGAACTGGCGCAGGAAGCGCACGTCGCCTTCGAAGAACAGCCGCAGGTCGTTGATGCCATAGCGCAGCATCGTCAGGCGCTCGAGGCCGGAGCCGAACGCGAAGCCGATATAGCGCTCGGGGTCGAGGCCCATGTTGCGCAGCACGTTCGGATGTACCTGGCCCGATCCCGAGATCTCCAGCCAGCGGCCGCTGCCGAAGGCCATGTCGATTTCCGCCGACGGCTCGGTGAACGGGAAGTACGACGGGCGGAAGCGCACCTGGATGTCATCGCGCTCGAAGAACTTGCGCAGGAAATCGGTGTAGACGCCCTTCAGGTCGGCAAAGCTCACATGCTCGCCAATCCACAGTCCTTCCACCTGGTTGAACATCGGCGAGTGCGTAGCGTCGCTGTCCACGCGGTAGGTGCGGCCCGGGCAGATCACCTTGATCGGCGGCATGTCCTTGCCGGCGTACTTCTGCACGTGCATGCGGGCGTAGCGCACCTGCATCGGGCTGGTGTGCGTGCGCAGGAGCAGCAGCTTGTCGTCGCTGTCGCGGCCGTCCACATAGAACGTGTCCTGCATCGAACGGGCCGGATGGTTGTCCGGGTTGTTCAGCGCGGTGAAGTTCATCCAGTCGGTCTCGATCTCCGGACCATCCGCCACGTCGAAGCCGATGGAGCCGAAGATCTGCTCCACGCGCTCCCACGTGCGCATGACCGGATGCAGGCTGCCGCGCGACGTGGCGCGGCCGGGCAGCGTCACGTCGATGGCCTCGGCGGCCAGACGCGCGTTCATCAGCGCATCAGCCAGCGCCTGGCGGCGCGCTTGCAGCGCACCTTCCACCTGCTGCTTGATCTGGTTGATACGCGCGCCTTCGGTCTTGCGCGCCTCGGGGTCGAGCTTGCCCAGGCCCTTGAGCAGCTCGGTCAGCGCCCCGGTCTTGCCCAGGAAGCGGGCCTTTTCATTTTCCAGCGTGGCGTTGTCGTTGGCGGCGGCGAAGGCGGCCTGTGCATCGGCGACGATTTGATCCAGATCCAGGGACATGACGGCAATCGTGGAAAGGGTTAGCACTGTGTGCGGTATCTCATTTCGGGTGCCGTTTCAGTGCGCATGACACGGCATTCGAAATGAAAACGGGGCTCGGTGAGGAGCCCCGTTTCAGCAGACCTGGCGGTCGGCGCTTGCCGGGAAGCGCCCTGGGGCGCTTCCGCAGCCGGCATCAGGCAACGGAGGCTTTCACCTGGTTGACGATGGCGGCAAAGGCAGGCTTGTCGTGGATAGCCATGTCCGACAGCACCTTGCGGTCCAGTTCAATCGAAGCCTTCTTCAGGCCGTTCATGAACACGCTGTAGGTCAGGCCATGCTCACGCGTTGCCGCGTTGATACGTGCAATCCAGAGCGCGCGGAACACGCGCTTCTTGTTGCGACGATCGCGGTATGCGTACTGGCCAGCACGCATGACCGCCTGCTTGGCGATACGATAGACGTTATTGCGACGGCCGCGGTAACCCTTGGCAGCGTCGATGACTTTCTTGTGACGGGCCCGTGCAGTGACCCCACGTTTGACTCGAGGCATGTATTACTCCTTTCGTTGTCGTTGGGTTATGCGTAGGGCATCATCGCGCGAACCGACTTCAGGTTCGTCTCATGGACGTCCTGGGTGCCGCGCAGTTGACGCTTGTTCTTGGTGGTCTTCTTGGTCAGGATGTGACGCTTGAAGGCCTGGCCGCGCTTGAACGAACCGTTCGGGCGCGCCGTAAAGCGCTTGGAGGCGCTTTTCTTGGTCTTCATCTTAGGCATGAAAAACTCCAGCTCTATGACATGCATGCAGGTGGACGGCTCACGCCGACGCTTGCAAGACCCGCATCCACTTGTTTTTGTACGCAGCCACGGGGACCGCATACTGTTTTCCGCGCAGCACGACGCCGGGATGCACCTGGCACCCCGGCCGTCGCCCCGCGCGAGAATTACTTCTTCTTCTTGGGGGCCAGCACCATCACCATCTGGCGGCCTTCCATCTTCGGCATCTGCTCGACCTGACCCAACTCCTCCAGGTCCGCCTTCAGACGCTCCAGCACGCGCGCACCGATTTCCTGGTGGGCCATCTCACGGCCGCGGAAACGCAGCGTGATCTTGGTCTTGTCACCATCTTCCAGGAAACGCTTCAGGTTGCGCAGCTTGACGTTGTAGTCGCCATCATCCGTGCCAGGGCGGAACTTCACTTCCTTGACCTGGATGATCTTCTGCTTGAGCTTGGCGTCATGGGCGCGCTTGGCTTCCTCATACTTGAACTTGCCGTAGTCCATGATGCGGGCCACGGGTGGAGCCGCGTTGGGCGCGATTTCCACGAGATCCAAGTCCTTGTCCTCGGCCAGGCGCAATGCGTCCATGAACTTGACGATGCCGAGCTGCTCGTTATCAACCCCTACCAGGCGCAGTTCCGGCGCGCTGATCTCACGGTTGATACGGTGACCTTTGTCTGTAGCGATGTTCCGTTACCTCAAGAAGACAAAAAAACAAGCCGTGCTCAGCACCCTCAGGCCTTGTTGGCAACGTCCTGTTGGAGACGTTCCACAAACGCGGAGACGGGCATCACACCCAGATCCACGTTGCCACGGGCACGCACGGCCACTTGACTGGCATCCTTCTCCTTTTCGCCCACTACCAGCAGGTAGGGAATCTTCTGGAGAGAATGCTCGCGGATTTTATACGTAATTTTCTCGTTACGCAAATCGGCCTTGGCCCTAAACCCTTGTTTTTGCAAGAGTTGCACGACGCTTTCGGCATATTCCGACTGCGAATCGGCAATATTCAGGACCACCACCTGCTCCGGCGCGAGCCAGGCGGGCAAGGCACCCGCATGGTTTTCGAGCAGGATGCCCAGGAAGCGCTCGAACGAACCGAGAATGGCGCGGTGGAGCATGACCGGACGCTTGCGCGAGTTGTCCTCGGCGACGTATTCAGCACCCAGCCGCTCCGGCAGCACCAGATCCAGCTGCAGCGTGCCGCACTGCCACGAGCGGCCGATGGCGTCCTTGATGTGGTATTCGACCTTCGGGCCGTAGAAGGCGCCCTCACCCGGCAGCTCTTCCCACTCCACGCCGCAGGCACGCAGCGCCAGGCGCAGGCCTTCCTCGGCGTGATCCCAGATCTCGTCCGAACCGGCGCGCTGGGGCGGGCGCAGCGACAGCTTGACCGCCACGTCCTTGAAGCCGAAATCGTCATAGATCGAGAACGCGAGTTCGTTGAACGCCTTCGCTTCTTCCACGATCTGGGCTTCCGTGCAGAAGATGTGCGCATCATCCTGCACAAAGCCGCGTACGCGCATCAACCCGTGCAGCGCGCCGGACGGCTCGTTGCGATGGCAGGCGCCGAACTCGGCCAGGCGCAGCGGCAGGTCACGGTACGACCGCAACCCGTGGTTGAAGATCTGCACATGTCCGGGGCAGTTCATCGGCTTGATCGCGTAGTCGCGCTTCTCCGATTCCGTGACGAACATGTTCTCCTTGTAGTTCTGCCAGTGGCCGGACTTTTCCCAGAGCGAACGGTCCATCACCTGCGGCGTGCGGACTTCTTCATAGTGGGCTTCACCCAGGCGGCCGCGCATGTACTGCTCCACGGCCTGCCAGACCTGCCAGCCCTTCGGGTGCCAGAACACCATGCCCGGCGCTTCCTCCTGCAGGTGGAACAGATCGAGCAGCTTGCCCAGCTTGCGGTGATCGCGCTTCTCCGCCTCTTCCAGCATCGTCAAGTAGGCGTCCTGGTCTTCCTTCTTCGCCCAGGCCGTGCCGTAGACGCGCTGAAGCATCTCGTTGTTCGAGTCGCCGCGCCAGTAGGCACCGGCCACCTTCATCAGCTTGAAGACCTTGAGCTTGCCCGTGGACGGCACGTGCGGGCCACGGCACAGATCGACGAAATTGCCTTCGCGATAGAGACCGATTTCCTGGTCCGCCGGAATCGACGCGATGATCTCGGCCTTGTACTTCTCGCCCATCGACTCGAACAGCGCCACCGCCTCGTCGCGGTTCCACACTTCACGCGTGACTTTCTCGTCCTTGCGGGCCAGCTCCGTCATCTTCTTCTCGATGGCGACGAGGTCTTCGGGCGTGAAGGGGCGCTTGTAGGCGAAGTCGTAGTAGAAACCGTTGTCGATGACCGGGCCGATCGTCACCTGCGCCTCGGGATACAGCTCCTTGACGGCGTAGGCCAGCAAGTGAGCCGTCGAGTGGCGGATCACGTCGACGCCATCGGCGTCCTTGTCCGTGACGATGGCGAGCGCGGCGTCACGGTCGATCCGGTAGCTCGTATCGACGAGCTGGCCATCGACCTTGCCGGCGAGTGCCGCCTTGGCCAGGCCCGAGCCGATGCTCTGGGCCACTTCGGCCACCGTGACGGGGCCGGGGAACTCGCGACGGGAACCGTCCGGCAGCGTGATTGCGATCATCTTGCACCTTTTGAGGGGTCCGCTCGCCGGCATTCTGCGCCTTGGCGGGCGGATCAAAGTCAAAGTCTGCGGCAGCGGCGAAGCCAGCCACCATTTGTTTCTTGCCGCGCATCGCGGACGATGCGGCAGCTTATCAGGCCGCTGGCGAACGACAGACGAAAAAAAAACGCGGCCAAGGCCGCGTTTTTCTCAATCTACCCGGATCACCCCGGGGCGAAGGCGCACCTCGACTACTGTCGCTAACCAGCGGAAGTAGTTCGAGTTGTCTTGTTCATGATGCGTTTCCGTGCCTGTAGAAGTCGATCGGATCTGCCGTCACGCCAGCCTTCGATGCCGACGGGGTAATACGTATTTTTACTGCTTTACTGCAATTCGTTGGTAGGCTCGATTGGACTCGAACCAACGACCCCCACCATGTCAAGGTGGTGCTCTAACCAGCTGAGCTACGAGCCTAGCGAAGCCGCAAGTATAGCATCACTTTCTTTTCGCCTGCAACACCCCTTGTACATCTTCGATGATGGAAAGCGCACGTTGCAGCTGCGTGGCTTCCGAGACCTCGGCCGTGAACTGCATCTTCGCCACGCCCTTGCTCGAAAGCGTCTTCACGCCGGTGACGTTGATCTTCTCGCGTGACAGCACTTCGGAGATATCGCGCAGCAGGCCCTGGCGGTCCACCGCTTCCACGTGGATGTCCACCGGGTACACGGCATCGCTGCGCTTGCCCCATTCCGTCTGGATCACGCGCTCGGGCGCGCGCGACGACAACTGCTGGAACGTATGGCAATTGCGGCGATGGATCGACACGCCGCGCCCGCGCGTGACGAATCCGACAATCTCGTCCGGCGGCGCCGGCTTGCAGCAGCGCGACATCTGCGTCATCAGCGAATCCACCCCCACCACCAGCACGCCGCTCTTGGCGCCGCGCGCCACGCTGGTCGCGCGGCTCTTCTTGGTGACGGCCTCTTCCTCGTTGAATTGCGGCTGGGCCTCGCCCTCCGGGTGCCGCAGCGCATGCTCCACGTGACGCAGGCTGAACTCCTCCTTCGCCACCGCCGCGAACAGGTCCTCCGGCGTCTTGAAGCTGAGCCGGCTGGCCAGGTCGTCGAGGTTGACAGCCGTCTTGCCCTCGCGCTGCAGGGTTTTTTCGATCAGCGCCCGGCCCTGCGCGATGGTCTCCTGTGAGTCCAGCGCGTTGAACCACGCGCGCACCTTGGACCGCGCCCGGCTACTCGCAAGATAGCCAAGTTCCGTGTTGAGCCAGTCGCGCGACGGCCCGCCCTGCTTCACCGCCACGATCTCCACGGTCTGCCCGTTCCGTAGCGGCGTGTTCAGCGGCACCATCGCCCCGTCCACGCGCGCGCCACGGCAGCGGTGGCCGAGATCGCTATGCAGGTAATAGGCGAAGTCCACCGGCGTAGCGCCCTGCGGCATCGCCACCACGCGCGCCTGCGGGGTCAGCACATAGATATGGTCGTCGATGGCCGCATGCTTGAGTTGCTCCCACGGCGAATCCTCGTGCGCGACCGAGTGGTCGGCATCGTCCTTCCACGCCAGCAACTGGCGCAGCCACGCGATCTTCTCGTCGTAGCGTTCGCTGGCCGAGAACTGTCCGCTGTAGCCCTTGCTGCCGGCTTCCTTGTAGCGCCAGTGCGCCGCCACGCCGTATTCGGCGAAGTGGTGCATCTCCTGCGTGCGGATCTGCACCTCGAACGCGCGGCCATCGTCGCCGATGACCACCGTGTGCAGGGACTTGTAGCCGTTGGACTTCGGTCGGGAAATATAGTCGTCGAACTCGCGCGGAATCGGCTGCCAGATATGGTGGACGATGCCGAGGACCGTGTAGCAATCCTTGATGTCATCCACGATCACGCGGAACGCGCGCACATCGTACAAATCGGCAAAATCGAGTTCCTTGCCGCGCATCTTCTTCCAGATGCTGTAGATGTGCTTGGGCCGGCCGGTGACCTCGGCGGGGATGCCGGCCGAGGCCAGTTCCGACTGCAGCCGCTCGATCGCCTGCGAGATATAGCTCTCGCGCTCGATCCGCTTCTCGTCTAGCAGTTTTGCGATGCGCTTGTAGGTATCGGGCTGTTCGAAGCGGAAAGCAAGGTCCTCCAACTCCCACTTCATCTGCCAGATCCCGAGCCGGTTGGCCAGTGGCGCGTAGATGTCCAGCGTCTCGCGCGCCACGCCCGGCAGCGGCATGTTCTTGGTCTGCGCGAGCCAGCGCAGCGTCTGGAGCCGCGAGGCCAGCCGCACCAGCACCACGCGGATGTCCTGGGCGAAGGCCAGCAGCATCTTGCGCAGCGCCTCCACCTGCTCCTGGCGGGCGGCGACTTCGGATTTCGACGATTCCGAGACATCGGTCTGCGACACCGCGATGGCGCCGATGCGCAACAGTTGTCGCACGCCCTTCACCAGCCGCGCGACTTCCTCGCCAAAACGCGGCTCGATCTCGGGCTCGGTGTCCGGCACGAAGGCCGCCATCGCGAACAGGCAGGCCGCGGCGCGCGCGGCGTCATCCACGCGCAGGCCGTCGAGGATGCGCAGCATCCCCTCGGCGTGAGACAGGACGGTCTCGCCGGTGGGCAGCATCGCGGGCGTCGCCCCGTCGGCGGTCTCGCGCACGAAAGCCAGCGCGCGCTCGACCAGCCCGGCATCGGGCACGCCGGCGACCTGGCTCGTGAGATCGGTGGACGTCACCATGTCAAACCATCCACCATCAATTCAGGGCAGCCGTCACCACCACTTCGATCAGGTAGTCGGGGTTGCCCAACTTCGCCTCGACGGTGGCGCGGGGCGGCGTGTTGCCCTGCGGCACCCAGGCGTCCCAGACCTCGTTCATCTCGCCGATGCGGGTCACGTCGGTCAGGAAGATCTGGCACGACAGGATGCGCGTCTTGTCGCTGCCGGCCTCGGCCAGCAGGCGGTCGATATGGCCCAGCACCTCGCGCGTCTGGCCGCGCAGGTCCGCCTTGGGGTCCACTTCCGGCACCTGGCCAGCCAGATAGACCACGCCGTTGTAGACCGCGTACTCGGAGAGGCGCGCGCCCACATGGGCGCGCTTCAGGGCATTGGTACTCATCGCAATTCCATTAAGTTCGGGATAGGATCCGGCTCGGCCTCACGTGCCCAGGAAGAAGTCCCGGGCGATGGCTACCTGGGCCGGATCGATAAATGTCGGCGCATGCCCCACATCGGGGACTTCCACCGTGGAAACCTGTTTGCCACGTGCCTGCATCTCGGCCATGGTCTCGCGCAGCAGGAGGTCGGACTGCGCGCCGCGCACCACCAGCGTCGGGCCCTGGATGGCCTCGAACATCATCCAGAGCGCGGCCTCGCCGGCCAGCACCATCTCCGGCGTGGTCTCCTTGAACGGCACCGCCAGCGCGGGATCGTAATGCAAACCCCATTCCATGCCCTCTGCGGCCTGCACCGGCTTCAGGATCGCGCCGTTCAGCTCGCGCCACTGCTCGGGCGTGTGGCGGCCGAACGAGGCGCTGATGGTCTGGAGATAAGCCAGCCCTTCCTCGAAGGTCTTGAACCGCACCGGCAGCCCGAGGTAGGCGCCGATGCGCTCCACCGCCTGCGGGGCCAGCCGGGGACCGACGTCATTGAGCAGCAGCTTGCGGATCGGCGACTTGGGCAGGCTCGCCAGCCCCATGCCGATCAGCCCGCCCATCGACGTGCCGAACCAGTCCACCTGCTCCACGTTGAGCCGGGCGATCAGCGTGACCATGTCCGAGACATATTGCGGCACGATGTAGCGGCGCGGATCGGCCAGCCATTCGGAGCGCCCGCGTCCCGCCACATCGGGGCAGATCACGCGATAGTCGCCAGACAGCGCGCGCGCCACGGTATCGAAGTCGCGCCCGGTGCGGGTCAGTCCATGCACGCACATCAGCACGCGCGGATTGGCCGGGTCGCCCCACTCGTGATAGGCCATGCGATGCAGGCCGGCGGGACTGATGCACTGAACGAAGCCGAGGCGCGGGCTGGAAGACATCTGAACTCCCTGCGAGGGTGGGGACTACGTTTCGGGGGCAAATGCTGGCCGCAATTCTCAGCAAATTACGACCTCGCTCCGGAAGATTCCGGGCGTTTGGGCAAAGCAGGATTGTACGCCCTGCGAGTACAATGCCACAGCACATCACCCCCCTACTCCCGACGGAGGCTTACATGCTCAAAGGCAAGACGGCACTGGTGACTGGCTCGACCAGTGGGATCGGACTCGGCATCGCGCAGGCACTGGCGGCGCAGGGCGCCAACATCATCGCCAACGGTTTTGGTGACGCGGACGGCGCAAAGGCGGAGATCGCGCGCGCGGGCAGCGGCATCCAGGTGGGCTACCACGGCGCGGACATGAGCAAGGCGGCCGAGATCGAGGACATGATGCGCTACGCCGAGCGCGACTTCGGCGGCGTGGACATCCTCGTCAACAACGCGGGCATCCAGTTTGTCGCGAAAATTGAAGAATTTCCGACGGACAAGTGGGACGCAATCATCGCCATCAACCTGACCTCGGCCTTCCACACGACGCGGCTCGCGCTGCCGTCGATGAAGGCCAAGAACTGGGGGCGGATCATCAACGTGGCTTCCACGCACGGGCTGGTGGCGTCGGCGGAAAAGTCCGCCTATGTGGCCGCCAAGCACGGCATCGTCGGTTTCACCAAGGTTACAGCGCTGGAAACCGCGCAGACCGGCGTGACGGCCAACGCGATCTGCCCGGGCTGGGTGCTGACGCCGCTGGTCCAGAAACAGGTGGAAGCGCGCGCGGAGCGCGAGGGCATTCCGATCGAGCAGGCCAAGCGCGAACTGGTGATCGAAAAGCAGCCGTCCGGCCAGTTCGTAACGCCGGAGGAACTGGGCGCGCTGGCCGTGTTCCTCTCCAGCGAGGCCGCCCGCCAGGTGCGCGGCGCGATCTGGAACATGGATGGCGGCTGGGTGGCGCAGTAAGGCCGACCCGGCCCCCGCCCCAAGACACAAAAACCCCCGCCGGCTTGCGCTGGCGGGGGTTTTTGTTTTTGCGGCAAGTGATTCGCTTACAGCAGCGTCGCGCCCGTCTTCGCCTGGATTTCCTCGCGGCTGACGCCGGGCGCCGTTTCCACGAGCTTCAGGCCATCGGAGGTCACGTCGATCACGCCGAGGTCGGTGATGATGCGGTTGACCACGCCCACGCCGGTCAGCGGCAGGTTGCAGTCGGCCATGATCTTGATGTCCTCGGTGCCGTCCTTCTTCTTGGCGGTGTGTTCCATCAGGACCACCACGCGGCCGACGCCGGCCACGAGGTCCATCGCGCCACCCATGCCCTTGACCATCTTGCCCGGGATCATCCAGTTGGCCAGGTCGCCGTGCTGGCTGACCTGCATCGCGCCGAGGATGGCCAGGTTGATGTGGCCGCCGCGGATCATCGCGAACGAGTCCGCCGACGAGAAGATCGACGAGCCCGCCAGCGTCGTCACGGTCTGCTTGCCGGCGTTGATCATGTCGGCGTCCACTTCGTCCTCGGTCGGGAACGGGCCGATACCGAGCAGGCCGTTCTCGGACTGGAGCCAGACCTCCATGCCTTCCGGCACGTGGTTGGCCACCAGCGTCGGCAGGCCGATGCCGAGGTTCACGTAGAACCCGTCCTGGAGTTCGCGGGCCGCGCGCGCGGCCATTTCGTCACGTGTCCATGCCATGATGTCTCTCCTTACTTGGCACGCACGGTGCGCTGTTCGATGCGTTTCTCGGGGGTGGCGTTCAGCACCAGGCGCTGCACGAAGATGCCCGCGAGGTGCACGTCGTCCGGATCGATCTCGCCCACTTCGACGATTTCCTCGACCTCGGCCACGGTGATCTTGCCGGCCATCGCGCACATCGGGTTGAAGTTGCGCGCGGTGCGGCGGAAGACCAGGTTGCCGGCCTTGTCGGCCTTGTAGGCCTTGACCAGAGCCACGTCGGCGGTCAGCGAACGCTCCATGACGTACTGCTGGCCGTCGAATTCGCGGATTTCCTTGCCGTCGGCCACGATGGTGCCCACGCCGGTCTTGGTGAAGAAGGCGGGGATGCCGGCGCCGCCGGCGCGCAGCTTCTCGGCCAGGGTGCCCTGCGGCGTGAATTCCAGCTCGAGTTCGCCGGCCAGGTACTGGCGCTCGAACTCCTTGTTCTCGCCCACGTACGACGAGATCATCTTGCTGATCTGGCGCGTGGCCAGCAGCAGGCCCAGGCCGAAGCCGTCCACGCCGGCGTTGTTCGAGATGCAAGTGAGTTGCTTGGCGCCGCTGTCGCGCAGGGCGCCGATCAGCGCCTCGGGGATGCCGCACAGGCCGAAACCGCCCACGGCGATCGTCTGGCCGTCGCGCACGACGCCCGCGAGCGCCTCCGCGGCACTGGCGTAGACCTTGTTCATGTTTGCTCCTTCCTCGGTAGTCCGGCGGGGATTCTCCCCGGATGGGGGCGGTCCCTCGGCATTTTGGTCCCACGGGCGCCATGCGCCACGCCGGGAAATTGTAACGGTACAATCGGCTGTCAGCCGGGTGACTGGCTGGCGTCCGCTGCCGACCGCAAGCATACGTCAACGGGTGCCGGCAGCGCCATTACGTAAAAGTACATAAGGGACAATGCCCCCCATCGACTACCAGACCGCTTTCCAGCTCGCCCCGGTGGGGCTGGTGCTGTCCCGCGCGCGCGTGATCGAGGACTGTAACGACGAGGTCTGCCGGATCTTCCACACCACGCGCGACGCGCTGGTGGGCGAGTCCTTCCAGGTGCTCTACCCCACCGCCGACGAGTTCGAGCGCACCGGCGCCCGCATCGTGCCGATCATGAACACCAAGGGCATGTATTCGGACGAACGGATCATGAAGCGGGCCGACGGGGAACTGTTCTGGTGCCATGTCACCGGCCGCGCGCTGGATCGGCACGAGCCGCTGGGGGCGGGGATCTGGACCTTCGAGGATTTGTCGCAGAAGCGGCCGGTCACGGCCGATCTGACCGCGCGCGAGCGGGACATCGCCGCGCAGCTGGTGGACGGCAAGACCAGCAAGGAAATCGGCAAGCTGCTGTCGATCAGCCCGCGCACGGTGGACATCTACCGTGCCCGGCTGATGAAGAAATACGGCGCCCACACAGCGGTGGACCTGGTACAGCGGCTGGTGAACCACTGAGGGGCGTTGCCCCCCCGCCGGATCAGGCGATCAGCGCCCGGATGGCCTCGGGCACCGGCACGGACTTCTCCGCCGCGTAGTCGCTCCACACCACCTTGGCGCCGCCCTCGGCCCAGATCACGTCGGGCAGGTCCGTGCGGCGGATCTCGATACGCGTCTCGAAGCTCGTGCGGCCAACCTGGCCCGCATAGACGCGCAGCTCGATGTCGCCCGGGAATCGCAACTGCTTCAAAAACGTCATGTGCGCGTTGATGATGACCGGCCCCTGGCCGTTCTCATCCTTGCCGTTCCGGCCAATCGACCGGAACCATTCGATCCGCGCCTGCTCCAGGTACTGGAAGTAGACCGTGTTGTTGACATGGCCCATGGCGTCCATGTCGCCCCAGCGGATGGGCATGACGTAGGTGAAGACGTGTTTCATCGCAAATCCCGGACGCTATCGTTTATCGCTTGGAAATCGCCGTTTCCGCCTTGGCGACGAGGTCCGAGCCAATCTGCTTCTTCCACTTGTCGTAGACCTTGACCGTGGCCTTGCGGAACGCGTCGTGCTCGGCCGGGCTCAGCTGCGTCACCTTCACGCCGTGCTGCTCCATCTCCTTCCACGCCGGCGCGCCGGATTCCACCAGGCCCTTGCGGGCCAGCGCGATTTCCTGCTTGCCGGCGTCGATGGCGGCCTGCTTCACGATTTCGCGGTCAGCCGGGGTCCACGATTCCCAGATCTGCTTGTTGACCACGAAGATCAGCGGATCGGCCACGTAGCCCCAGGTGGTCACGTACTTCTGGCCCACCGTGTACAGCTTGGCGGCGGCGAACACGCTCTGTGGGTTCTCCTGGCCGTCCACTGCGCCCGAGGCCATCGCCGGCTGCGCATCGGCCCAGCTCATCTGCGTGGGGTTGGCGCCCAGCGCGTTGAAGGTCTCGATGTACAGCGGCGAGCCCACCACGCGCAGCTTCAGGCCCTTGAGGTCTTCCGGCTTGCGGATTTCGCGCTTCGAGTTGGACACCTCGCGGAAGCCGTTCTCGCCCCAGGCCAGCGGCACCACGCCGGCCTTTTCCAGCGTGGCGAACATCGACTTGCCGACTTCGCCCTGCGTCAGCGCGTCCAGCGCCTTGTAGTCGGGCATCAGGAACGGCAGCGAGAACAGGTTCAGCTCCTTCACCTGCGGCGACCAATTGATCGTGGAGCCCACGGCCATGTCGATTACGCCCTGGCGGATGGCGGAGAACTCGCGCGTCTGGTCGCCGGCCACCAGCGACGTGCCCGGATACAGCTTGATATTGATGCGGCCGCTGGTGCGCTGGCGCACCAGGTCAGCCCAGATCTCGCCGCCCTTGCCCCACGGGAACGCGGGGCCCAGCACCAGCGACATCTTGTACTCGGACTTGTAGCTCTGGGCCATTGCACCGGCCGGCGCCAGGGCGGCGGCGGCAATCGTGGCGGCTACGGACAACATCAGGGCACGGCGTTTCATGCGGGAATCTCCTCGTCAGTTTCTAGTTTGATTTCGATCAATAGCCCAGGTAGTCGGGCAGCCACGTGGCCAGCGGCGGATAGGCCAGCACCATCAGCATGGCGATGAACATGGCCAGCAGCATCCAGATCACCCAGGGCACGGTTTCCTCCATGCGCACGCGGGCGATCCGGCACGACACCATCAGGTTCACGGCCAGCGGCGGGGTGAACTGGCCCAGCGCCACCTTGAGCGTCAGCACCACCCCGAACCACACCGGATTCCAGTGGAAGGCATTCGAGATCGGCAGCAGCAGCGGCACGAAGATCAGGAAAATCGAGATGCCATCCAGGAACATGCCCACCGTCATCAGCAGCAGCACGATCAGCGCCAGCACGCCGTATTCGCCCAAACCGGAATTGGCGATGGCATGGGCCAGCGGGTCGATCACGCCGAGCGTGGACAGCGCGTAGGCGAAGATGCCGGCCAGCGCCACCACGAGCAGGATCACCGCCGAGGTCTCGGCCGCTTCCTGGAAGATCACGAACAGGTCGCGCAGGCCGATGCTGCGGTAGATCACCATGCCGACGAACAGCCCGTAGACCACGGCCACCACGGCGGCCTCGGTCGGGGTGAACCAGCCGGCACGCATGCCGCCGAGGATCAGGAACGGCGCTACCAGGCCCCACGCCGCCTCGCGCAGGCTCTTCCAGAACGGCGGACGCGGCAGCGCGGCCTCGATCTGCCCCATATTGTGCTTGCGCGCCAGCCACACGGCCGGCACGATCAGCGCCACGCCAGCCAGCACGCCGGGGATCAGGCCCGCCGCGAACAGCGCCGGCACCGAGGCGCCCGGCACCAGCACGCTATAGATAATGAAGGCGACGGATGGCGGGATCAGGATGTCGGTAGCCGCCGCCGCGCCCACCACGGACGCGCTGTACGCCGGCGGATAGCCCGCGCGCGACATCGCCGCGATCATCACGCCACCCACGGCCGCCGCGTTGGCGGGACCGGAGCCCGAGATGCCGCCGAGGAACATCGCCACGAGAATCGCCACCAGCGGCAGCATGCCCGGGCCACGTCCCACGACCGCAATCGCGAAGGTGACCAGCCGCGCCGCCACGCCGGAGCGGTCGAAGATCGACCCCACCAGCACGAACATCGGAATCGCCAGCAGCGGATATTTGGCCAGGCCGGCGTAGAAGTTCTGCGGCACGGCCAGCAGGCCGAACATCTGCGTATCGAGGTTGGACAGGCCGATGGCAACCAACCCGCCCAGCCCCAACGACACGCCGATCGGCACGCCCAGCAGCATCAGGCCGATAAAGACCACGAACAGGGTAATGGCGACGAGCGTCATTGCACGCCCTCCCCGCCCTGCTCGCTCAGCGCCCGCAGCGCACGGACATTGCGCCAGGCCAGCGCCAGCGCGCGCAGCACGATCGCCACGGAAAACAGCGGGAGCCAGATCGAGTACCACCAGCTCGGCACGCCAATGCCGGGCGAGGTCTCGCCGAACGCGTATTCGTCCCAGGTAATCCGCACGCCGAGCACCGCCAGCGCCAGGAACATCACCGCCACGCCCAGCGCGGAGACGATGGCCAGCCGCTTCTGCCGCGCAGCGCTGCCCCGTTCGAAGAAGAACTCGATGCGGATATTGCGGTCGCGCGCCACGGCGGCGCTGCCGGCCACCAGCGCCAGCACGATCATCAGGAAGACCGAGAACTCCTCGGTCCAGGCGAAGGATTCGTCGGTGAAGTAGCGGACCACCACGTTGGCGAACGTGATGGCCACCAGCAGCACCATGACGATCACGCCAATCCAGTCCTCGATGCGCGGCGAAATGCGGAATTCAGTGTCGCGGGCTTCGTCGGCGGCTTCGGGAATGATCACCGAATCCACGACGTGTTGCGGCACGGCGTCGCGCCGTGCCTCATTGTCTTGCACCATCTCCCCCGGCCTCCGGTCCGGGCCGCTCGGGCCATTGCGGCCACTACGGCATATTTCTGATTATTTATGTAAGGACTTCATTCGAAACCAGCGGCGATTATGCCAACTCTGGCCTCTCGCGGCACAACTTTAGACGCGCAGGGGACCGGATAAGCCCTGCTCGGCCACGCGCCCGCCCCGCCGCGCTTGTGGCGCGTTGCGGGGCCGGCATCAGGATTGTGCGGTATTCGGCAATTCCTGTCGTTGACGGCTTGCTTCAGATCCTGCTCAGACCATGCCGTCGTCCGCCGTGACCACCGCCCCGTTGATGAAGCGCGAGGCATCGGACGCCAGCAGCAACAGCAGGCCGTCGAGGTCCTCGGGCTGGCCCAGCCGCTTGCGCGGCAGCATCTGGATCAGCTTCTGGCCCGCATCGCTTTCCCAGTGATGATGGTTGATGGCGGTGTCGATGTAGCCGGGGCAGATCGCATTGGTGTTGATGCCATGGCGCGCCCATTCCAGCGCCATCGCCTTGGTCATATGGACCACGGCGGCCTTGCTCATGCAGTACACGCCGATCTGCGACAGCACCTTCAGCCCAGCCACCGACGCGATATTGACGATGCGCGCCTGCGGCAGCGGATTGCCCTGTTTCTCGGCGCCCTTGGCCCGCGCGATCATGCGCTTGGCCACTTCCTGGGCCACGAAGAACGCGCCGCGCGTGTTGGTGTCGAAGACGAAATCGAAGTCCTCGGCCGTCACGTCGGTGAGCTTCTGCGTGGTGGAGACGCCCGAATTGTTGACGAGGATATCGATGGCGCCCGCCTCGGTCTCGGCATGCGCCACAGCGGCGCGGATGCTGTCCGGGTCGGTCACGTCGAGCCGCACCACGTGGGCACTGCCACCATCGGCCTCGATCGAGGCACGCAACTCCTTGAGTCGCTCGGTACGGCGCGAGGCCAGTACCACCTTGGCGCCAGCGGAGGCCAGAACATTGGCGAAGCGCGTACCCAGCCCGCTCGAGGCACCGGTCACCAGCGCGACCTTGCCTTCCAGATTGATCGACAAACCCATAATTACCTCGGTGTGGAGGCATCCGGCCGGGGCCCGATGCGTGCCGCCAGCCCCCATCTGCTGGGCGAAAGGCAGCATACCAAAAAAAAGAACGGTCGTTCCAAAAAATATCTTGCCTGAGGGTGTCGAGTCCCGGACAATGCCGGAGATTCTAAGAACTTGGCCCCTAAAGGGAAAGAGGAAAAACGCCTAGATCCTCACCGGGGCCCTCACAGATCTCCACAACCGCAGCTCCCCCGCCGCATCGCCGGACCACGGGCTGCAAGCTCGCGGCAGTATTGCCGCCCAGAAGAAACAGAGGGTTAGAGACAATGGATCAGCAACAGCTCCTGGAGCAATTCGGCCCACGCGAAGCCATGGAGTACGACGTCGTCATCGTCGGCGGCGGTCCTGGCGGTCTGGCCACAGCCATCCGCCTGAAGCAGCTGGCGGCGGAAAAAGGCGGCGACGTCAACGTATGCGTGCTGGAGAAAGGCTCCGAGCCGGGCGCGCACATTCTCTCGGGCGCCATCATGGACCCGCGCGCGCTCAACGAGCTGTTCCCGAACTGGAAGGAACTGGGCGCACCACTGAACCAGCCCGTCACCGAGGACAAGTTCCTGTTCCTCAACGACACCGGCTCCAAGGGCGCTCCGCTGCTGCCCGAGTGCTTCCATAACGAAGGCAACTACATCGTCAGCCTGTCGAACTTCGTGCGCTGGCTCGGCCAGCAGGCCGAGTCGCTGGGCGTGGAGATCTTCCCGGGCTTCCCGGCCGCCGAAGTCCTCTATAACGATGACGGCTCGGTCAAGGGCGTGGCCACCGGCAACCTCGGCATCAACAAGGAAGGCGAGCCGACCGAGAACTTCCAGCTCGGCATGGAGCTGCACGCCAAGTACACGATCTTCGCCGAAGGCGCGCGCGGCCACCTCGGCAAGCAGCTGATCGCCAAGTACCAGCTCGATGCGGGCAAGGATCCGCAGAGCTACGGTATCGGCCTGAAGGAACTCTGGGAAATCGATCCGGCCAAGCACCAGCCGGGCCTGGTGATCCACACGGCCGGCTGGCCGCTCGACCCCGCCACCTACGGCGGCTCCTTCCTCTATCACATGGAGGACAACAAGGTGGCCGTGGGCTTCGTGGTCGGTCTCGACTACACCAACCCGTGGCTGTCGCCGTTCGAGGAATTCCAGCGCTTCAAGACGCACCCGGAGATCCGCAAATATTTCGAAGGCGGCAAGCGCATCGGCTACGGCGCGCGCGCCATCACGGCCGGCGGCCTGCTGTCGCTGCCGAAGACGGTGTTCCCGGGCGGCGCGCTGGTCGGTTGCGACGCGGGCTACCTGAACGCCTCGCGCATCAAGGGCAGCCACGCCGCGATCAAGACCGGCATGATGGCCGCCGATGCCGCCTACGACGCACTCCAGGCCGGCCGCCAGCACGACGAGCTGACCGCCTACCCGGCCGCGTTCGAAGCCAGCTGGCTCCACAAGGAACTGCTGCAGGCCAAGAACTTCAAGCAGTGGTTCAAGAAGGGCCGCACCACGGCCACGCTGATGACCGGCATCGAGCAATGGCTGCTGCCGAAGCTCGGCATCCGCAACCCGCCCTGGACCATCCACCGCGAGAAGCCGGACCACGTCTACCTGAAGCCGGCCGCCGACTGCCCGAAGATCGAGTATCCGAAGCCGGACGGCAAGCTCACGTTTGACCGCCTGTCCTCGGTGTTCATCAGCAACACGAACCACGAGGAAAACCAGCCGGCCCACCTGACGCTCAAGGACCCGAGCGTGCCGGTGGACATCAACTGGGAAAAGTACGCCGGCCCCGAAAGCCGCTACTGCCCGGCTGGCGTGTACGAGTTCGTGCAGAACGATGAAGGCAAGGAGCGCCTGCAGATCAACGCGCAGAACTGCGTGCACTGCAAGACCTGCGACATCAAGGACCCGACGCAGAACATCGTGTGGGTCACGCCGGAAGGCCCCGGCGGCCCGAACTACGTGGGGATGTAAGCCAGGGCGCGCAGCGAATGCGCGCCTGAGCGAAAAAAGCCGGCCAGTGGCCGGCTTTTTTTATGCTCGATCGGCAGTCAGACCTGCAATCGGGTGCTGGTCAGCAACTGCTCATAGATGAAGCACTGGAGCAAGGTCAGCTCGCGTTCGCCCAGCGCGTCGAAGGCGACGCCAAATGCCGGAAACTCGTCATCCTCCGATGCGGACGGCGCGCTGCGCACCCAGCCATCGACAATGACTTCGGCGTCGAGCGACGCCGTACGCAGCTGGAAGCTCAAACGCACCTTGCGGCCCACCGGCGGCGCCGGGTGCGAGGTCTGCACCAGCGCTCCACCCGTGCTCAGATCGGACAGCAGGCCAAGCCGCGCCAGGCCGCTGGCGACATGGGTATCCACGTCGGTATCGACCAAGTCCGGTGCGACTTCCATCGACGGCGCACCCACCTCCCCCACGCCGTTTTCCACCAGATACGCGGCCAGCCGTGTCGGCACGCGCGCGGCGCTGCGCACCGGCATCTGCTCGGTCTGCGCCGGCGCGGACAGCACCAGGTAGCGGAACGGGCTGCGGCACACGGCCGTGATCGTTGACGTGAAACTGTGGATCGCCTGCCCCGAGAAGCCGCGCAGCAGCACGGTTTCGCCGGCCTGCACGGCCAGATCCCGGCCGCCAAGCGTCGGCCAGGTCACGAACAGGCCCTGATCGATGAAGCCGATCAGGCGGCTGGCGGCGGCGCGCGAGGCGTCGCCGGGCGTCTTCACATGCAGCAGCGTGCCCACCTGCAATCCGAGCGGGCCGGCGGCGAGCCGTGCCAGGCCGGTGCCATCGGCTTCGTTGCCGGCTTCCGGCATGTCGTCGGGACGGCAGACCGTGCCGTGGCGGAAGACGAGCGCAAGGTCACGCGCGTCCGGAATGACGCTGCCGCTGCCGAGCACGAGGTTGCCTTCGCCGTCATGTAGCGACCAGGGCAATGGCTGGCCGACGGGCAGGTCTTGCGGAGAAAGTTGGATCATGGCCTGAGTCTCCACGATGTAATCAGTCACTATCGACCGCCGGCCGCCAAGCTTGACCCCTCCTCCGGGGCAGAAAGTGTAAAACTCGCGCAAACCCGGCTTGACGCTGGGCGGCGGACCCGCCAGAATCGGCCGGATCGATGAAAGCTGTCAGACAGCCTGACACCTTCTACGCCCACCCCCCATTCCAATGGACCCCCTGTCCCGCCCCGCCTCGCTTGCCAGTCGCCTCGCCCAGACGCTGCGCGATGACATCGCCGCCGGCCGCTTCGCCGCTGGCGCGCGCCTGCCCGCCGAATCGGCGCTGGCCGATAACTTCGAAGTGAGCCGGCCCATCGTCCGCGAGGCCATCGCGCTGTTGAAGGCAGATGGCGTAGTCGTCACGCGCAAGGGCTCCGGCGCCTATGTATCCGAAACGCCGGGCGGCCAGGTCTGGCGCGTGGCGAGCCAGCCTGATGGGGGTCCGACACTGGCGCAGTTGTTCGAGCTGCGCCGCGTGGTGGAGACCGCCTGCGCCGAGATGGCGGCCATGCGCCGCACCGCTGCCGACCTCGCCGCCATCCGGGGCGCGCTGGCCGCGATGGCCGCCCATGCCACCGATTTCCCGAGCGCAGCGGCGGCTGACATCGCCTTCCATCACGCCATCGCCCACGCCACGCACAATCCCTGCTTCACCGGCCTGACCGATTTCGTGAGCCAGCAGTTGCTCGTGGCGCGCCAGCATGCGTGGGAGAACAGCGCGAGGCTTACCGCCACCCAGGGCACGCCGCGTGCCGCCGATGCCGAGCATGCCGCGCTGGTCGAAGCCATCGCCGCCGGCGACCCGGCCGCCGCGCGCGCCGCGGCCCGTGCGCACCTGACGGCCGCTGCCGCCCGCATGGGCTTGGCCTGAAATTCGAAGATTTCCAAGACATTCCGAGACAAGACACCAAGGAGAGCCCCAGATGGAACAAGTAGATTGCGTCGTGATCGGCGCTGGCGTGGTCGGGCTGGCCGTGGCCCGCGCGCTGGCGCTGCAGGGCCGCGAAGTCATCATCCTCGAGGCCGAAAACGCGTTCGGCACCATCACCAGCGCGCGCAACAGCGAGGTGATCCATGCCGGCATCTACTATCCGAAAGGCTCGCTCAAGGCGGAACTGTGCGTGCGCGGCAAGGCGATGCTGTACGACTACTGCGCCTCCCACCACGTGCCGCACCAGCGCTGCGGCAAGCTGATCGTGGCGACGAGCGCCGCGCAGGTGGCCACGCTCGAGGGCATCCGCGCCAAGGCCGAGGCCAACGGCGTGCACGACATGCAACTGCTGAGCCGCGACGCGGCGCGCGCGCTGGAGCCTCAGCTCGAATGCCATGCCGCGCTGCTCTCGCCCTCCACCGGCATCATCGACAGCCATGGCCTGATGACCGCGCTGCTGGGCGATGCCGAGAACGCCGGCGCGATGCTGGCCGTGCAGTCGTCGGTCCGCACGGGCGCGGTGACGGCCGAAGGTATCCGGCTGGAGGTAGAAGCGGAGGACGGCGCGACCACGCTGCTAGCACGCACCGTGATCAATTCGGCCGGCCTGACCGCGCCGGACCTGGCGCGACGCATCGACGGCATCCCGGCCGAACACATCCCGCAGCAGTACTACGCCAAGGGCTGCTACTTCACGCTGGCAGGACGCGCGCCGTTCTCGCGGCTGATCTATCCCGTGCCGGAGGCGGCCGGGCTGGGCGTGCACCTGACGCTGGATCTGGGCGGGCAGGCGCGCTTTGGCCCCAATGTGCGCTGGATCGACGAGATCGAATACAGCGTGCCGCCGCACGATGCCGACAGTTTCTATGACGAGGTGCGCCGCTACTGGCCCGGGCTGGCCGATGGCGCGCTGCAACCGGGCTACGCCGGCATTCGCCCGAAAATCAGCGGCCCGACCGAGGTGGCGGCCGATTTCCGCATCGACGGCCCGGCCACGCATGGTGTGCCGGGACTGGTGAACCTGTTCGGGATCGAATCACCGGGGCTGACCTCGTCGATGGCGATTGCCGAGCGGGTCACGCAGTTGCTGGCCTGAAAGTTCGGGCGGACGCGGGCCGGCTCAGGCTGGCGCCCGCTCGCCGCGAAAACTCAGCGCGGCGCAGCAGGCCCCGGCCAACGCCGCCGCCGCAGCCAGCCCGAAGGTGTGCGATGGCGTCAGCGTCTTCCAGGTCCAGCCCATCGCCAATCCGCCCAATGTGCCGCCCACGCCATACGATATGCCGGTGTAGAGCGCCTGCCCCCGCCCCTGCAGCGGGCCGGCGAACCAGTGCTGGAGCCGCTTGAGGCTGGCGCTGTGGTGCGCGGCGAAGGTCGCGGCGTGGAGCACCTGCACGACGGCCATCAGCCACACATACTGACCGAAGTAGCCGGTCATGCCGAAGCGAATCGCCGCCAGCACGAAGGTGCCGGCCAGGATCGTCCGCAGCGCCAGCCGCGCGAACAGCCGGCCCTGGTAGAAGAAGAACACGATCTCCGCGACCACGCCGATGGTCCACATCGCGCCGATGGCGAGCTTGCTGTAGCCCAGCTGCTCCAGATAGAGCGAATAGAAGACGTAGAGCGCTGCGTGCGCGAACATCATCAGGAAGGCCGAGGCAAGGAACCACGCCACATCCGGCCGCCGCAGCAGAGGCAGCGCGGGCGGCGGTCGCACACGGGGGCCCTCGTCGGGCGCGTCGCGCATGCCCATGACCACAATGGCGAACAGCGCCAGCGTAGCGCTGGCGAGCCACGGGAAAGCGACCATGCCGAAGTGCTCGAACAACGCGCCGCCAGCCAGCACCGCGCCGATGAACCCGACCGAGCCGAACATCCGCACGCGGCCGTAGCGGTGGTCGAAGGCGCCATGACGGCGCAGCGTGGAAATGGTCAGCGCATCGCCCAGCGGCGACATCGCGCTGGTGATCAGGTTGAGCCCGATCATCATCGCCATCATGCCGCCATAGCTGTGCACGCCGGGCACCATCAGGAAGGCCAGGAGCGCTGACACAGCGGCCAGCCGCAGCAGGCGCACGCGCGTATGGAGGACATCGGACAGCCAGCCCCAGAGGTAGGGGCCGACGATGCGGCTCAACTGGAAGCACGCCATCAGCACGCCGATCTGCACCGGCGAGAAGCCACGGTCCGAGAAGAACAGGCTGACGTACGGCGAGATGACGCCTACATAGGCGTAGTAGCCGAGATAGAACAGCCCAAAGCGGAAATAGGTGGCCGGGTCGATCGAACCCGGCACGAAGGCGCGCTCCGGGGCGGCGTCAGCCGGGGCGCGGCCCAAGTCAGGACTTGTCGGGGGTCGGCAGGTGTGCCGCGATACGCGGCGTCTCCACGCGCACATCGCCGCACTGGGCGCGGTGGCGCAGCGCGTGATCCATCAGCACCAGCGCGAGCATCGCCTCGGCGATCGGCGTGGCGCGGATGCCCACGCACGGATCATGACGACCAAACGTTTCCACAGTCGCCTGTTGGCCGGCCTTGTCGATCGACTCGCGCGGCGTGCGGATGCTCGACGTCGGCTTGATGGCCAGGGACACGGTGATGTCCTGCCCGGTGGAGATGCCGCCGAGCATGCCGCCCGAATTGTTCGACCGGAAGCCCTCGCCGGTCAGTTCGTCGCCATGAACACTCCCGCGCTGGGCCACGCTGGCGAAGCCGGCGCCGATCTCGACGCCCTTGACCGCGTTGATGCCCATCATCGCGTGGGCGATGTCCGCGTCGAGCTTGTCGAATAGCGGCTCGCCCAGACCAACCGGCACGCCGCTGGCCACCACCTCGATACGCGCGCCGACCGAGTCACCGTCGCGGCGCAGGGCATCCATATAGGTTTCGAGTTCCGGCACGATGTCCGCATTGGGCGAGAAGAACGGGTTCTCGGGCACGTGCTTCCAGTCCTGGAACGGCACTTCCACCTCACCAAGCTGCGACATGTAGCCATGGATCTCGGTGCCGTACTGTTCGCGCAGCCATTTCTTGGCCACGGCGGCGGCCGCCACCACGGGTGCAGTCAGCCGCGCCGACGAACGGCCACCGCCACGATAGTCGCGGATGCCGTACTTGTGCCAGTAGGTGTAGTCGGCGTGGCCGGGCCGGAAGGTCTCGACGATATTGCCGTAGTCCTTGCTGCGCTGGTCGGTGTTGCGGATCAGCAGGCAGATCGGGGTGCCCGTGGTCTTGCCCTCGAACACGCCGGACAGGATTTCCACCTGATCGGCCTCCTGGCGCTGCGTCACGTGGCGCGAGGTGCCGGGCTTGCGGCGGTCCAGGTCGCCCTGGATATCGGCTTCCGTCAGGGCAAGGCCCGGCGGGCAGCCGTCGACCACCGCGCCAATCGCGGGCCCGTGCGATTCGCCGAACGTGGTGACTGTGAAGAGCAGGCCGAGGGTATTGCCGGACATGATGGAAACCGCGCTGGAATTGGGGACGGCCTACATTGTAAGGCCATTGGCGGCCACTGTCGGCGCCGCCGGGGATTCGGACATGGGCGCGAACACCCCGCTGCCGACGAAATCGGGATAGAAACGCGCCCGCATCCGTGCCAGATAGGCGGTCAGATTGGCGTGCGCCGACGCCGCCGTACGGATTGGCGTCTCGAACACGGGGCTGAGCAGGCTGGCGCTGAACGCGAACAAGGTGGCGTCGGCGCCGCATGGCGCATCGCCCAGCAGGTAGGGCTTGTCGCCAAGGATGTTGGCGATGGCCGTCACGCCGTGGATCGCCATGGCTGCGGCCTCCTCGTCCGAATGCCGGCCGAGGCCCTGCGCCCAGAGCATCTGGCGTACGCGCCGCTTGACCAGCGTGGTCACGATCCCGCGCACCGGTGCCGGCACGCGCTGGAAGAACTGGGCCGGGCCGCGCTCGAAATTGGCGTCATCGAGCCAGCGCACGCGGGCCACGGCCCAGTAGAGGTTGTCTTCCATCAGCTTTTCCACGGCCCAGGCCACCCCGCGCTCGGCCTCGGACAGCCCCGCGTCGAAGTCCACGTGATAGGTCTTCTCGATATGCCAGCGGATCATCGTCGAATCCGCGACGATGCGCCCCATGTCGTCGAGGTAAGGCAGCTTGCCCTTGGGCGCGCGGCGCAGGTTGCCCGGCATGGTGCGGTACGGCAGCCCTGCCAGCTTCAGCAGCAGTTCGGCCTTCATGACGAACGGGCTGGCGTCGGGCAGGCCAAAGGCAGGGCCGAAGGTATAGAGCGTGATCATTGTCGTTGGGCTCGTCGTATCGTCGTGTCGTCGTATTGCGCCTATTTCCAGTCGCCCCGCAAGGCCAGCACCATCTGCTGGAGCCCTTCCGCCGATGCGGCCTCGGGCGCCACGGGTTCCCCCACCACGAGTTCGAGCCGGCTCAGGATGCCGCGCCGGAACGGGCGCGACATGGCCACTCCGCCCTTGCGAGAGAAAAAGCTGCCCCACAGCCCGCGCAGCGCCATCGGCACCACGGGCACCGGCGTGCGGCGGATGATCTGCTGCACACCGCCCTTGAACGGGTTGATGTCGCCGGTAGCCGTGATCTTGCCTTCGGGGAAGATGCAGACGAGGTCGCCGTCCTCGAGTGCGGCGGCCACGGCGTCGTAGGCGCGCTCGAGCATCCTGGGGTCCTCGTGCGCTGGCGCGATGGGAATCGCCTTGGCCTGCCGGAAGAACCACGACAGCAGCGGCACCTTGAAGATCCGGTGATCCATCACAAAGCGCACCGGGCGCGGGCTGGCCGCCATCAGCACCACGGCGTCGGCAAAGCTCACGTGGTTGCAGACCAGCACGGCGGGGCCGTGCTCGGGAATCCGGTCGGCGTTGATCCGGCGCAGCCGGTAGATGGTGTGGACCAGAATCCAGGCGATGAAGCGCAGCAGGAACTCGGGCACCAGCGTATAGATATAGATGGCCACCACGGCATTGAGCAGCCCCACCACCAGGAACAGCTGCGGGATGCTGTAGCCGGCCAGCGCCATGCCCACGCCGAGCAGCGACGCGGCGATCATGAAGAAGCTGTTCAGGATGTTGTTCGCCGCGATGATCCGCGCCCGGTGCGTAGGCAAGCAGCGGCTCTGGATCAGCGCATACAGGGGCACGCTATAGAAGCCGCCGAACATGGCCAGCAGGAACAGGTCCACCAGCACGCGCCAATGGCGCGTATCGTCCAGGAAACCGCCGATGCCGCTCAGCGTGGCGCCGGCCGACTGGCCGTTACTGGCCAGGTACAGGTCCACGGCGAACACGGTCATGCCGATGGAGCCGAACGGCACGAGGCCGATCTCCACGGTGCGGCCGGACAGCCGCTCGCACAGCAGGGAGCCGATGCCGATGCCGATCGAGAACATCGCCAGCAGCAGCGTAACCACGTTCTGGTCTCCGCCGAGCACGTCGCGGGCGAAGCTGAAAAAGGCGGTCAGGAAGGTGGCGCCGAGGAACCAGAGCCAGGAAATGCCGAGCAGGCTCAGGAATACCGTGCGCCGCTCGCGCGCGAGCATCAGGTTGCGCCACGTCTCGGTCAGCGGGTTCCAGTTGATGCGCAGGTCCGGCTGGGGCGGCGGCGAAACCGGCACGCCCTGCGACACCACCCGCCCCGCCACGGCGATCACCACGCAGGCGATGCCCACGTAGAGCGGCCCCACCACGGCGCCGCCGCGCATCACGCCGGCCAGCTCCCCGCCGATCAGCGTGCCGATCAGGATGGCGACGAAGGTGCCCATCTCCACCAGCCCGTTGCCGCCCACCAGTTCCTGCTGGTCCAGGTGCTGCGGCAGGTACGCGAACTTCACCGGGCCGAACAGCGTGGAGTGCAGGCCCATCAGGAATGTACCGAAGTACAACAGCGGCGCGCTGTGCCAGGCAAACCCGGCCAGCCCCAGCACCATGATGGCGATCTCGAGCGACTTCACGAGCCGGATCAGCCGCGATTTCTCGATCTTGTCGGCAATCTGGCCGCTGGTGGCGGAAAACAGGACGAAGGGCGCGATGAAGATGGCCGAGATCAGGAACGCCGCGCTGCGCGCATCGACGCCGTCGAACAGGGCCGTGTGATAGGTCACCAGCGAGGTGAAGGCGACCTTGAAGACGTTGTCGTTCATGGCCCCGAGGAACTGGGTCCAGAAGAACGGCGCGAAACGGCGTTCGCGCAACAGGCGAAACTGACTGTGTTGGCTCATGCAGACGGAAGCGGGTGGACGTCGCTCGGCGGACTTCGTGGACCCCGGATCCCGCCGGGGCATCAGTTCGCCGCCATCATGCCAACAGTCTGGAGTGCAGGCAATAAAACTTCTGTTAAATCACCCCCGGGCCCGCCAGCCCGGGCAGACCGCTTTCAGTCGGTCTTTTCCTCGGGCCAGTCGCGGATATAGGCCTTGAGCATGCGGTTCTCGAACCCCTGCTCCTCCACTACCGCCTTGGCCACGTCGTAGAACGAGATCACGCCCATCAGCGTGCGGTTGTCGAGCACCGGCAGGTAGCGGGTGTGGCGCTCCAGCATCATGCGGCGCACCTCGTTGACGTCCGTTTCCGGCGTGCAGGTCAGCGGCGCGTCGTCCATGACCTTGCGGATGCTGTGCGTGCCGAGCGTGCCGTGGTTGGCCGCCAGCGTCTCGATCAGTTCCCGGAACGTCAGCATGCCGACCAGATCGCCATATTCCATGACCACCAGCGAGCCGATGTCGTGCTCGGCCATGGTGTTGATGGCTACCAGCAGGGACGCATCCGGCGTGACGGTGTAGAGCGTGTTGCCCTTGATCTGCAGGATGTCGCTGACTTTCATGGTGGTGTCTCCGCTGCCCGGTGTCGAGGCTGGTTCTGGTCTGTGGCCAGAGTTGGCCGATGCGGCGATCCTACCCAAACCGCCGTCTCTCGTAAAGGCGGCAAGTCTCACGCCGTCTCAATGCGTTTTCAGAATCCTCCCCATTGCCAGGGCGGCGCACGGTGCTACGATGCCGGACGGAGACAACCTGCCGCCCACAACAGCCACTACAAGCGAACTCACCATGTCCGGTACCCGATTCGACACGCTGGCCCTGCACGCCGGCGCCGCCCCGGACCCCGCCACCGGGGCCCGCGCCACACCGATCCACCTGACCACCTCCTTCGTGTTCCGGGACAGCGAGCACGCCGCCTCGCTATTCAATATGGAACGCGCCGGGCACGTGTATTCCCGCATCAGCAACCCCACGGTGGCGGTGTTCGAGGAGCGCGTGGCGGCCCTGGAGAACGGCGCCGGGGCCATCGCCACGGCATCCGGCCAGGCCGCGCTGCACCTGGCCGTGGCCACGCTGATGGGGGCCGGCTCCCATATCGTGGCATCCACGGCGCTCTATGGCGGCTCGCACAATCTGTTGCACTACACGCTGCGCCGCTTCGGCATCGAGACCACCTTCGTCAATCCGCGCGACATGGACGCCTGGCGCGCCGCCATCCGCCCCGAGACGCGGCTGCTGTTCGGCGAGACGCTGGGCAATCCGGGCCTCGACGTGCTCGACATCGAAACCGTGGCGCAGATCGGCCAGGACCACAAGATCCCGCTGCTGGTCGACTCCACGTTCACCACGCCCTACCTGCTGCGCCCGTTCGACCATGGCGCCGGCTTGCTGTACCACTCGGCCACCAAGTTCCTGGGCGGGCATGGCACGACGATCGGCGGCGTGCTGTCCGAGGGCGGCACGTTCGATTTCGAGGCTTCGGGGCGTTTTCCCGAGCTGTCGGAGCCCTATCCGGGCTTCCACAACATGGTGTTTACCGAGGAAAGCACCGTGGCGCCGTTCCTGCTGCGCGCCCGGCGCGAGGGCCTGCGCGACTTCGGTGCCTGCATGAACCCGATGGCGGCGTGGCAGCTGCTCCAGGGCATCGAGACGCTGCCGCTGCGCATGAGCCGGCACGTGGACAACACCCGCCGCGTGGTGCAGTTCCTGGCCGGGCACGCGATGGTCGAGTCGGTGGCCTACCCGGAACTGGAATCCCACCCCGACCACGCACTGGCCAAGCGGCTGCTGCCGCGCGGCTGCGGGGCAGTGTTCAGCTTCAACCTCAAGGCGAACCGCGCGGCCGGGCAGCGCTTTATCGAGAGCCTCTCGCTGTTCTCGCACCTTGCCAACGTCGGGGATGCGCGCTCGCTGGTAATCCATCCCGCCTCCACGACCCACTTCCGCATGGATGCCGACGCCCTGCGCGCGGCCGGCATCGGCGAGGGCACGATCCGGCTGTCGATCGGACTCGAGGACCCGGATGACCTGATCGACGACCTGAAGCGCGGCCTGAAGGCCGCCGAGAAAGCCATGGGAGGAAAAGCCTGATGGAACTGACCGTCTCGGGCCATCCGGCCTATGCCTACACCGGCGGCAAGCCGTTCGATCCCGCCCTGCCCTGCGCCGTGTTCGTGCACGGCGCGCAGAACGACCACAGCGTCTGGGGGCTCCAGACGCGCTGGTTCGCCAGCCATGGCTTTGGCGTGCTGGCGGTAGACCTGCCCGGCCACAACCGCAGTCAGGGCGCCCCGCTGACCCGCGTGGAAGACATGGCCGACTGGGTCATGGCGCTGGTGGCGGCAGCCGGCGTCAAGGCGCCGGCCCTGGTCTTCGGCCACAGCATGGGATCACTGATCGCCCTGGAGTGCGCCGCACGTCACCCGGAAGCCGTCCGCGCCATCGGGCTGCTGGCCACGGCCTATCCGATGAAGGTGTCCGATGCCCTGCTCGACGCCGCGCTCCACCGCGAGGACGAGGCCATCGCCATGGTCAACCAGTGGTCGATCTCGAGCCTCGCCAGCAAGCCGTCGTCGCCCGGGCCCGGCGCCTGGATGCATGGCGGCAGCCAGCGGCTGATGGAGCGCGTGGCGGCGCGCAACCCGGGCGCGCACGTGTTCCACACCGATTTTTCGGCCTGCAACGGCTACGCGCATGGCGAGGAAGCGGCTGCCGCCGTGACCTGCCCGGCGGTATTCGTGATGGGGTCGAAGGACATGATGACGTCGCCGAAGGCTGCCCAGGCGCTGGCCGGCCGGATGCCCAGCGCCACTGTGGTCACGGTGCCAAGCGGCCACGCGATGATGGGCGAGAAGCCGGACGAGGTGCTCGATACGCTGGCCGCCTTCGCGCGCAAGGTTGTGGCGAGCACCTAGACTGGAACCATAACAACACCGATGCCGGAGACGACCATGGCGCAAACCCACAGCCGCGAATTCGAGAGCTTTGCCGCGTTCTATCCGTATTACCTGAACGAGCACCGGGACCGTACCTGCCGCCGCCTCCATTTCGTGGGGTCGACGGTGGCGCTGGCCTGTCTGGTGGCGCTGGTGGTCACCGGCAACGCGTGGTGGCTGCTGGGTGCCGTGGTGTCCGGCTATGCGTTTGCCTGGGTGGGCCACTTCGGGTTCGAGAAGAACCGGCCCGCCACGTTCCGGCACCCGTTCTACAGCCTGATGGGCGACTGGGTCATGTACGCGGACATCCTGCGCGGTCGGATTCCGTTCTAGCTGGAATCCGACCTAGCAGCTGGCTCAGACCTGCCCGTGCCAGCCGGGCGGCACCACCTCGAGCGTGCGGCGCTGCGGGCCGCCCCCCTCCTCTCCGGTATCGCCAGTGCCGCCACTGGCCTCCGCCGCCTCGTTGGCGGCTGGCGTCAGCAACTGCTGGCGGAACACGGCTTCGAGCGGTTGGTCCAGTTGGGGGTTGTCGAGCATCGAACGGAGCAGGTCCACGCCTTGCAACTGGTGCGCCAGCGCCGTGCGCGGCAGGCGCGCGAGGTTCAGCACAAGGCGGTCGTACAGCGTGCGCAGCGTCACCTGGGATGGGTCGCAAAGCATCGCCCAGTGCGCCTGCCCGCGGTCTTGCTGGAGCTTGCCCACGAGGTGCAGGGTCTTGAGCTTGCCGAGCAGGCTGGCCAGGTAGTCGGCCTCCATCCGCAGCTTGCGCCCCATGTCGAGTTCGCCCACGCTGCGCGGCACTTCGTCGCGGGCGCGGTAGAGCAGCAGCAGGATGCCCAGCGCGTCGAAGAACTCGCTGCCGGCGAAGGTGCGGCGGCGCCAGTGGCCTTCCCGGATCACGGGCAGGTTGGCGGCGATGGTCGCCCCGAGCAGCGTGACCAGCCAGCTCACGTACATCCACAGCAGGAACAGCGGCAGGACCGCGAAGGTGCCGTAGACCGCCGTGTAGGTCGGAATATGGGTGATGAAGTAGCCGAACACGCGCTTGGCCACCTCGAAGGCCACGGCGGCCACCACACCGGCCACGATGGCATCGCGCCAGTCCACATAGGCGTACGGCACGGCCATATAGAGGAAGGCGAAGGCCAGCGCCGAGAGCATCACCGGCACGGTGCTGACCATCAGCCCCATGCCCATCGGCATGGAGCCGACGTAGCCCATCGACACCGAAATCAGGTAGGAACTGACCGAGAGGCTGGCGCCGATCAGCACCGGGCCCAGCGTCAGCACGGCCCAGAACACCAGCACCCGTTGCGCCAGCGGCCGGCGCCGCTTGACGCGCCAGATGGCGTTCAGCGCATCCTCCACGGTCAGCATCGTCAGCACCGACGTCACCATCAGGCCAGCCAGGCCCAGCGCGGTCAGCCCGCGCGCGCTCTTGGAGAACTGGCCGAGGTAGCGCGAGACCGAATCGCTGACATTGCCGCCCGGAATCAGGTTCTGGAACAGGAAGGTCTCGATCTGGCCCCGGAAGTCCCGGAACACCGGAAACGCGGCCAGCAGCGCGAACGCCACGGTCAGCACCGGCACCACGGCCAGCACGGTGGTGAAGGTCAGGCTGGCGGACACCTGGGGCAGGCGGTCCTCGCCGGCGCGGCGCAAGGCGTAGCGCGCGAGCGCGCGCACCTTCTGCAAATTCCACTCCCTGCGCAGGCGGGCGATACGTGCGGCGGTCATGCGGGGGCTAGCTCCTGAGTCTTATAGCGGGGCACAACTATAATACGCGCATTGTTTCGCGGTGCCGGTCCGGGCCGCCCCCTCCCGATCCACGACTGAGCACCGACTCCGCGATACCTTGGCCGCCCTCCCCATCCTGGTCCTGTACTACAGCCGTCACGGCAGCACCCGCAAACTCGCCGACCTGATCGCCACCGGCATCGACAGCGTGCCCGGCGCTCATGCCCGGCTGCGCACCGTGCCGCCGGTGTCCACCGTCTGCGAGGCCACCGCGCCCGACATCCCGCCCGAAGGCGCCCCGTACGCCGAGCTGCGCGACCTCGAGGAATGCGCCGGGCTGGCACTGGGCAGCCCCACGCGGTTCGGCAATATGGCCGCGCCGATGAAATATTTCCTCGATGGCACCGTGGCCCAGTGGCTGTCCGGCGCACTGTCCGGCAAGCCCGCCTGTGTATTCACCGCCACCGGCAGCCTGCACGGCGGCCAGGAAACCACGTTGTTGTCGATGATGCTGCCGCTGTTCCACCATGGCATGCTGGTCATGGGCCTGCCCTATTCGGAGCCCGGCCTGATGACCACCACGGCCGGCGGCACCCCCTACGGCCCGAGCCACCATGCTTTTGTGGACAACCACGGCCCGGTCACCGACCAGGAAGCCGCGCTGGCCACGGCCATGGGCCGGCGGCTGGCCGAGACGGCGCTGAAGCTGGCCGGAGGGTCACGATGACCGCGCCGCGCAACGGCAGCCAGGGTGACGGCGACCTCCACAGCCCGGCGCTCTGGCGCGTGAGCGTAGCCAGCCTGCTGGCGCTGGTGGCGCTGTGCATCGCCTGGGAGTGGTTCCTCGCCCCGCTGCGGCCCGGCGGCTCGTGGCTGATCCTCAAGTTCGTCTTCCTGCTCCCGGTGCTGCGCGGCGTGCTGGCGCGCAACCGGTACACGATGCAGTGGTCGTCGATGCTGATCCTGCTCTATTTCACCGAAGGCATCGTGCGCGCCACCAGCGACCGCGCGCCGTCGTCGCTGCTGGCCTGGGCCGAAGTCGCCCTGACGCTGGTGTTCTTCTTCAGCACCATCCTCTATCTGCGCCCGTACAAGCGTCGCGCGCGGGCACGGCAGCAAGCCATCCAGCCCCCCTCCCCCTCCCCCGACACCCGACCATGACCGCTCCGCACCTGGATTCGTTCCTCGACCTCTGCCGCGCCGCAGTCGGCCCGCAACACGTGCTGACCGAGGCCGCCGACAAGGCCCCTTATCTGACCGACTGGCGCCAGCGCTACACCGGCGACGCCGTGGCCGTGCTGCGCCCCGGCAGCACCGAGGAAGTGGCCGCGCTGGTCCACGCCTGCCACGCCCACAAGCTGGCCGTGGTGCCGCAGGGCGGCAACACCGGCCTGTGCGGCGGCGCCACGCCCGAGGCTGGCCCGGCGGCAGCCGCTGGCGTGGTGGTGCTGTCGCTGCAACGGATGAACCGGGTGCGCCATGTGGACCCGCTCAACAACACGATTACCGTCGAAGCCGGCGTGATCCTCCAGCAGTTGCAGGACGTGGCGCGCGAGCATGGCCGCCTGTTCCCGCTGAGCCTGGCGGCCGAGGGCAGCTGCACGATTGGGGGCAACCTGTCTACCAACGCGGGCGGCACGGCGGTGCTGCGCTACGGCAACACGCGCGAACTGTGCCTGGGGCTGGAGGTGGTAACGGCCAAGGGCGAAGTCTGGGAGGGCCTGCGCGGCCTGCGCAAGGACAACACCGGCTACGACCTGCGCGACCTGTTTATCGGCGCTGAAGGCACGCTCGGCATCATCACGGCGGCGGTCATGAAGCTGTACCCGCTGCCCCGCGCGCGCGTGACGGCGCTGGCGGCTGTGCAGAGCCCGCGCGCCGCGCTGGCGCTGCTGGCCATCGCCCAGTCCCACGCCAGCGCCATGCTCACCGGCTTCGAGCTGATGTCCGCGATGTGCATGGACCTCGTGCGCAAGCACTACCCGCAACTGCGCTACCCCTTCACAGAGGCCCATCCGCAACTGGTGCTGCTGGAGCTGTCCGACAGCGAGGGCGAGGAACACGCCCGGGCGATCTTCGAGACGATGATGGAAGCGGCCTTCGAGGCCGGCGTGGTCACGGACGCCGTGGTGGCCGAGTCCGTGCAGCAGTCGCGCGATTTCTGGAACCTGCGCGAGCACATCCCGATGGCGCAGGTCGAGGAAGGCAAGAACATCAAGCACGACATTGCCGTGCCGGTCTCGCGCGTGGCGGACTTCATCGAGACCACGGACGCGCTGGTGCAGGACGCCTTCCCGGGCGCCCGCATGGTCACCTTCGGGCATCTGGGCGACGGCAACCTGCACTACAACGTGTCGCCGCCGGTGGGGGTGGATCACGAGCAGTTCCTGATCCATCAGGACGCCATCAACCTGATCGTCCACAACAGCGTGCAGTCGCACAATGGGTCGATCTCGGCCGAGCATGGCCTGGGCCAGCTCAAGCGCGAGGAGAACCGGCGCTACAAGAGCGAGGTGGAACTGGGGATGATGCGCGCCATCAAGCAGGCGCTGGACCCGCAGGGGCTAATGAATCCGGGGAAGGTGCTCTGACCGGCCCGCGTCTTCATCGTCATCGGAATCCTCTGGATCCTCTAACGAATCCAGATCGGGCAGCGCGCCGGGGGTCTCGAACAACTCGTCGCACAGCGCGCGACCCTCGGCGGTCAGCTGGGCGGTGCCCCGGCCTGACTCGTCGATCTCGGCTTCAGCCAGGTCCGCCTCGGCCAGTTGCGTCAGCACGCGCCGCAGCACGCTCATCTGCACTGATGCGCGCTTGCTGAGGCGGGCCAGCGAGAGCGGCCCGCCACCGGGCTCCCGGGCCGCCTGCCACAGGGCAGCCAGGATGCCGGCCAGTACCGGATCGAGCGTGTCCTCATCGGCATCGGCGCCGTCGTTCCCGGTATCTTCTTCTTGGTTCATGCGCTTGTCTCCTTGTCTGGCGCCGCTTCTGCGAGCGACGTCACCAGTTTGCCCAGCGTCACCACGGCCGCTTCCACCTCGGCCGACCATGCGCTGCTGTAGTTTAGGCGGATGTAATGCGTGTACGTGGGCACGGGCGAGAAGATGTGCCCCGGCGCCACGGTAATCCGCCGCTCCAGTGCCGCGTGGTACAGCGCCATGGCGTCCACGCCCTCGGGCAACTCCACCCAGAGCACATAGCCGCCGGCCGGCCGCGACACCCGCGTGCCGGCCGGGAAGAAGCGCCGCACCGCCGCCGCCATGATATTGGCCTGCTGCGCATAGGTCTTGCGCACGCGCCGCAGGTGGTAGTCGTAGCCGTCGTTCTTCAGGAATTCGGCGATGGCTAGCTGGGGAATCGCCGGCGTGGTCAGCGTGTTCAGGAACTTGAGCCGCTCCACCTGATCCCGGTAGCGCCCCGGCAGCGCCCAGCCGATGCGGTAGGCGTTGGTCAGCGTCTTGGAGAACGACGAGCAGTGCAGCACGATGCCGGCCTTGTCGTAGGTCTTCAGCGAGGTGGGATGCGCATCGCCGTAATACAGCTCGCCATAGACATCGTTCTCGATGACCGGAATGTCGCGCTCGGTTAGCAATTTGACGAGTGCCTGCTTGCGTTCGTCCGACATCTGGAAGCCGAGCGGATTCTGGAAATTCGGCATGACCATGCAGGCAGCCACGGGCCGCTCGTCGAACAGGCGGGCCAGCGCCTGCACGTCGATGCCTTCCACGGGGTCCGTCGCGACCTCCACGGCGCGCATGCCCAGCCGTTCGATGGCGTGCAGCATCGCATAGTAAGTCGGCGATTCCACGGCGATGGTGTCGCCCGGCTTGGCCACCGCCTGCAGGCACAGGTTGATGGCCTCGGTGGCGCCAATCGTCACGATCACCTCGTTCGGGTCCACCGCCTGGCCGTTTTCCAGGTAGCGCCGCGTGATCTGGCGGATCAACTGGGGCGAGCCGGGCGGCAGGTCGTCCAGCAGGCTCCACGACTCGTAGCGCTTGCCGATGGCGTTGGCGTACTGGATGATCCGCTGCCACGGGAACAGCTTGGCGTCGGGATAGGGGGAGCCGAGCGGGATGGCGTCATCGGCGCGGATCGAGCGCAGCGTGGACAGCACCAGCGCGCTCACGTCCACCGGCGACGGGCGGGCCGCCGGGCGGGTCGGCTGGAGGTCGATGGCCGGCTCGCCGGGCCGGGCGCGCACGAAGTAGCCGGACTGCGGCCGGCTCTCCAGCATGCCGCGCGACTCCAGCAGCAGATAGGCCCGGATGACCGTGGTAATGCTCAGGCGATGATGCTGGGCGGCCTGCCGGACCGACGGAATCTTCTCGCCGGGCAGCAGCACGCCTTGCTGCACCAGCGCCTCGATCTCGGCCGCGAGCTTTTCATACAGGGTCACACCGCCAACCTTTCGCCACGTCAGGGTTCATCGGAACGCTGGCGGGGTGGGGGCTGCCCTATTCGGTCACCTGGGCCGCCGCTGCCAGCGGCTCAGATCGTAATACGGATTGGGATTGTCCGGGCGGCGACGTGTACTCGACGAAGCCGTCCTGCCGGCAAAAGCTCAGCAGCCGCAGCCCGGCCTGCTCGGCGATGCGGATGGCGAGCGAGGTGGGCGCCGAGATCGTCGCCAGCATCTGGATATGCATGCGCGCGGCCTTGCGCACCAGCTCGTAGCTGGCGCGGCTGGACAGGAACACGAAGCCCTCGTCCATCACCACGCGGCGCCGGGCCAGGTGGCCGATCAGCTTGTCCATGGCGTTGTGCCGCCCCACATCCTCGAAGGCGTGGAGCACCTCGCCATCGGGCCCGCACCAGGCGGCGGCATGCACGCCGCCGGTGGTGCGCATCAGCATCTGGTGGGCCGGCAGGCCGGCGGCGGCGCGCTGGATCACCTCGCGCGACGGCACGATGCGGTGGCGCGGTACCGGCATCGGCACGGGCTGGAGGTCAAGCAGTTGCAGGCTTTCCACGCCACACACGCCACAGCCAGTGCGGCCGGCCAGCGAGCGGCGGCGGTCCTTCAGCGCCATGAACGCGCGCTGGCTGATTTCGATGCGGACCTCGATGCCGCTTATGCCATCCAGGTCATCGGTCCCGCAAGCCGGCTGCACCTCGACATCGTAGATCTCCTTGATGCTGTCCACGATGCCTTCGGTCAGCGAGAAGCCGACCGCGAACACTTCCAGGTCCAGCGGCGTGGCCATCATCACGGCATGCGAGATGCCGTTGTAGACCAGCGCCACCGGCACTTCCTCGGCCACATAGTCCAGGTCGACCGTGCGGGCGTCGCCCTTGTGACGGGCGACCTGCCGCTGGGCGTAGCCCAGTTCCCCTTCGCTCATGCCGCCGCTTGCGCCGACGTTTGCACCGAGGCGGCCCGGGCCAGCAGCACCGGGATCGACTTCGACGTCGGCGTGCCCGAGCGGTCGCCGATACTTTCCAGCGGCACCAGCGGATTGGTTTCCGGGTAGTAAGCGCCCAGGCAGCCGGTCGGGATGTCGTAGTCCACCAGCAGGAAGTCCTTGGCATGACGCGTCACGCCGTCCTCCCAGACACTGGTGATATCCACGCGCTCGCCCTCGGCAAACCCCAGCCGCGCGCGGTCCGCCGCGTTGATGAACACCACCCGGCGCAGGCCGAACACGCCGCGATAGCGGTCATCCAGCCCGTAGATCGTGGTGTTGTACTGGTCGTGCGAGCGGGTGGTCATCATCACCAGCAGGTCGTCGCCGTAGCGGGCGCGAGCGCGCTGGATCGGGGTGTCCTTGTCGATCGCATGGACCAGGAACTGGGCCTTGCCGGACGCGGTGCGCCACACGCGGTTGCGCGAGGCCGGCGTCAGGTGGAAGCCGCCCGGCTGCGCCACGCGTTCGTTATAGCGCTCGAAGCCCGGGATGACCTTTTCGATGGCATCGCGGATGCGCGCGTAGTCCTGCGCGTACCAGTGCCAGTCCACCTTCTCCGAACCCAGCGTGGCGGCGGCCATGCCGGCCACGATGGCAGTCTCGGACAGCAGTTCCGGCGAGGCCGGCTTGTTCATGCCGTAGGAGATATGGACCATGCAGACCGAATCCTCGACGGTCACGCCCTGCGCCACGCCGTTCTGGAGGTCGATCTCGGTGCGGCCGATGGTCGGCAGCAGCAGCGCGTCCTTGCCGATCACGAGGTGGCTGCGGTTCAGCTTGGTCGCGATGTTCACGGTCAGGTCGCACTGGCGCAGCGCTTCCCAGGTGCGCGGGGTGTCTGGCGTGGCGATCGAGAAATTGCCGCCCAGGCCGATGAACACCTTGACCTTGCCGGCCAGCATCGCGTTGATGGCGGCCACCACGTCCTGGCCGTGCGCGCGCGGCGGCTCGAAGTCGAACGCGGCGCCCAGGCGATCCAGGAAGGCGTCGTCCGGCTGTTCCTCGATACCCATCGTGCGGTCGCCCTGCACGTTCGAATGCCCGCGCACCGGCATCAGCCCGGCGCCGGGGCGGCCGATATTGCCGCGCAGCATCATCACGTTGGACAGCAACTGGATCGTGCTGACCGAATTCTTGTGCTGCGTAATGCCCATGCCCCAGCAAGCGATGGTGCGCTCGCTCTTGACGTAGACGTCCGCCAGCGCGTCGATGTCCTCACGCGTGACGCCCGATTCGGCCACGATGTCGGCCCACGATTCGGCGCGCAGGTCGGCCGCGAAGGCCTCGAAGCCGGCCGTGTGCTCGGCCAGGAAGTCCACGTCCACCACGCGCTTGCTGCCCGTGGCGATGGCTTCGTCATCGAGTTCGATCACGCGCTTGCCGAGGCCCTTGATCAGCGCGAAGTCGCCGGCCAGCTTGGGGCGGACGAACATCGACGCAATCTTGGTGCTCTGCCCCGTCACCATCTCGGAGACGTGCTGCGGGCTCGTAAAACGCTGAAGTCCGCGCTCCTTGAGCGGGTTGATCGACACGATGGCCGCGCCCCGCTTGGCGCAGTCGCGCAGCTCGTTCAGCATGCGCGGGTGGTTCGTCGCCGGATTCTGTCCAAAGACGAGGACGGCGTCGGTGAGCTGGAAGTCGTCGAGCAGCACCGTGGCCTTGCCCACGCCCACCGTTACCGGCAGGCCACGGCTGGTGGCCTCGTGGCACATGTTCGAGCAATCGGGGAAGTTGTTGGTGCCGACCATCCGCACGAACAACTGGAACAGGAACGCGGCCTCGTTGCTGGCGCGGCCCGAGGTGTAGAACGTGGCGGCGTCGGGGTTGTCCAGCCTGTTCAGATGCTGGGCGACCAGCGCGAACGCGTCCTGCCAGGCCACCGGCTGGTATTTGTCGGTGGCGGCGTCGTAGACCATCGGGTGGGTCAGGCGGCCGTGCTGTTCGAGTTCGAAGTCGGACTGGGCCATCAGCGCCGTCACGGTGTGATCGGCAAAGAACTCGGGCGTGACGCGCTTGCTGGTGGCCTCGGCGGCCACGGCCTTGACGCCGTTTTCGCAGAATTCGAAGGTCGAGGCATGCTGGCGGTCAGGCCAGGCGCAGCCGGGACAGTCAAAGCCGTCCGGCTGGTTCTGCTTGAACAGGGTCTTGTACTTGCCGCCGCCAACCTTCTCCTTGATCAGGTTGACTGCGACTTGCTTCAGGGCGCCCCAGCCGGCGGCCGGGTGCGTGTAGGGGGCAACATGCCCCTTCTCTGGGGTAGGGGTACTCATCGGGGGGCGACTCGCAATCAAGTGCTCGGAGCGCGGCCCGGTTATCCGTGATGTCGGCGCATCCGCAGCGATTGATGCAGACTAGGCGCGATTGATGAGTGGAGGGACGTACAGAACACCTGCGGGCGGAAGAGTACAGTTTGCGTCATCGCGGTGCAACAATCGAAAACTGTACTTAGGTGTGAGCGGACGCTAACCCGCTATGTGTTGACTGGCATGCCTCGCCCTAATCCGGCTGTTGTGGGGTGGCGCTGATGATGTCTTCCAATTGTGCACTCATCGGGATGTTCAGCCGCTCCCCGGTGGGCAGCCGGCTCAGGAACCACTGCTTGTAGAGCCGCTCCAGTTCGCCCGTGGTGATCAGGTCGCGCACGGCCCGGTCCACCACGGCCGCGAACTGCGGATCGCCCTTGCGCAGCATGACCCCGTAGGGGTCGTAGGACAGGAAATCGCGCGTCACATCGAACTGCTTGCCCGCGCCGGACTTGGCCAGGAAGCCGTAGAGCAGTACGTCGTCGCCGGCATAGGCATCGGCGCCGCCGTGGCGCAGTACCTCGAAGGCATCGGCATGGTCGCGCGCCCGGATCACCTTGAGGTTCAGCGCGAAGCGCGTGGAAAGCTTCTCCAGCGCATCGGCATTGGTCGTGCCCGCCGTGGCCACCACGGTCTTGCCCTTGAGGTCGCGGAAGGTCTTGATCGGGGAGCCGCGCGGCACCATCAGCTTGGTCCCGGCGATAAAGATCACCGGCGAGAACGCCACCATCTTCAGCCGCTCGGCGTTGCGCGTGGTGGAGCCGCATTCGAGATCGACCTTGCCCGAAGTGACCGCGTCGAAGCGGTTTTCCGAAGTCACCGGCACCCACTGGATGGCGAGGTCGCGCCCCACCTCTGCCGCCGCGGTCTGGACGATGGCCGTGCAGACATCGATGGAATAGCCGATCGGGCGCTGCGCCTGGTTCAGGTAGGAGAACGGCAGCGACGATTCCCGGTAGCCGATGATCAGGCTGCCGGTGTCCTTGGCCTTGCGCAGCGTGCCGCTCAGCTCGCCGGTGTCCTGCGCGACGGCAGCGCCGAGACAGGCGAGCCAGCACACGGCCGCCGCCGCCGCGCCGGCCAGCCACCGGGGCGAACCACCGGATCGAAAATGAAGACGGGGGAGGGACATGGCATCAGGCCTGTGCGGTCCCCGGCTTGTGCAGCGGCGGCCCGCCGCCTGGGTCCACGCCGCCCTCGCTGCCCTCGCCCCGATCCCCGAGCGTGGATTCGCTCGACAACTGCCCTTCCCACTTCGCCACCACGGCCGAGGCAATCGAGTTGCCCACGGCATTGGTAGCCGAGCGGCCCATGTCGAGGAACTGGTCCACGCCCATGATCAGCAACAACCCCGCCTCGGGGATGTTGAACTGGTTCAGCGTGGCGGCAATCACCACGAGTGACGCACGCGGCACCCCCGCCATGCCCTTCGAGGTCAGCATCAGCAACAGCAGCATCGTGATCTGGGTGGCCAGCGGCAGGTGGATGTCGTACGCCTGGGCAATGAACAGCACGGCGAACGTGCAGTACATCATCGACCCGTCCAGGTTGAAGGAGTACCCCAGCGGCAACACGAAGCTGGAAATCTTGCGATTGACGCCGAAGCGGTCCAGCGCGTCGAGCATCTTCGGATACGCCGCCTCCGAACTCGCCGTCGAGAAGGAAATCAGGAACGGCTCCCGGATCAGCCGGATCAGGGTGACGATGCGCCTGCCCAGGAACACCCAGCCGGCCAGCGCCAGCAGCGCCCACAGCACGAACAGCGACAGGTAGAAGCTGCCCATGAACTTGGCGAAGGTCAGCAGGATGCCCAGCCCCTGCGTGGTCACCGTCGAGGCAATCGCCGCGAACACGGCCAGCGGCGCCATCCACATCACGGCGCCGGTGATCTTCAGCATCACCTGGGCCAGGTCTTCGATCACCCCGGCCATGCGCGCGCCGCGCTCGCCCAGTGCCGCCAGCGCCGTGCCGAAGAAGATCGAGAACACCACGATCTGCAGGATCTCGTTGTTGGCCATCGCCTCGGCGACGGATTTCGGCACCAGATGCGCGATGAAATCCTTGAGCGTGAAGGCGTTGGTCTTGAGGTTGGTGGCGGCGCCCACGTCGGGCAGCGGCAGGCCGATGTTGATGCCGGGCTGGAGCACCGTGGCCATGATCAGGCCCAGCGTCAGCGACACCAGCGAGGCCGTGATGAACCACGCCAGCGCCTTCACGCCCACCCGGCCCACGGTGCTGGCGTCCCCCATATGGGCGATGCCCATGACCAGCGTGGAGAAGACCAGCGGCGCGATGATCATCTTGATCAGCCGCAGGAAGACATCGGTGATGACGGAGATGTAGCCGGCCACGTCCTTGGCCAGCTTGGGGTCGGGGAAGGCCGTGTGGCACGCGTAGCCGACCACGCCGCCCAGGATCATCGCAATGACGATATAGGTCGTGATACTGGACTTCTTGCTCATGACGACTCCTTGGGCTGCCGCATCGAACAGGTCCTGCGCCGGGGCCGGCACTTAACGATAGGACGCGGATGCGAAATGCCCAAATACGAAGTCACGCGGATGGTGCATGTGGACCGGAAAGCACCCGGCTACCGGGTGTCAGGAACCGGTCGCTGCCCCATCCAGACGTCGAGATAGCGCGCCATCAGCGCGCGATCGAGCCGGGGAAAGGCCAGCCCGCCGGCCACCGCCAGGGCGCGAGCCGTATGCGTGGCGTCGTAGCGCGGCATGCCCTCGTAGACTTCCCAGCGGGTGAGCCGGCCGTAGACCGGTTCCGTCAGCAGCGGCAGCAGCGGCCGCAGCGGATTGCCTGCCAGATCGGCCGAGTCTGCCAGCCGTTGCAGCCAGTCGGCATACGGCAGTGACTGCAGCGGATAGCCGCAGGCGCGCAGCATGCCGAAGAACGCGAGCAGGTCGGGCTGGTCGGCCTCGCGCGGCGGCACCAGATGGTAGGCACGGCCAAGGTTGCTGCCGTCGGCGGCGATACGCAGCAGCGCGGCGCTGACATAGTCGACCGGAACGATTTCCTTGCGCTGGTGCGGCAGGTGCGGATACGCCCCGATCGCGATGCAGCCCCGCACCAGCCGCGCGACGAAATCATTCCGATTGCCCGCCCCGCTGGCGCTGTCGCCCAGAATGAAGCCGGGGCGATACACCGCCGCCGGCACGCCCCGCCGGATCGCGGCGGTGACCAGCTGATCAGCCACCCATTGGCTGGCGGCATAGCCCATGTCGAACATCAGCCCCGGCAGGTGTCGGGCGAGATCGTCATCCTCGTACAGCGTCTTGGTGGGGGCCAGTAGCCCGGCCGGGCCGAACGCCGCGATGCTGGACACGTAGTGGAGCGCCTTGGCGCGCCCGCTGGCGACGAAGCGCAGCACGTGCAACGTACCCGCGACGTTGGCGGCGCGATGCAGGCTGCAAATGGCCTGGGCGTTGAGCGCTTCGCCGCCGACCAGCAGCGTACGCAGCGTGGCGAACGCATCGGGGCACGCGTGCACGGTATGGTTGAACAGCGCGCTGGTGATGAACATCGTCGTCACGCCTTGCGCGCGCAGGCTATGCCGGAAAGTGGCGGGGTCGATACAGGTCTGCCGGGGCAGGAACACCACGGTGCCCCCGTTCAGCAGCGCCCCCCAGGTCTCGAACAGGGCGGCGTCGAAGGTGGGATTCGCGATGGCCGCGATCCGGTCGTCGGCATTCAGCGATACATAGCGCGGTTGCCAGGCCAGCCGCACAATGCCACGCGCCAGGATCTCCACGCCCTTCGGCTGGCCGGTGGTGCCCGAGGTGTAGAGGACATGGGTCCGATGCGCGAGACCCGCTGCCGGCATGGCGATGCTGCCGGCGGCCTCGGCCCCCGGCGTCAGGTAATCGGCCGGGCAATCGGCCGGGCAATCGGCCGGGTAATCGGCCGGGCAATCGGCCGGGCAATCGGCCAGGCAATCGGTCAGGCAATCGGCCACCGCGCCCAGGCGGGCGCGATCGCCGGCCGTCGACACGGCGATCCGCACGTCGAGGTCGTCCAGCATCAGGCGAATCCGTGCGTCGGGCGCATCGGGATCCAGCGGCAGGCAACTCCCGCCCGCGCGGATCACGGCAAGCTGGCAGATGGTCTGGTCGATGCCGGCGGGCAGGAGGATGCCGACCGGCGTCTCCGCTCTCACGCCCCGGCTGGCGAGCGTACGGGCAACGCTGTCGACCCGGGCATCGAGCGCGGCATAGGACACGTGCCGCCCGCCGTAGACCAGCGCGATGGCGTCAGGCCGCTGCCTGACCCGACGGCGGAACCATGCGTCCAGGCCACTTACCTCGGCAGATGCATCCATCTTCGCCCCCTGGCAATTCAGGCCAGCGAGTATAGATCCGCTTCGGCTGCATGATCGCGACCTCTGCGGTGTCAGTCACGCCGCAGTCATGCACGGCGCAGCGGCTGACAAGGAGAAGAATCAGTGCACCCGGGTCGGTGTGGCGGATGGCGCCGGAGCCTCGCGCGGCGCGCCCTGTTTGAGCGAGCCGTAGCGGTTGGCGTAGAGCCAGGTGAATTCCGCCCCCAGCAGGAAGATCTGCGCGGAGTAGTAGACCCACATCAGCAGCACCACGAGCGAGCCGGCCGCGCCATAGCCGGACGCCACGCCGCTCTTGCCGATGTAGAGACCGATCAGGAACTTGCCGATGCTGAACAGCACGGCGGTGACGGTGGCGCCGAGCCAGACGTCCGGCCAGCGCACGGCGGCGTGGGGCATGATCTTGTAGATCATGGCGAAGACGACGGTCACCAGCACCACGCTGACGAGCAAGTCGAGCGCATGGCCGAGCAGTTCGCCCTCGAACAGCGGCCCCCACACCCGCCCGAGCGCGGCGAGCCCGGCGCTGGCCAGCAGCGAGACGATCAGCAGGAAGCCAATGCCAAGCACCATCCCGAATGACAGCAGCCGCGAGCGCAGCAGTTCGAGAATGCCGGACGCCTTCCTCCGCTCCGGCACCTGCCAGATGCGGTCCAGCGCGCTCTGGAGTTCGGCGAACACCGTGGTGGCGCCAATCGCCAGCGTCACCGTGCCGACCAGCGCGGTCAGCGTGCTGAGACCGGGGTCGCTCAGCGCGAGGAGCATGTTCTCGATGGCTTCCGCGCCCTCCGCGCCGATCAGCCCGGAGAATTCGCTCATCACCGCCCCGCGCGCCGCCTCGGCCCCGAAGACCATGCCGGCCACCGAGATCACGATCAGCAGCAGCGGCGCGATCGAAAACACCGTGTAGTAGGCCAGCGCGGCGCCCATGCTGGGCGCGTAGTCGTCCATCCACGCGGTCACGCTGTCGCGCATCAGGCCGTAGGCTTGATGGAGGGAGATAGGTCTCCAGCGCATCGCTGCCCCAGGTTTGTCGATTTACTTCTTCGGCTGGTCGTGTCCCACCGGCACCGGCCCCTTGCCCGGCACGTTCTTCACGAGGTCGGACGTGGCCCAGTCGCTGCCGTGGTCGCGCGGCTTTTTCAGGTCGCGGTTGTCTTCGCCATAGTGCGGCGGCCCCGAGGCCGGGTCGCGCGGCGTGCCATCGGGCCAGACGCCGCCGTCGCTGCGGCGGTGGACACTGTGCGCATCGCCGTGTTCAGTGGGCTTGCCGGCGGGCTTTCCATCCTCTGGTTTGGTCATTTCGCGTCTCCGGTCATGACATAGCGGAATCAAGAGAAGCGAATTTCATACCCGGCGGCGGCGCACGGCCCAGCCGGGCGGGACGGGCCCGGTGGCGCCCGCCAACCGGCAAAAACTACACACCCGCCCGCGCGCCGCCTATATTGGGATGTATCCAATCCATCACAGGAGACCTCGATGCGCTTCCCTTCGCGCTGGTGCCAAGCCGATCTGCCACGTGTCGCCGCCACCGCCGCCATGCTGCTCGCGCTGGCGGCGTCCGGAGTGGGACTGAGCGGATGCTCGACCGCGCCCGCGGACCCGGCCGCCAACTCGGCGACCCCCTCCGCCCAGCAGACGGACGCCCTGCCCTCCTGGCGCGACGGCCCCGCGAAGCAAGCCATCGTCAAATTCGTCACCGACGTGACCCGCCAGGGCTCGCCTAACTTCGTGCCGACCGAGCAGCGCGTGGCGGCCTTCGACAATGACGGCACGCTGTGGAGCGAGCAGCCGCTCTACTTCCAGTTCTTCTTCCTGCTCGATCAGGTCAAGGCCGCCGCGCCGCAGCATCCGGAATGGCGCAACAACCCCGCCTTCAAGGCCCTGATGGCCAACGACATGGCCAAGGTGATCGCCAACGAGAAGCAGTTGTTGCAGTTGATTGCCGTCGCCAACAGCGGCATGAATGTGGATGACTACGACAAGACCATCCGCGCGTGGATCGCCAGCGCGCGCCATCCGAAGTTCAACCGGCCCTACACCGATCTGGTCTACCAGCCGCAGCTGGAACTGCTGTCCTACCTGCGCGCGAACGGGTTCAAGACCTATATCGTGTCCGGCGGGACCATCGAGTTCATGCGGCCGTGGGTGGAGCAGGCGTACGGGATTCCGCCCGAGCAGGTGGTGGGCTCATCGCAGGCGGTGCACTATGGCACGTTGAACGGCAAGCCGGCGCTGGTGCGTGACCCGAAGATCGAGTTCATCAACGATGGCCCGGGCAAGCCGGTTGGCATCTATCGCCATATTGGCCGCCGGCCGATCCTGGCCGTGGGCAACTCGGATGGCGACTTCCACATGCTGGAATACACCACCACTGGCGACGGCCCGCGCCTGGCCGTGCTCGTCCATCACGACGATGCCGAGCGGGAATTCGCCTACGACCGCGCGTCAAAGATCGGCAAGCTGGACAAGGCGCTGGACGCCGCGCAGGCGCGCAACTGGACCGTCATCAGCATGAAGCAAGACTGGCAGGTGGTGTACCCGAAGCGATAACCTTCCCGCCCGCTACGGCATGATCCCGATGTAGCGCCCGCGCGGGCGGATCACCTGCCCCACCCCCAGCTGCTCCAGACTGTGCGCCAGCAGGCCGATGCTGCGCGCCGTGGCGAACATGGCGAACGCGGCGTCGTCCGGCAGGCGGTAGTGGATGGACAGCGCCGCCAGCGCCACGTCGATATTGGGCTGCAGGCCGGTCAGCCGGGTGGCTTTCTCGATAAAGCGCGTGATCACGTCGGGCGGATCGAACAGGGCCAGCAGCGCCATCGCGCGCGGATCGCCATCGGGATAGAGATGATGGCCGAACCCGGCCAGCGGCAACCCGGTGGACAGGTAGTGGGCAATCACCTGATCCTCGCCCAGCCGCTCCACCTCATTGAACAGCGCCTTGACGCGGCCGGACGCATCGCCGTGCAACGGCCCGGACAGCGTGGTCAGCCCGGCCAGCAGGCAGGCCGGCAGCGAGGCGCCCGTGGATGCCGCGATACGCGTGGCGAAGGCCGAGCTGGTCAGCTCATGGTCCACCAGCAGCACCATCGCGGTCCGCAGCAGATCCGCCACCTTCGGCGATTGCTGCCACCCCTGCGCAAAGCGGAGGTGCAAGGGCTGCTGCCCCGCCTGCGCGCCGAAGGCATTGGCCAGCTGGCCCACCAACTCCTGCGCTTCCAGATGCAACACCCGCGTCATGCGCCCATGTGTGGAATGGCCCGTGGCCGCCAGCGTGGCCAGCGTATGGAAGGCCGCCACGCGCCCGGGCTCGGCGACGCCGGCCATCGATGAGAAGTCGACGACCTGCTCGGCGTCCCACAGCAGGTGCGCCACCTCTTCCAGCGTGGCGGATCCGGCCAGCGTCACGGCGTCCTGCCCCCGGTAGTACAGCCGCTCGCGCACGAAGGTCGAGAGCGCGGTGGGGATGCTCGGCTCCGCGCCGAACAGCGTGTTGGTGGCCAGCGTCTCGTGCTTGCGCCCGGCCTGCTTGCGCCTGGCGAGGCCGGCCACATCCTCGGCCCGATAGAGGCTGCGCCGTGTGTCGGCGGGATCGGACATGACCTCCAGCTTGCCCCGGCTGACATAGGCATAGAGCGTTTGCGGCCGCACGCCAAGTCGGCTGCACGCCTCATCCATCGATATCCAGGTTCCCATGTTGACGCTTCCCGTGCGAATTTATATTGATTTTATATATCAATCTTGCCTCGTGAATCAACTATTACATACCATGCATCCATCATCAACACCCAAAGCCTCACGCACATGAAGCCGCAAATCCTCCAGCTGAACCCGATCCTGATCCCGGCGGCCAATGACGAACTGGCCAGCCGCTACGTGGTGCACAAGTACTTCGAGATTGCCGACCAGGCGGGCTGGCTGCGCGAGCACGCCGCATCCATCCAGGCGGTGATCACCGGCGGGCACACCGGGATTTCGCGGGCGATGCTGGAGCAGTTGCCGGCCCTGAAGGTGGTCGCCATCAATGGCGTGGGCACCGATGCGGTGGACCTGGCCTACTGCCGCGAACGCGGTCTTGCGGTGACCGCCACGCTGGGCGCGCTGACCGAAGACGTGGCCGATCTGGCCATCGGCCTGCTGATTGCCGCCTGCCGCAATATCTGCGCGGGCGACCGCTTCGTGCGGGACGGCCAGTGGGAACTGCATCCGCAGCCCAGCGCCATCCCGCTGGCGCGCCGCTTCAGCGGCATGCGCGTGGGCATCGTCGGCATGGGCCGCGTCGGCCGCGCCGTGGCTACGCGGGCGGCGGCCTTCGGCTGCCCCATCCGCTACACCGACCTGCGCGCGATGGACGACGTGCCGCACACCTTCGTGGCGGACCTGCTGGATCTGGCCCGCGAGAGCGATGCGCTGGTGCTGTGCGCCGCCGCCGACAAGGCCGAGGGCATCATCAATGCCGCCGTGCTGGAAGCGCTCGGCCCGCAGGGCTACCTCATCAACGTGGCGCGCGGCCGGCTGGTCAATGAAACGGATCTGGCCGATGCCATCGCCGCCGGGCGTATCGCGGGCGCGGGCCTCGATGTGTTCGTCGACGAACCGCGCGTGCCGCTGGCGCTGCGCCAGTCGGACCGCACCACGCTGCAGGCCCACCGCGCCAGCGCCACCTGGGAGACGCGCGGCGCCATGGTGCAGATGGTGCTGGACAGCGTGGCGCAAGGCCTGGCGGGCGAGCGTCCCGCCATGAGCCTGACCACCTGAGCGATCACGATGGATTTCGTCTTCCCACCTGCCCCGCCGGTCTCGCTGCCTGTCTCGGGTGACACGGCGCGGTTTCCCATCGCCCGGGTCTTCTGCATCGGCCGCAACTATCGATGGGACCCGGCGGAGCCGGCGCCCACCGAGATGCCCGCCTGGTTCATGAAGCCGGCGACCGCCGTGGGGCCGGCCCGGGGCGAGCTGCCTTATCCGCCGGAGACGACCGAGTTCTGCCACGAGGTGGAACTGGTCGTGGCCATCGGCCGGGGCGGGCGTGACATCGACCCGGCGCAGGCCGAGGCGCAGCACATCTGGGGCTATGCCGTCGGGCTCGACCTGACCCGGCGCGACTTGCAGCAGCAAGCCAAGCGCGTCGGCGGCCCCTGGGAGCCCGCCAAGGCCTTCGACCACTCGGCGCCGTGCAGCGCCCTCGTGCCCGCAGCGACTTGCGGCCATCCGCGCGAAGGGACGATCCAGCTCGCCGTGAACGGTGTCGAGCGGCAGCGCGCGGACCTCTCCGGCCTGCTCTGGTCGGTGCCGGAACTGGTGGCGATGCTGTCCCGATCCGTGGCGCTGATGCCGGGCGACCTGATCTTCACCGGTACGCCGGTCGGCGTCGGGCCCTTGCAGCCCGGCGATGTCATCCAGGCCAGCGCGGCAGGCATCGGCGAGCTAGCGCTGACCGTCGCCCGCTGAAGGCCATCCGCCACCATATATATATAGGAGACCCCCTTGAACGCACCCCGCAAGATCGCCCTCGTCACCGGCGCCGGCAGCGGCGTAGGCCGCCTGACGGCCATCGCCCTGCTCAATGACGGCTGGACCGTCGTGCTGGCCGGCCGGCGTGCCGAGCCGCTGCAGGCGCTGGCCGCCGAGGCCGCCGAACGCGGCCAGCCCGCCATGGCCGCGCCCACCGATGTGACCGACCCGGCCAGCGTGCAGGCCCTGTTCGACACCATCGAGCGCGAGTTCGGCCGGCTGGACCTGCTGTTCAACAACGCCGGCGTCAACGCCCCGGCCGTGCCGATGGACGAGCTGCCGCTGGACAAGTGGTTCAACGTGATCAACACCAACGTCACGGGCGTCTTCCTGTGCGCGCGGGCCGCCTTCGGCCTGATGCGCCGGCAGTCCCCGCAGGGCGGGCGCATCATCAACAATGGCTCGATCTCCGCGCACACGCCGCGCCCGTTCACGGCGCCGTACACGGCCAGCAAGCATGCCGTCACCGGGCTGACAAAGGCGCTGGCGCTGGACGGCCGCGCCTACCACATCGTGGCCAGCCAGATCGACATCGGCAACGCCCTGACCGAACTGTCCGAACGCATGACGCGCGGCGTGCTGCAGGCCAACGGCACCACCGCGCCGGAGCCGATGATGGATGCCACCCACGTCGCCAATGCCGTGCGCCACATGGCCTCGCTGCCGCTTGAGGCCAACGTCCTGACCATGACCGTCATGGCCAGCGCGATGCCCTTCGTCGGGCGCGGCTGACATCACAGAGTTAACAAGAGTTGACCAGAAATCGAACGGAGACAACGATGCAATTCACCCCTTTCATCAAGACCCTTGGCCTGTCCGCTGCGCTGTCCACCACGCTGATCGTGGCGCCGGGGATGGCCTCGGCGCAGCCCAACTACCCGAGCCGCCCGGTCACCATCATCGTCCCGGCCCCGGCCGGCGGCGGCATCGACCTGATCGCGCGGGTCGTGGGCGAGAAGCTCTCGGTCAAGTTCGGCCAGCCGTTCATCGTCGAGAACCGCCCGGGCGCCTCCAACAACCTCGGCACGGCGGTGCTGGCCAACGCCAAGCCGGACGGCTACACCATCGGCATCGTGGGCGGCAGCCACAACATCAACAAGTTCCTGTTCAAGAACCTCGGCTGGGACCCGCAGAAGAGCTTCGAGCCCATCGTCTACACCCACGAGATTCCGCTGGTGTTCGCGATCTACCCGAAGCTGCCGGTCAAGACCATGCCTGAACTGGTGACGTGGATGAAGGCCAACCCGGGCGAAGCCAAGGTGGCCACGTCCGGCCGTGGCAGCGCGCAGGAGATGGCCGCCGAGATGTTCCGCATGGTCAGCGGCGCGCCGGTGCTGCTGGTGCCCTACAAGGGCTCGTCCGCCGCCCACCCCGATCTGGTGGCCGGCCGCACGGCGCTCTATATCGACACCATCAGCGCCATCCAGGAGCAGGTGAAGGCGGGCAACGTGCGCGCCGTGGCGGTCTCCACCCGGAATCGCTCCAAGACCCTGCCCAATGTGCCGACGGCCGAGGAACAGGGGCTCAAGGGCTACGACGCCAACACCAACGGCGGCTTCCTGGCCCCGGCCGGCACGCCGAAGGAGATCGTCGCCAAGCTCAACACCGAGATCAACGCGGCGCTGAAGCTGCCCGAGGTGCGCGCCAAGCTGGAAGCGGCGGGTATCGAGGTGCAGGGCGGCACGCCGCAGGCCTACGCAGCGGTGATCCAGTCCGACCTGACGAAGTGGGGCAAGGTCGTGAAGCAGGCCGGGATCGAGGCGGAATAACCGGCCCAGCCAGCGACCTTCGACCAGCGCCCCTCTGATTAGCAGGATGGTGAGGCGCCCCGGATCCTTGTTACCGTTTGCTCCCGCCGCCAGCTACGTCTGGCGTCGACAAGACAAACGAACAATGGGAAGAAGGGGTTAGTCATGCTGAAGTGGAAATATCTGATGGGCGCGCTGGTCGTGGGGGCTGCCCTGGCCGGCTGCGGGGGCAGCGACGGGCAGGCGCCCGTGCAAACAGAGACGCCGGCGGCTCCCGCCGAGCCGCCGGCGCCAGTACCGGTCAAGTACTCGGGCACGCTGTCCTTCGGCGACACCATCGCCCTCACCGTGGACGCCCCGTCGCGCGGCAAGCTCACCCTCAGCTTTATCGATTCGGCCTTCGGCCTGCGCGGCACGGTCATCGGCAACTACACGAACACGGACGGCAATTTCACCGTGAGCGGCCTCGTGGCCGATAGCGCGGACCCGCCCCCGGCCAACCTGACCGCCAAGCTGGCGGGCATCGGCCTGAGCTTCCACCAGGGGGCCGACGGCCTGGTTGGCGAGATCTCCGGCCTGCCGAACCTGCTGGGCACCAGCACGGGCCTGCTGGCCGGCGATATCGCCGCGAGCGCGGTCACCATCGACCCGCCGGCGCTGAGCAGCCTGGCCGGCACCTACAACGTGCTGATGAACTTCGCCATCTACGACCAGGCCACCGGCAAGCCGCTAGCGGGCCCCGCGAGCACGCCGGCCGGCATGCGCTTCGACACCGACGGCAACGTGCAGCTTTGCAACAGCGCGGATCTCGTCACCTGCGCCACCCCGCAACTGGGCAAGCTGACCCTGGCCGACCAGACGCGCTTTCCGGGTGCATTCGACCTGGTGATGAACGGCGGCGGCTACTTCCGTGGCCGGCTGTTCGTCAACCCGAACGGCGGCATGCGCTTTGACATGAACTACGCCGAGGCGGGAGCGGTCGCCACCGGCACCTGGACCATCCAGCCCGCCCGCGCGCTGGTGGCCGGGGAGCTTGACGGCACGTGGGCCTGCTCTTACGCCAACCGCGTTGTGGACGGCGCGACGGCAGTGCTTGACGGCACAATGGCGCGGGAGACGCTGACCGTCGCCGGTGGCAAGCTCACCGTCGCCAGCAGGGCGCTCACGCTGCCGCTGATGCTGAACAGGTTCCAGGATGACGTCACGCTGAACGGTGTGGCAATCGCCGCCGATGGCGACCTGGATGCCGAGCCGGGCGACCCGGCCGCCGATCCGCCCACCTTCGCCCATGTCTTCCTGAAAACGGGCACCGACTCGCTGGCGTGGCTCAACCTGTCGCTCGGCAGCATCCTCCAGGGCACGTGCCGCCGCGCGTCCTGACATCGCGCAACATCCGGGCATCACTCTGCGCCGGCCTTCGGGCCGGCGTTTTTTTGCCGGGGCGTCAGTCGTGCAGCAGGTGCCGCAGCCACAGGCTCATCAGCCCCGCCCGGCCGCGCACGCCGAATTTGCGATAGATGCCGGTGATGTAGGAGTGCGTGGTGGAGACCGCCAGCCCGAGCTGTTCGGCGATCTGCTTCTCGCCGGCTTCGGTCAGCAGCAGGTTCAGCACCCTGCGTTCGTGGGGGGCGAGCGCGTCGAGCCGACTGGCATGGTCGGGGGGATGCGGAGGGATGGCCGGCGTCTGCCGCTGCGCGGTCACGTCCCGGGCCACGCCGATGCGCAGCTCGTGCGCCGCGTGCCATTGGGCCGACCAGGACAGATGGACGTCCGCACCGTTTCGGTGCCGGTAGCGATTCTCGAAGCCCACGCGCTTGTTGCCAGCCAGGACCCGGCCGGCCTCGCGCAGCGTCTTCTCCCGGTCCGCCGGCACCACCAGTTCGAGCACCAGCTGGCCGACCAGATCGGACTGCCGGTAGCCGAGGATCTCCTCGCACACCGTGTTGGCGTAGCGGATCTGCCCGGTCTGGTCGACCAGGAAAACAGCGTCGGGGATGCTGTCTGCCAGCGCAATCGCGCCGTCCTCCTTGAGAAGTTTCGTCATCGGTTGGGGGCGATGGCGTTGCGGAGACGCAACTGCCGTGCGCGGGGGCGATCAATCAAATAGTGTGCGGGGGTCAACATGGCCGCTCGCGACAATAGCGCAGCGCCGCGCAGCATCCTATCCGAAATCGCTCATCTGCTCATGGCCGAACCGAAGCGCCTCCCCGACCGGCACATTCCCGGCTGGCTGGACGTTGCCACGTCCGACGCGGACGACGCCGCGCGCATCCAGCGCCAGTGGAAAGGCGCCTCCGGGGCAGGTTGAAATCGCCCGACGGCGGGACTATGGTCAGATCAAGGGCATGAATCGCGGAGATGCCATGTCAGGTCGAAAGCCACTGGAACGGGGAACCCTGCCGAGTTTCCTGCTGGCCCTGTTTATCCACGTGCTGCTGGGCTTGTGGCTCTATTACGCGGTCCATTGGCAGAGCCGGACCCCGGTCGGCGTGGAAGCCGAGTTGTGGGACGCGATCCCCGAAAATCCGCCGCAGACCGTGGTCGAGACGAAGCCGGTGGTCCCGCAGCCGGAACGGAAGCTAGAACGGAAGCTGGAACCCGAGCTGAAATCGGAAGACAGGCCCGACATTGCCTTGCAGGCCGAGAAACGCCGTGCGGCAGCCAAGGCCGCCAAGGCACTTGAAGCCACGAGGGCAGCCGAAGCCGCGAAGGCTTTCGAAGCCGCCGCGCAAGCGCAGCAGCGTGAGCAAAACCTCCGCGACGCCGAGCGTCAGGCCGCTGCGGCCACCGCAGCCGCCACAGCCAGTGCAAGCGGTGCAGGCAGCCGCCCCGGCGACGGTGCCGGCACAGGCGGCACCACGTCGCCGGGCTATGCGGACAAGGTGCGACGCCGGGTCACGCCCAACATCCTCTTCGATGGAGACCTGCCCGACAATCCCACCGCCGTGGTCGCAGTGCATCTGGCACCGGACGGCACCGTGCTGGAGGCCCGGCTGGCCCGCTCGAGCGGACACACCGGCTGGGACAACGCCGTGCTGCGCGCCGTCGCACGATCCAACCCGCTGCCGCGCGACGACAACGGCGTGGCGCCCGCCCACATCAATCTTTATTTCCAGCCGAGGGAATAGGAAGACCGCGATCTTCCAGCGATGCTAGCGGCGCCGGATCACCGTCCCGGCGTGTCAGAAGTGCGTCCGCAGATGCCGGACGATTGCGAGGGGATGGCCGCCATGCAGCCAGAACTCGCGGGATACCGCGAGGGCGATCAGCCATGAAGCCGCGACGATGAGAAGGTCGCACCGCCCGCTCTTCCACCAGTTCAGCGAATGGCGCCCCGCGATCCACGGTACGCCCAGCGGGTTCGGCCAGTCGGCCAGCAAGTGCATGACGCCCCCGCAGGCAAAGCCGAATGCGGGTGCGGCCAGCGGATGGGTGCCCAGCGCGTGGTAGGCCCATAGCAGGAGGCCAATCCACGCGATGCCCCAATGCGTCCAGGTGCGATGGGTAATCCACAGGCGACGCGACCTCGACCACCATGCCACTTCCATCCAGTCTGGCGCGGTGCTGCCCAGCATCGCCGCCACAAACCCCGCTATGCTGGCCCAGCCCCACCCTTCGCTGCCGGTCTTCGCGATGACCACTGCAGCGATGACGGCCGCCGCCCATCCGGTGGCGTGGTGAGCTTTGCTTGAGGCCATGAGACTGCGCGAGTTCGCCGGTGATCTTAGAGGGGGCGCAATCTTGGCAGATGTGCGCGAGAAACTCCAGCACTGGATCGATCGCGTCGCGCGGAGCGAGCCTATCCAACCTGTGCCGTGGCCGCCTTCTCCCAACGCCACAACGTCGCGCGGCTCACGCCCAGCCGTTGCGCCGCCTGCTGACGATTGCCGCCACACTCGGCCAGCACTTCCAGCACGCGTGCACGGGGCGCGGTCGATGATGACGGCGCAAGCTCGGGTGGTGGCGCCATGACGCTGACCGCCCCGAACAGTTCCGGGCAATCGTGATGCAGTTCGTCGAACGCAATGTGCTCCAGATCCTCCCATTGCGAGAAGAACACCGCCATCCGCTCGCAGATATTCTCCAGCTCACGGATATTGCCCGGCCAGGCGTGCGCCTGCAGCCTTGGCAGCAAGCGCGCGACCAGGGCCGGTGCGTCGAGGCGCGAGTCCAGCCGGTCCAGCGAGCGCCGCAGCAGGAATGTGGCGAGCAAGGCGATGTCCTCGCGGCGCTCGCGCAGCGGTGGCAACGCCAGTTGCAGCGTATTGATACGGTAGTAGAGATCCTGACGGAACTGCCTGGAGGCGATCAACTGCGGCAGCGGCTGATGCGTCGCCGCGATAATCCGCACGTCGACCGGAATCGGTATGGCACCGCCCAGACGCAGGATCTCGCGCTCCTGCAGCACGCGCAGCAGCCGCGTCTGCAGCGAGACGGGCATATCGCCAATCTCGTCGAGAAACAGCGTGCCAGTATGGGCCGATTCGAACAGCCCGCGCTTGCCCCCACGGCGCGATCCGGTGAAGGCGCCCTCGTCGTAGCCGAACAGCTCGCTTTCCAGCAGCGCCTCCGGGAAGGCCGCGCAGTTGATGGCGACGAACGGCTTGGCGGCGCGCTTGCTCTCGTTATGAATCGCTTGCGCAAACTGCTCCTTGCCCACCCCGCTCTCGCCAGATAGCAGCACCGTGAGATCCGTCCTGGCATAGCGCCGCGCCGTCGCGCAGGCGCGTTCGAAGGCCGGGCTGGCGCCGATCAGGTTGTCGAAGCGGTTGCGCGCATTGCGCGGATGCCGGCGCTGCTGGCTGCGCAGGCTGGCATCCGCATCCTGGATATTGCGCGCGTCATAGAGCGTAATGGCCGCGCCCACCGTGTCGCCATGCTCGCGGATCGGGGTGCGATTGGCGATCCAGTCGCGCTGCGCGAAGCGAAACACGCTGCCCCGCTCCTGCATGCCGCTGGCCAGCGTGGATTGCAGCGACAGCGCCGGCTCGATGTCCTCCAGATGCTGGCCGATCATTCTCGCCTTGACGCGGCCCAGCAGCATTTCCATCGGCGGGTTGACGGCAATCACGCGATTGTCGCGGTCGACGGCCAGCACGGCCTCCTGCAGGTTGTGCAGCACGCCGTTGAGCTGGTCATAGCGCCCCGCTTCCAGGCGGGCCACGCGCGCCAGTTCGATGGCGTCCTCAATCCCCTGGCGCACCGCATTGATCGAGTAGGCCAGGCGCCCCTGGATGCCGTACTGCTCCGCCAGCTCCATGACGATGCTGGAACCCACCACCACCTCATAGCCGTCACGCACGAGCCGCTCGAAGCACTGCCGTGCCTCGTCAGGGGTGCGGTACGCGTACTGCGCCACCTCGATATTGAGCAACTCGCGGACCGCATCCAGTTCGGGAATGCACTCGCCGTACATCACCACGCCTACCCGGTTCGAAATATGCCGTGCCTGCAGGAGCGCCACCAGAATGTCGAAGCCACTGAGCTTGATGGTGGCGACGGGTGCATCGAGCGCGTTGCGCAGGATCGTGGCGTTCGCCCCGGCGCTGACGAAGACGTCAGCCGCCCCCTCGCGCAGGCGCTCGTGCGCGGCGTCCAGTGCGGCCTCGAACGAACCATTGACCACCTCTATCGTGGCGCGGTCGGCGAACTCGTCCAGCACCGTCATGGCGAAGCGGCTGAGGTGCTTGTAACTGATAAAACAAAGCCGCGGCAGGCTGCCGCGCTCAGGGGAAGTGTTGCGCATGGGTCTCCTCGTCGGCCGCCTCCGGGCGCTGCGGCGCCTCTCGTGACCATCGCACGAGCGTTTCACGGCCGTTTCATGAAATGTCTCAACAGTGTTTCATGAAACATGCGGAACGTCATCCTTCCTCTCCCATTCCGTTATGAATCAGTTACTTAGCGAACTCCTCAGGCACTGGCACACCGATTGCACTGAACCCTCCATACGAACACGGAGGAAGCCATGCAGGCGCTAGGACACATCACCGTACTTGACCTGACCCATATGCTCTCGGGCCCGTACGGCACCATGCTGCTGGCCGACCTGGGTGCCCGCACGATCAAGGTGGAGCCCCCCGGCACCGGAGAGGGCACGCGCAAATTGCTGGCGGAGAGCGAGGACTACGCCCGCGACGGGATGGGTGCGTACTTCCTCACGCTGAACCGCAACAAGGAAAGCGTGTGCGTGGACCTGAAGTCCGAGGCAGGCCGGGCGGTGTTTCTGGATCTCGTGCGCAATGCCGACGTTGTCTTCGACAATTTCAGCGCTGGCGTGACGGAGCGGCTGGGTATCGATTACGCATCGCTCTCCAAGGTCAACCCGCGCATCATCACCTGCTCCGTCACCGGCTTCGGCCAGACCGGGCCGGACCGGCAGCAGCCCGCGTTCGACCAGGTGGTGCAGGCCATGGGTGGCGGCATGTCCATCACCGGCATGTCGGATGGCCCGCCGGTACGCAGCGGCATCCCCGTTGGGGATCTGGGCGGCGGGGTATTCGGCGCCATCGGCGTGCTGGCGGCGCTGGCGGCGCGCGAGCAGACCGGGGTGGGCCAGCACGTGGACATCTCGATGCTGGACGCCCAGATCTCGCTGCTGAACTACATGGCAACGATGCACCTGATGTCCGGCCTGGTGCCCGAACGTATCGGCAACAGCCATTTCGTGCACGTGCCGTACAACACCTATCCGACCAGCGACGGCCACATCATCATTGCCTGCATCGGCGACGCGTTCTTCGAACGCTTCCTGAGCGTGATCGATCATCCCGAACTGCGCGCGCCCGAGTACCTGAAGCAGCCGGGCCGCTATGCCGACAAGGCGCGGATCGACGCCATCATCGCCAACGAACTGCGCGCCGAGTCGTCGGCCTACTGGCTGGCCCGTTTGCGGCAGGCGCGCATTCCGTGTGGGCCCGTCAACGATTTCGCGCATGCGTTGCGCGAGCCGCAGGTGGAGGCGCGCGACATGATTGTCGAGGTGCCCCTGAAGACCGGCGAGACCGTGCGGATGCCCGGCAATCCGGTGAAGCTTTCCGGGGTGACCACGGCCGCCTATACCTGTCCGCCCGCGCTGGGCGAGCATACGGCCACGGTGCTGCGCGACACGCTGGGCTATGACGACGCACAGATTGCGCGGCTGCGCGAAGCCGGAGCCGTGGCATGAGCGACGCACAGCGCCACGCCACGCCGGACATCGTCATCACTGACGTCGCACCGCGCGACGGGCTGCAGAACCAGGCCGTCGCCATCTCCACCGATGCCAAGGTAGAACTGATCCGCCTGCTGGCGCGTGCCGGCGTACGGAGCGTCGAAGCCACCAGCTTCGTCTCACCGAAGGCCGTGCCGCAGATGGCCGACGCGGCGGACGTGGTCCAGCGCGCTGCGGCGCAGTGCCCAGACCTGCGGCTCTCCACGCTGGTGCCGAATCTCAAGGGCCTGGAACGCGCGCATGGCGCCGGCGCCACCGAGATCGCGGTGGTGCTCTCCGCCACCGAGACGATGAACCAGCGCAACATCAATATGGGGCTGGACGCGGCCACCGATGTCAGCGAAAAGACACTGGTGCGGGCGCGCGAACTCGGCCTGCGCACGCGTGCCTATGTGGCGGTCGCGTTCGACTGCCCGTTCGAAGGCCCGGTCGATCTCGATACGGTGTTGCGTCTGGCCTGCCGCATGCGGGACGCCGGCGCGGAAGAGATCGTCATCGCCGACACCATCGGCGCTGCAGCGCCCGCCGCCGTCAAATCGCGCATGGCTACGTTGGCACAAGCACTCGACCCCGGCACGCTGGCCGTGCATCTGCATGACACGCGCGGCCTGGGCGTCGCCAACGCATGGGCCGCGCTGGAGGCTGGCGTGCGCCGCTTCGACGCCAGCGTGGGCGGCATCGGCGGCTGTCCGTTTGCCCCCGGCGCGGCAGGCAACCTGGCCACCGAAGACCTGGTGCTGATGGCCGAGCAGTGCGGCCTGCGTACCGGGATTTCGCTCGACGGACTGCTCGATGCGGTGACATTCGCCGAATCGCTGCTGGATCGGCCCCTTGGCGGCCGCTCCATCGCATGGCTGCGGCGCCAGCAGAATCAACGCGGTAAAAGCGGCACGTAAGGCCGACACGGATGCCGCCGAGCATCCGGTCAGACAAGACCCATATAGGAAGGAGACACCTGATGAAGAACATTCGCTGGATTCGAGGCGTGCTGGGCGCCATGGCCTGTACCGCCGCGCTGGCTTCTGGCCACGCCGCCGCGAAGTGGCCGGAAAAGACCGTCACGCTGGTCGTGCCCTATGCGCCCGGTGGCGGCACCGATATCGTCAGCCGCCTGGTCGCGCAGAAGCTGTCCGAGCGTTGGGGGCAGTCGGTGGTGGTGGACAACCGGCCCGGCGCCAACGGCGTGATCGGCTCCAGTCACGTTCACAAGTCCGCCCCGGACGGCTACACGCTGCTGATGGTGGTGGGCTCGCACGCGATCAATCCCGTGCTGATGAAAAGCCTGCCCTACGACACGGTGCGTGGCTTCTCCCCCATCACACGCCTCGCCATCTCGCCGATGGTGCTGGTGGTATCGAAGTCCAACCCTGCGAAATCGCTGACCGACCTCGTCAGTGCCGCCCGTAGCCAGCCGCTCGGCATCGGTTATTCGGAAGGCCAGACGCGACTGACCGGCGAGCTGCTGCGCCAGGCGGGCAATCTCAAGACCATTCCGGTGTCCTACAAGGGCGGCGCACAGATCATGGTCGATGTCATCGGCGGCCATGTCGGCGCCGGATTCACCAGCGTGCTGACGGCATTGCCCCACGTGCAAAGCGGCAATCTGCGCGTGATCGGCGTGGCGGCGGATCAGCGCATGTCCCTCTTCCCCGATGCGATGACGTTCAAGGAGGCCGGACTCGATGGCGTGGAATCGCTGAACTGGTATGGCCTGTTCGGGCCGGCGGGCATGTCTCCGGCCATCGTGGAACAGATCCATCACGACCTGCAGCAGGTCACGCAGGACCCAGCACTCGCCAAGCAGATGAAAGACCAAGGGGCTACCATCGTCCTGACCCCACCGACGGAGTTTCGCGCCTTCCTCGACAAGGAAACGCGGAAATGGGCCGACGTGGCCAAACGCGGTGGCATCCAGCCCGAATAGGAAAACCCCATGAATCTTGAACTGACCGAAAAGCGCGTACTGATCACCGGCGGCAGCCGCGGCATTGGGCTCGCTTGCGCTCAAGCGTTCCTGCGTGAAGGTGCCAAGGTCGCGATCATCGGACGCAGCGAGGCCAATCTCGCCGCCGCACGGACCGCACTGGTGGCCGATGCGCCGGGCGCCGATCCCTTCACGGTTGCGGCCGACCTCAGTGACGCGGCGCAGGCCGCGCACGCCGTCGACGCCGCAGCCGCCGCACTGGGCGGGATCGACATCCTGGTCACGTCCGCCGGGGGTGCGCGCCGCACCCCGCCTGCGGAGCTGACGCCCCAGTCGTGGCGCGATGCGATGGACGCGAAGTACTTCAGCTACATGCACGTCATCGACCCGGTCATCAAGCGGATGGCCCAGGCCGGCCACGGCGCCATCGTCAATGTCGTCGGCATGGGCGGCAAGGTGGCGAGCCCGACCCATTTGCCTGGCGGCGCCGCCAATGCCGCCCTGATGCTGGCCACGGCAGGGCTGGCCAGCGCGTATGGCCGGTCCGGGGTGCGGGTGAACGCCCTCAACCCGTCAGCCACCCGCACCGAGCGGCTTCAACAGGGCCTGGAAGCCGAAGCGAAGCTGGCTGGCACAACCGTCGACGAGGCCCTCGGCAAGGCCAACGAACGCACCGGGCTCGGGCGGCTTGCCGCGCCCGAAGAGATCGCCGATGCCGTGCTGTTTCTCGCGTCGGCGCGCGCGTCCTACATCTCGGGGGCGATCCTGTCGATCGATGGCGCCACCACGCCCATCGTCGTCTGATCGCACAGAAGCCGTACCCGTGGTTCCGCAGCACCAGATTGCAGATAACAGGCGAATACCGCCGAACTCACTGTTGCATCAGGAGGAGACCCTATGCACCGCCGTACCCTCGTCAAGGCGCTATGCGCCATTGCCGTCGCCACGCCTGCCCTATCTGGCACCAGCGCCTTCGCGCAAGAGTACCCGTCGCGCCCGATCCGGCTGATCGTGCCGTTCGCGCCGGGCGGCGTGTCGGATACCAGCGCGCGCGTCATTGCGGACAGGCTGGGCCAGCGCCTTGGCCAGCAGATCGTGGTCGACAACAAGCCCGGTGCCTCGGGAAATATCGGCAGCGCGATGGCGGCCCAGTCGGCGCCAGATGGCTACACGCTGCTACTCGCTTTCGACGGCACCATCGTCATCAATCCGCATGTCTTTCCGAAAGTGCCGTTCGACCCGGTCAAGGACTTCGTGCCCATCGGCAAGATTGGCGATGCGGCGCTGATCCTGATTACCCACCCGTCCGTACCGGCAAAGAACCTGAAGGAACTCGTCGCGTATTCGCAGACCCGACCCGAAGGGTTGTCATATGGCAGTGCCGGCACCGGCAGCACGCCGCACCTGGCCGGCGAGCTGCTCAAGGCCCGCACCGGCCTGAAGATGACGCACATCCCCTACAAGGGCGGCGGCCAGGCGATGGGGGATCTGGTGGGCGGTACGCTGCCGGTGCTGTACACGGCCGTGGCCGGCGCGCAGCAATACGTGAAAACCGGCAAGGCCACCGCGATTGCAGTCTCCGGCGCGAGCCGCGTATCGACGCTGCCGGATGTGCCAACGCTGGAGGAATCCGGCGTCACAGGCCTGGTCAACGACTCGTGGGTGGGATTGCTGGCCCCCGCCAAGACGCCAAAAGAGATCGTCGACCGACTGTCGAAGGAGTTGAACGTCGTGGTCAACCAGCCTGAGACGCGCGAACGGCTCGCCACGCTGGGCATCGTGCCGGTCGGCAATTCATCGGAGGCGTTTGGCAAGCAGATCCAGGCGGACCTGAAGAAGTACGGCGAGGTCGTCAAGACCGCCAACATCAAGGTCGAGTGAGACGCGGGGCGGCTAGCGGAACCGGAACATCCCCTGCCAGAACGTCTCGAACGCACTGACGGGCTTTTCCGCTTCCGCAGGGGCGGCCTCGGGTGACGGGGCGGCTGCGTCCGCGGCCTTGCGCGACTCGTGCAGCGCCCAGACGCTGTCGGCAATGCGTCCGGCAAGGTCCGCCTCGCAATCCCGGCCCAGTAGCACACCGAACAGAACGTCGCGGGTGTGCCCATCGTCGGCAAAACGCATGGCGACGGCGACCATCTTCTCGTAGTGCTCCTGTGCCGCACGCCTGGCCGCTTCCTGCACCTCGCGCGCCTCGGCTTCCTCGGCCGCATGCTCGGCTTCCCAGCGGCGCGTTTCGCGTTCGAAGACGTCGTCGTAGACCTGTCGCTGCTCGGCATCGGACAGGATCGAATAGGCATCGCGAATCTGCTGGAAGGCGGCATGCGCCTCGGTTTCGCGACCGGGGTTGCGGTCCGGATGCCACTTCATCGCCGCGCGGCGATAGGCGAGCTTGATCTCGTCGAGCGTAGCATCGGACGGTACGCCAAGCGTCGCGTAGAGCGTATTCATGGGGGCGGGGCAGCGCGAAAAACGGAGGCGTCCATCCTAGCATGCCGCACCGCATCAAACCTCGCCGCAGGCCGCCGCCAGATTCATGCGCGTCTGCATGGCCGCCCCGATTCGCTTGAGCGGGTCGGGCGGAATCGGCCTCGTCAGTGTCGTGTCCGAAAAACCCGCGCCAGAAAAAACAAAACCCCGGAAGACCGCGATCTTCCGGGGTTCGCCGCCATTACGATGTAGTGGCGGAGACGGAGGGATTCGAACCCTCGATCCAGGTTTTGGCCCGGATGCTCCCTTAGCAGGGGAGTGCCTTCGACCTCTCGGCCACGTCTCCCAAACTTGCGTTGTGCGAGGGAGGCCGCACAACGAAGCGCGTATTCTAGCGGGGTCGTCTCAACTGGTCAATGACATTTCCATGACCAATCGCGCAAAAAACGCGACACCTACCCCGCCAGACACAACACTCACCAGATCACGCCTGATCCAGCTCGAACACCTTGTGGAGCGCGCGCACGGCCAGCTCCATGTACTTCTCGTCGATCAGCACCGAGATCTTGATTTCCGAGGTGGAGATCATCTGGATGTTGATGCCTTCTTCCGACAGCGTGCGGAACATCTTGCTGGCGATGCCCACGTGCGAGCGCATGCCCACGCCCACTACCGACACCTTCGACACCTTCGGGTCGCCGGACACGCTGGCGGCGCCGATATGGCCCTTCACGCTGTCGGTCAGGATGGTCAGCGCGCGCTGGTACTCGCCGCGCGGCACCGTGAACGTGAAGTCGGTCTTGCCGTCCACGGACTGGTTCTGGATGATCATGTCGACGTCGATATTGGCGTCGGCGATCGGGCCCAGGATCTGGTAGGCGATGCCCGGCTTGTCCGGCACGCCCAGGACGGTGATCTTGGCTTCGTCACGGGCAAAGGCGATGCCGGAGATGACGGCTGCTTCCATGTCAGACTCTTCCTCAAAAGTAATCAGCGTGCCCGAGTGCATTTCCTGCTCGAGCGGCATCAGGGGGTCGGTCAGCGACGAGAGCACGCGCGTCTTCACGCGGTACTTGCCGGCGAACTCCACCGAGCGGATCTGCAGCACCTTCGAACCCAGGCTGGCCATTTCCAGCATTTCCTCGAAGGTGATCTGGTCCAGGCGGCGGGCGTCCTCGACCACACGCGGATCGGTCGTGTACACGCCGTCCACGTCGGTATAGATCAGGCACTCGTCAGCCTCGATGGCGGCGGCGATGGCCACGGCCGAGGTATCGGAGCCACCACGGCCCAGCGTGGTGACGTTGCCGCTGTCGTCGATGCCCTGGAAGCCCGTGATCACGACCACGCGGCCGGCGTCCAGGTCACCCAGGATGCGCTCGTCGTCGATCGACTCGATCCGCGCCTTGGTGTAGGCCGAATCGGTCTTCACCGGCACCTGCCAGCCCGTGTAGCTGACCGCGTTGATGCCTTCGCCGTGCAGCGCGATGGCCAGCAGGGCCACACTGGCCTGCTCGCCGGTAGAGGCCAGCATGTCCAGTTCACGCGGGTCAGGCTGCGCGGAAATTTCCTTGGCAAGGCCCAGCAGGCGATTGGTTTCACCCGACATGGCCGAAGGCACCACGACAACGCGGTGACCGGCGCGGTGCCACTTGGCCACGCGCTTGGCGACATTCTTGATGCGTTCCGTGGAACCCATCGAAGTGCCGCCGTATTTGTGAACGATGAGAGCCATCTTCTTGTCGACGCCAGCGATTGTGCAAAGCCCTTGAAAATACACGATCGCCGGCCGTCAGGCAAGGCTGTGGCGGGGCGCTGCCCCTGCTCCCGATGGGAGCCCTAGTCGAGTTCCACCCACTCCACGCGCCAGCGTGGCGCATGGGGCGCATCGGCCGGCCAGCGGCGATGCATGCCGAGCCCGGCTGCCAGCACGACTTGGGCGCCGCTCCACAGCAGCGGCAGCCAGGCGCGCCGCCACGCCGGCACGGCGGCCTCCTGGTAGGCCTGCTTGAGCGCGCGCGCCGGGCCGCCGGGCCGCAGCACGATCCGTTCACCGCCCTGCCGGGCCGCCAGCCGCAGCGGGCCGTGCAGCACCGCTTCCGGCACGCCGAAGGTGTCGTCGCGCGTGAATCGCAATGCACCCCGCCATGCCGGCACCACGATGCGTTCCTCGCCGTGCCAGAGGAATTCGAACGCTGCCGGCGCGGCGTCCGGCACCGCGCGGCAGGCCAGCGCCTTGTCGCGGAAACGCCGCAGCACCAGTCCGTCATGCGCGATGGCGGGCTCGCCGCCGTCACGCTCGATCAGTTGTGCCCGCATCGCGGCCAACCGCGCCGTGGAAGGCGGTTGCGCGCCGAGGTCGCGCAGCCAGTGGCGCAGCACGGCGTCGGCGTGGCCGGAGGGCAAGGCACGCAGGCCGGCCAGATCGAGTTCAGCAAGGGTGTCCGCGTCGCGCCCCGGCGAGACGAGACGGGCCAGCTCACCGGCCGCGAGCCCGTCGAGCATGGCCGCTGCCTGGCCGAAATGCGAGGCGGCCTGGAGCACGTTCTCGACCAGCGCGGGGAAGGCCTCGCGCAGCGCCGGCAGTTGTGCGCGCAGGGCATTGCGGACGAAGCGGGTATCGGCATTTGAAGGATCTTCGATCCACGACAGCCCGTGCGCGGCGCAATAGGCGTCGATCTCGTCACGCGAGACATCGAGCCAGGGCCGTAGCAGTTGCACGTCGCCCTGCGCGTCCAGCGGCCGCCGCGCGGGCATGCCGGCCATACCAGCCACGCCAGCGCCGCGGAACAGCCGCATCAGCACCGTTTCCACCTGATCGTCGCGATGATGGGCGAACAGCAGCAGCGCGGCGCCGTGCGCCCGGCACATACGCCCGAGCGCGGCATACCGGGCCCGGCGCGCGGCGGCCTCGATGCCCTCGCCCGCCAGCGCCTGCACGGTCACGCGCTCGGTGACCAGCGGCACCTGCGCCTCGCGGCACAGCGTCGCGCAGAAGTGCTCCCAGTCGTCGGCCGGCGCCTGCAGGCCGTGATGGACGTGCAGCGCCACCACGCGCACGGCCGAGGCCAGCGCCGTGCCTTGGGCCACCGCGGCGCGCGTGGCATGGAGCAAGGCCACCGAATCGCGCCCGCCCGAGAGCGCCACGGCCACCGTGACCGGCGCCGCGCCGCCAGAAACAACAAAGGCCGCACCGGCCTGGAGAGCCCGTGCGACCTTGTCGGTCAGGGGTGCGGTCAACGGCACCACACCGGCGCGCCCGTCATTCCTGGGCGCCGGTTTCCTTGAACTTGCCATAGGCCATCAGCCGTTCGTGCCGGCGTGTCTGCAGTTCCTTGACGCTCATGCCCTGGAACTGGCGCAGCGATTCCGCCAGCGAGCGCTTGAGCATCGTCGCCATGTTCTTCGGATCGCGATGCGCGCCGCCCAGCGGCTCGCTCACGATCTTGTCGATCAGGCCCAGCGCCTTCAGGCGGTGCGCGGTCAGGCCCAGTGCCTCGGCGGCTTCCGGTGCCTTCTCGGCGGTCTTCCAGAGGATGGAAGCGCAGCCTTCCGGCGAGATCACCGCATAGGTAGCGAATTGCAGCATCTGCACCACGTCGCCCACGGCAATCGCCAGCGCGCCGCCCGAGCCGCCTTCGCCGATGATCGTGGCGATCAGGGGCACCTTCAGGCCGGCCATCACAAACAGGTTGTGACCGATGGCTTCCGACTGGCCGCGCTCCTCGGCGTCGATGCCCGGGAATGCGCCCGGCGTATCGACGAAGGTGAAGATCGGCAGGCCGAACTTGTCCGCCAGCTCCATCAGGCGCTTGGCCTTGCGGTAGCCCTCGGGCTTGGACATGCCGAAGTTGCGCAGCGCGCGCTCCTTCGTGTCACGGCCCTTCTGGTGGCCAAGCACCATGCACGCCTGGCCATTGAAGCGGGCCAGGCCGCCGACGATGGACAGGTCGTCCGCGAAAGCGCGGTCGCCGTGCAGTTCATGGAAGTCGGTGAAGATCTCCCGCACGTAGTCCAGCGTGTACGGACGCTGCGGATGGCGGGCGATCTGCGCAACCTGCCACGGGGTCAGGTTGGCGTAAATGTCTTTGGTCAGCTGCTGGCTCTTGCCGGCCAGCCGCGAAATCTCTTCGGAAATATCTACAGCCGAGTCATCCTGCACAAAGCGCAGTTCTTCGATTTTTGCCTCGAGCTCGGCAATCGGCTGTTCAAAATCCAGGAAGGTGGTTTTCATAGAAACACGGACCTGTCTGTGAAGGGGCGCATTCTACCGGAAAAAATACCGGTTTCGACCGCCCGATATGTTGATTTTCAAGCACTTATGCGCAAAATCAACGCCGTCACTGCCTGTTGATGGACTGCGTGGTTCCTAGTAAGTCACCGGTAGGGGGTCGAGGCTGCGCCACATGTACCACGTGGCCACCGTGCGCCACGGTTCCCAGTTGGCCGCCACCTCGCGCGCCTCGCTGCGGGTGACGGGTTCGCCACTAAAGTAGTTGGCGGAGATCGCGTTGATCAATCCGACATCATCGAGCGGCAGCACGTTCGGCCGCATCAGATTGAACATCAGGAACATCTCGGCCGTCCAGCGGCCGATGCCGCGGATCTGGATCAACTCGGCGATCACCGCCTCGTCGTCCATCGCTGCCCACTCTTTCACATGGACGCGCCCGGCCTTGAAATGTTCAGCCAGATCGATGATGTATTCGGCTTTGCGGCGAGAAAGGCCACAGGTAGCGAGCTGCTCGGCGCCGGACTTCAGGAACTGGGCCGGCGTGAGCTTCGGACACATCGTGACCAGGCGCTCCCAGACCGACTGCGCGGCCTTCACCGAGATCTGCTGGCCGACGACGGAGCGCGCCAACGTGACGAATGGATCACCGCGCGAGATCAGGTGCGCGGGGCCATACGTCGGAATCATCTTCTTGAGGATGCGATCGCGCTTCATCAGGTCGGCGCAGGCCTCGTCCCAATAGGCGGGACGTACTGCGTCGACGACCGTCTCCACCGGCAGCGGCACCGCCTTGGCTTCGGGCAATGCCGGCTTGGCGGCCTTGCCGGCCGCCTTGGTCGACTTGGTCGCCACCTTGCCGGGCACCTTGGCAGCCGGCTTCCCGGCCACCTTCGGCTTGCGCGCGGCAGCGTTCAAGCACGCCTCCACTCGGTGGCACCGCCTGGCTTGTCCTCGAGCACCACGCCGGCCGCGAGCAGTTCGGCACGAATGCCGTCCGCCTCGGCGAAATTGCGCGCGGCCTTGGCGGCCTTGCGCGCAGCGATGCGCTCCTCGATCTGCTCGGCCGTGGGGCCATCGGCCACCTTGCCGCCCTGCAGGAAGGTATGCGGATCGCGCTCGAGCAGGCCCAGCGTGCCGGCCAGCGACTTGAGCTGGCGCGCCATCTGTGCCGAGCCGGAGCGATTGACCTCGCTGGCGAGGTCAAACAGCACCGCCATCGCGATCGGCGTGTTGAAGTCGTCGTTCATCGCCTCGGCGAAGCGCTTGGCGTGCGGCTCCTCCCAATCGACCGCGCAGCCGCCGGGCTGCGTTTCCTTGAGCGCCGTGTACAGGCGCGTCAGCGCGTGGCGGGCGTCGTCCAGGTGGGCGTCGCTGTAGTTCAGCGGGCTGCGGTAGTGGGCGCGCAGGATGAAGAAGCGCACGACTTCCGGGTCGTAGGCCTTCAGCACCTCGCGGATCGTGAAGAAGTTGCCGAGCGACTTCGACATCTTTTCGTCGTTCACGCGCACGAAGCCGTTATGCATCCACATATTGACGAACGGCTTGCCGCTCGCGCCCTCGGACTGGGCGATTTCGTTCTCGTGGTGCGGGAACTGGAGGTCGGCGCCGCCGCCGTGGATGTCGAAATGCTCGCCCAGCAGCGTGCAGCTCATGGCCGAGCATTCGATATGCCAGCCCGGCCGGCCGCTGCCCCACTTCGAGTCCCATTTGGTCTCGGGCGGCTCGGTCGGCTTGGCGGACTTCCACAGCACGAAGTCGAGCGGGTCCTGCTTGGCGTCGTTGGCGGTCACGCGCTCACCGGCGCGCAGGTCTTCCAGCGACTTGCCGGACAGCTTGCCGTAGCCCTGGAACTTGCGCACCGAGTAGTTCACATCGCCATCGGCCGCCTGGTAGGCCAGGCCGTTGGCCTCGAGCTTCTCGATCAGGTTCAGCATCTGCGGCACGAAGTCGGTGGCGCGGGGCTCGTGATCGGGGCGGATGATGCCCAGCGCGGCGGCATCCTCGTGCATGTACTGGATGAAGCGCGTGGTCAGCTGGCCAATTGTCTCGCCATTCTCGGCCGCCCGGCGGATGATCTTGTCGTCGATGTCCGTGATGTTCTGCACGTACGTCACGTCATAGCCGGCGGCGCGCAGCCAGCGGTGCACCATGTCGAACACCACCATCACGCGCGCGTGGCCGACGTGACAATAGTCGTACACGGTCATGCCGCACACATACATGCGGACCTTGCCCGGTTCGATTGGCACGAAAGGCTGCTTTTCACGCGCGAGCGTGTTGTAGATGTTCAGTTGCTGCATGAAGCGATCGAAGAGTGAAGGAGGACGCACCGGCACCGCGGGACGCCGTTCGGCGGACGCGCACAAGCATGCGGGCCACGGCGTGCGGGCCCCATATCTTACCGGAAGGCCCTGCGGCCTGTGCTGCACGTCCTGCCGCTTTGCTAGAATGCCGCGGAGTATAACGGACCGCCCTTACATGAGCCTGCTTCTGCCCACCCCGACCATGACCTCCCGCCCCGCCCCTGCCGCCGGCCGCCGTGCCAGCCCCTTCCGCGCCGTGGCGGGCGTACTGGCCATGGCCGGCGCCCTGCTCGCCGCCCCGGCGTTCGCGCAGGGCCCGCGGTATCTGGAGGCGCCGCCGGCACCCGGTACTGGCCCCCGCTCGGCGGACCCCGGCATGGTTCCGGCGGAAAAAGCCGTGAAGGACAAGCGCTACGACGACGCCGTAGAGGGCTTCGACCGCGTGCTGGCCGCCAACCCGCGCAACGCGCAGGCGCGCTTCCAGCGTGCCTGGTCGCTGGCCCAGGCCGGGCGCGAGGACGACGCCATCAAGGCCTTCTCGGAAATGGCCCAGGACTTCCCCGAGCTGCCCGAGCCGCACAACAACCTCGCCCTGCTCTACGCCAAGCGCGGCGACCTGAAGCGTGCCGAAGCCGAACTGCTCGCCGCGCTGGATTCGCGCCCCGACTATGCCATCGCCTATAGCAATCTGGGCGATGTGTACCGGCGCCTGGCCGAACAGGCCTACGCCCAGGCCGTGAAGCGCAATCCGAAGGACACCCGCGCCGCCGCTGCACTGCAGCAGGTACGCCCGGCTGCGGCAGCGCCTGCGCCGGCCAGTGCCCCGGCGGCACGCTGATCATCCACCCCTAGCAGGCTTGCGGGCGCCGGCGATCGTTTCCGAACGTTTGCCAGGCGCCGCCAGCCCCCAATCCCGCATCACGGAGTCCAGAACATGACCGTTTCCCGCCGCATCGTCCTGGCTGGCCTGATGGCCGCCGCCGCCCTGTCTCCACTGGCCGCGATGGCCCAGGGCGCCAGCCCGGCCGCCGCCGCGCCCAAGACCGAGCGCGTGCAGTTCGTCACGAACGCCGGCAAGTTCACCATCGAGGTGTACCCGGAAGCCGCGCCCAAGACCGCCTCCAATTTCATGGAGTACGTGAAAAGCGGCTTCTACGGCGGCACGATCTTCCACCGCGTGATCAATGGCTTCATGGTCCAGGGCGGCGGCTTCGACCGCGACATGAAGGAGAAGCCAACGCGCGCGCCGATTCCGCTCGAAGCGCAGAACGGCCTGAAGAACAAGGCCGGCACCGTGGCCATGGCCCGCACGTCCAATCCGAACTCGGCCACCGCGCAGTTCTTCGTCAATGTGGTGGATAATCCGAACCTCGACTACCCGCAGCCCGATGGCAACGGCTACGCCGTCTTCGGCAAGGTGGTGGAAGGCATGGACACGATCGACAAGATCAAGTCGATGCCCACCACGGCCTACGGCGCCATGCGCAACGTGCCGGCTGCGCCGGTCGTGATCGAATCGGCCACTGTCGTCAAGTAACACCCCGAACACCAACCGCCATAGAACAGAGGTAACGCCATGTCCAAGGTACAACTGCACACCAACCAGGGTGTCATCACCATCGAACTCGACGCCGAAAAGGCACCGAAATCGGTCGAAAACTTCCTGTCGTACGTGCGCAAGGGCCACTACGACAACACGGTTTTCCACCGCGTGATCAAGAACTTCATGATCCAGGGCGGCGGTTTCGAACCCGGCATGAAGCAGAAGGACACCGACGCCGCGATCGAGAACGAAGCCGGCAACGGCCTGAAGAACGACAAGTACACCGTGGCGATGGCCCGCACCAACGCGCCGCATTCGGCCACGGCCCAGTTCTTCATCAACGTGGTGGACAACGACTTCCTGAACTTCAGCTCGCCCACGCCGCAAGGCTTCGGCTACGCCGTGTTCGGCAAGATCGTGGAAGGCACCGAAGTGGTCGACCAGATCAAGGCCGTGCGCACGGGCAGCTCGGGCTTCCACCAGGACGTACCGGTGGATGACGTGGTGATCGAAAAGGCCGTTGTGGTCGAATAAGTGTCTTTGCACCAATCCTGTTGCAATTAATGCTCTCCGCTGGCGGCATGATCCCGAACCCTCGACGCGCATGACCGCCACGCCCCGCCCGCCGGCGTCCGCGCCCCTGCCCTTGCAGGTGCCGGCGCCGGCGTGGTTCATTTCCGACCTCCATCTCACGCCGGGCATGCCCCGCACGCTGGCCGCGTTCCGGCGTGTGCTGGACCGCGCCGCGCAAGACGCGCGCGCGCTGTTTATCCTTGGCGATTTCTTTGAATTCTGGGTCGGCGACGAAGAAACGGCCTCGCCGTTCGCCGCCGATGTGGCTGCGTCGCTACGGCGCCTGGCCGATGCCGGCGTGTCGGTGTACCTGATGCACGGCAACCGCGATTTCCTGATCGGCGCGCACTTCGCGGCGGCTGCCGGCGCCACGCTGCTGCCCGATCCCACGCTGATTGAGTGTGCCGGCCAGCGCGTGGTCCTGAGTCACGGCGACATGCTCTGTACCGATGACGTCCGCTACATGCGCTTCCGCCACTGGACGCGCAAGCGCTGGGTGCAGCGGCTGTTCCTGGCGTTGCCGCTCTCGGCACGCATGGCCGTGGCGCAACGGCTGCGCGCGGACAGCGAGGCAGGCCGCGCGCGGCAACTGGCCAATCCGGCCGCCACCCCACCCACCTACGGCGATGCCACGCCCGCCGCCGTCGCCGCGCTGCTGGACGTCCATGGCGCCGCCACGCTCGTCCACGGCCATACCCACCGGCCCGCGCGCCATGCCCACGGCGAGACCGTGCGCTGGGTGCTGACCGACTGGGATCTCGATGGCCGCCATCCGCGCGCGGCCGTGCTGCGGCTTGGCGCGGATGGCTTCACGGTGCTGCCCCAACTCGACTAGGTCGACTAGGTCGACCGAGGCAGCGATCCGTTGCCTACTTCATCATCTTGCGCAGTTCGCTCGCGTCGAAGCGGTCGTTCGGTGTGTTTTCGAGATGCTCGCCAAGACGGTCGAGCGCGGCCAGCACGGCCTCGATGCGATCATGCTGCTTGGCGGCGTTGTCGATCAGGCTTTTGAGCGCCAGCGAGACCGGGTCGTCCGCGTTCGGCGTGATGCCGTAGGCCGAGAACTCCTGCTTGGCGCCCTGCTGCGCCGCTGGCGCGTCAGGCATGATGATGCGCGCGGGAATGCCCACGGCCGTGGCGCCAGGCGGCACCGGCTTCAGCACCACGGCGTTCGAGCCCACGCGGGCGCCATCACCCACAACGAAGCCGCCCAGCACCTTGGCCCCGGCGCTGACCACCACGCCCGCGCCCAGCGTCGGATGCCGCTTCTGGCCCTTGTATAGCGAGGTGCCGCCCAGCGTCACGCCCTGGTAAATCGTGCAGTCGTCGCCGATCTCGGCGGTCTCGCCAATCACCACGCCCATGCCGTGATCGATGAACACGCGCCGGCCCAGCTTGACCGCCGGATGGATCTCGATGCCGGTGAGAAAGCGCGACCAGTGCGAAATCCATCGGCCCAGCCAGTGCAGGCCACCGCGCCAGCACACGTTGGCCACGCGGTGGAATATCACGGCGTGCAGCCCGGGATAGCAGGTCAGCACTTCCAGACGGCTGCGCGCGGCGGGATCGCGCAGCATGATCGTGTCGATATCTTCCTTCAGGCGAGTGAACATCTTTATCGTGTCGTGAGCGGTCGCCGGCGCCGTGTTTGGCCGGAGCGCTTTTTTTAGTATCAAGGGACAGGACTCGGGGGACGTCCAGGCGCGCGAGCAGGGAGTGTAAGAGATTTGTGAGCCTGCCGCCCGGCCATGGGCGCCGCCCCCGACGTCGTCAGGGACTTTGCGCGGGGCCCGGGTTCAACATCGTGCCGGCGTGGGTGCCAGAGATGCAGGGATCAACACTGCCGCGATAGTCGTCACAGTCTTACGGTTCCTTGTCAGTCTCGCCGGGCTTATCGGACGTCTTGGACGGTTGGGACGTTTTGGAGGTTTCGATCTTGTCCGATGGGTCGCCCGCCGCGATCATCATCCGCTTGGCAATGCCGCGCAGGATATTGACCTCCTCGCGCTCCAGCCCGGCCCGCGCGAACAGGCGCCGCAGACGCGACATCAGCTTGCGCGGGTTGGTCGGATCGAGAAAGCCGATGGCCGCCAGGCCCGCCTGGAGGTGACCGAACATCGATTCGATCTGCTCGGCCGTGGCGGGCTCCCCAGCATAGCCGATATCACGCGAGGCGTCCCGGCGCGCCTCGGGCGCGGCCAACAGCGCCAGACGCATCTCATAGGTGATCAACTGCACCGCCTGGGCGAGGTTCAGCGAGGCATACGCCGGATTCGCCGGAATGTGGGTCACGGCGGCGCAGCGCTCCACCGCGTCGTTGGGCAGGCCGTAGCGCTCGTTGCCGAACACGAAGGCGATCACGGCATCGGGTGCTGCTGCCAGCACTTCATACCCGCGCGCTGCGGCATCGCGCGGCAGCAGGCGCGGCGGGCCGAACTCGCGTTGGCGGGCGGTCATCGCCACGGTATAGGCCGCGCCAGCCAACGCGGATTCGATATCCGGGACGATTTGTGCATCAACAAGCACATCGCCAGCGCCGCTGGCCATCGCCACGGCATCGGGGTGATGGCGCACGTCCGGCTCGCGCGGGTTCACCAGCACAAGGCTGCCGGCCCCCCCGCCAAAGCCCATGGTCTTCATCGCCCGCGCGACCGATCCGACATTGCCGGGGTGGCTGGTTTCGATGAGCACCACGCGCACACGGTGAAAAATGGACAACGCATCACTTACAGGCGTCGATCCGTCTGGCAGGGTCTTTTGGGTTTCCGAAGCGGAGTCTTTGTTCATTCAGTGGAGTTCAGGTAGCCGGGCTCGTGCGGTGGGCCGGCTTCCTATACAATGCAGCCTTCAAATTTGTGGGTGCGGCGCCGGTTGTCCGGGCGGCGTGCCTCGTTCTTCTACAATTCGTTGTGTTGTTCGGCCGGTTATTGGGCCCCCCGCACGCGCCGCCGCGAGGCCTGGCGTGCCGGTGCGCGCCCCTGCCCCGCCGCCTGGAGAGATTCATGCATCCGATGCTCAATATCGCCGTCAAGGCGGCCCGCAAGGCGGGTTCCATCATCAACCGCGCGTCCATGGACGTCGATCTCGTGCGCGTTTCGCGCAAGCAACACAACGATTTCGTGACCGAGGTCGATCGCAGCGCCGAAGCCGCGATCATCGAGATTATCCGCACCGCCTATCCCGAGCACGCCATTCTAGCGGAAGAGTCCGGCCAGTCCTGGGTCGACGGCGATCCGGAAGCCGAATACACGTGGGTCATCGACCCGCTGGACGGCACCACCAACTTCATCCACGGTTTTCCGCAGTACGCGGTCTCCATCGGCCAGTTGCACAAGGGCGTGCCCGTGCAGGCCGTGGTCTACGACCCCACGCGCGATGAACTGTTCACCGCCAGCAAGGGCGCCGGCGCGTTCCTGAACAACCGCCGCATCCGCGTGACCCGCCGTGACAAGCTGGCCGACTGCCTGATCGGCACCGGCTTCCCGTTCCGCGACCTGGAAGGCGTGGACGAATACCTCGAAATGTTCGCGCTGATGACGCGTAGCTGCGCCGGCCTGCGTCGCCCGGGCGCCGCCGCGCTGGACCTGGCCTACGTGGCCTGCGGCCGCCTGGACGGCTTCTTCGAACGCGGCCTGAAGCCGTGGGACATGGCCGCCGGCATGCTGCTGATCACCGAGGCTGGTGGCCTGGTGGGCAACTACGCGGGCGAATCGCGCCAAATGGAACAGGGCGAAGTGCTGGCCGGCAACCCGAAGGCGTTCGCGCAGATGGTGCGTCTGCTGTCGCCCTTCTCGTTGGACAACGCCAAGCCGTCCGCCGCGATCTAAGCGACCCACGCGGCTCGCTGCACGCTACAACAGGCGCCTCCGGGCGCCTGTTTTTCGTTAACTCTCGAGCGTGCAACCGCTCGGCAACACCATCGACGTGAGGCCATCGCCGCGCACGGCACAGGTCCATCCACCGTTCGTGAGCCTGCCAACCGTGATCCGTGCACCGCGCACCAGGGGATGCACCTCGCCATCGAGCAGCACGACGATCGCGCCCGAGCCATCGGCATTGAACGCGAAGGTATCGGCCGTCGCCGTCAGCGTCGAGCGCACGTAGCCAAGCGTGCCCACCGGGTCCGGGAACGCGAACACGCCGTTGTGAATGCGCTCCTCCACGGCCGTCTTGTAGTTCGCGGCCTCCCAGAACCCGCGTGAGATCTGCGTCTTGATGATGTATTGCTGATAGGCCGGAATCGCCAGCGCGGCAAGGATGCCGATGACGGCCACGACGATCATCATTTCGATCAGCGTAAATCCCCGGCGCAGCCGCTGGGGCAGTCGGGGGTTGTCTGTTGGGATGTTTGGCATCGGGCGATTCCGGCAGGTTGACCGCCTACTCCTATCCAAACTACGTGCCAGCCGCAAAAACCCCCAAAAGTGACAGGATTTGGCGCAATTCCGCCGCCGAACCGGCGTGGGTGACAGTTTGCCGCGTGACATATCCGCCGCCTGACAATTCTCGTCAGGTGCGCCGACTTTTTCAGAATCCTCCCAAAGACCTTGGGCTGCCCGGCCCCTACGATGGGTTGCACCAGAGAACTCTCATATTTTATGCATGGGCAAAAAATATCTTGACCCGCTTCTTTGTTGTCCATACACTAATTCCGTCTTCATCGAGTTCGATGCCGCCAAGAGTCTCGTCAACCGCTTCAAGCATGGCGTGTCGCTGGAGGTGGCAGTCATGCTCGATCTGGACGCCGCGCAGGTCGTCATCGACACCCCCTACGACTACAACGAGGCCCGCACGATTGCGGTGGGTCCGATTGGTCAACGGATCTACGTGATGGTCTACACGATGCGCGGCAATGTGATGCGGGTGATCAGCCTGCGCAAGGCAAACCGCCGAGAGGTCTTGAACTATGTCGACAAAGCAAACGATCCACATTCCTGACGATGCCGAGGACGCCGCGATCACGCGCGGCGCACTCAGCGACCCCGACAACCCGCCGCTGACCGACGCGCAGCTCGAGCAAATGCGCCCGGCCCCGCGCCGCGGGCGCCCCGCCCTGCCGCCGGAGGCCCGCAAGGTCACGCTGAACATGCGCGCGGACCGCGACGTGGTGGAGGCGTTCAAGGCCACCGGCGACGGCTGGCAGACGCGCATCAACGAGATCCTGCGTGCCTATGCACACACGCACCGGATGCTGCCGCGCTGAGCGCGGCGTGATTTCCGACAAGAAGGCCAGCGCTGAGAACATTTCTCACGCATTTTCAGAATTTGCCTCAAGGTGCGGGCACGGGCAGGCAGTAAAATGCCGCTTTGTGCCGTGGCGGAGGCAATCCGCCTGACGGCAATCGATATACCGGCGGCCCACCGTGGCCGCCCGAGAGGAATGCATGTCCGTAGAAGCCCTTTCCGCCGATCGTGATGCCGGGGACGCCCTCGGCCCCACCCCTGACGTGCCTGCCACGCCAGACACGTCCGCCGAGGCGGCGCCTGGAGACACCACCGCCGCGCCGGACACCAAGTCCACCGCGAAGCGCGGCGCGCCCGAGAAGCACACGCCGATGATGATCCAGTACCTCCGCATCAAGGCGGATCATCCGGACACGCTGCTGTTCTACCGGATGGGGGACTTCTACGAGCTGTTCCATGACGACGCGGAGAAAGCCGCGCGGTTGCTGGACATCACGTTGACGTCGCGCGGACAGTCCGGCGGCGTGCCCATCCGCATGGCCGGTATCCCGTTCCATTCGGTCGACCAGTACCTGATCAAGCTCGTCAAGCTGGGCGAATCGGTGGCGATCTGCGAGCAGATCGGCGATCCGGCCACGAGCAAGGGCCCGGTGGAGCGCAAGGTGGTCCGCATCGTCACGCCGGGCACGCTGACCGACGCCGCGCTGCTGCCGGACAAGGTCGACACGTTCCTGATGGCCGTGCACCAGCAGACCACGCGGCGCGGCATCAGCAAGACCGGCCTCGCCTGGCTGAACCTCGCCAGCGGCGAACTGCGGCTGATGGAGTGCGAGGCGGCACAACTGGGCCGCGAACTCGAACGGATCCGCCCCGCCGAACTGCTGTTTGCCGATGGCATCGACCTGCCGGCGCTGACCTGCGCGCGTACCCGGCTGCCGGAGTGGCATTTCGACCAGGATGCCGGCACGCGCCGGCTGCGCGAGCAGATTGGCGTGGCAAGTCTGGAACCGTTCGGCTGCGCGGGCCTCGGCGCGGCGCTTGGCGCGGCCGGCGCGCTGCTGAATTACGCGGCGGCCACCCAGGGCCAGTCGCTACGGCATGTACAGGGCGTGACCGTCGAACGCGAATCGGAATTCGTGGGCCTCGATTCGGCCACGCGGCGCAACCTGGAACTGACGGAAACGCTGCGCGGCGGCGAATCGCCGACGCTGTTCTCGCTGCTCGACACCTGCGCCACGGCGATGGGCAGCCGCGCGCTGCGCCACTGGCTCCATCACCCGCTGCGCGACCCCGCGCTGCCGCGTGCGCGCCAGCAGGCCATCGGCGCGCTGATCGCCCAGGACCCGGACGCCCTGCGCACCAACCTGCGCCGGCTGGCTGACGTCGAGCGCATCACGTCCCGGCTCGCCCTGCTGACGGCGCGGCCCCGCGACCTGTCGTCGCTGCGCGACACCCTGCGCGCGCTGCCCGACGTGCGCGCCACCGTGACGCTGGCCGACGACGCCCCGCTGCTGGCGCAGACCCTCGACGACCTCGAAATCCCGGAAGACTGCCTCGGCCTGCTGGTGCGAGCCGTCGCCGAGGAACCGTCCACGGTGCTGCGCGACGGCGGCGTGATTGCGCGCGGCTACGATGCCGATCTGGACGAACTACGAGACATTTCCGAGAACTGCGGCCAGTTCCTGATCGACCTCGAGGCACGCGAGCGCTCCCGTACGGGCATCGCCAACCTGCGCGTGGAGTACAACCGCGTGCATGGCTTCTATATAGAGGTGACGAACGGCCAGGCGGACAAGGTGCCCGACGACTACCGCCGGCGCCAGACGCTCAAGAACGCCGAGCGCTACATCACGCCAGAGCTGAAGTCCTTCGAGGACAAGGCGCTGTCCGCACAGGACCGCGCGCTGGCGCGTGAGAAGGTTCTCTACGAAGCGCTGCTCCAGGCCCTGCTGCCGCATATCTCCGCCCTGCAACGCGTGGCGGGCGGGCTGGGGCGGCTCGATGTGCTGGCAGCACTGGCCGAACGGGCCCGCACGCTCGACTGGGTCCAGCCCGAGCGCGTGAGCGAGAACGTGATCGACATCGTGCAAGGCCGCCACCCGGTGGTCGAGGGCCAGCTAGCCGCCGATTCGACCGAGTTCATCCCCAACGACTGCCAGTTGACCGAGGCGCGCAAGCTGCTGCTGATCACCGGCCCGAACATGGGCGGTAAGTCGACGTTCATGCGCCAGACCGCGCTGATCGTGCTGCTGGCATGTGTGGGCGCCTGGGTACCGGCGCGGCGCGCCGTGATCGGTCCGGTCGACCGCATCTTCACGCGGATTGGCGCAGCAGACGATCTTGCCGGCGGCCGTTCCACGTTCATGGTGGAAATGACCGAGGCGGCGGGCATCCTGCACCACGCCACGCCGTCCAGCCTTGTGCTGATGGACGAGATCGGCCGGGGCACCTCGACGTTCGACGGGCTGGCGCTCGCCTGGGCCATCGCCCGCCACCTGCTCTCGCACAACCGCAGCCACACGCTGTTCGCCACCCACTATTTCGAGCTGACGCAGCTGCCGCAGGAGTTCGCGCAGGCGGCCAACGTGCACCTGTCCGCCGTGGAACATGGCGACGGCATCGTGTTCCTGCACGCCGTGCAGGACGGCCCGGCGAGCCAGAGCTATGGCCTGCAGGTCGCCCAACTGGCCGGCGTGCCGCAGCCGGTGATCCGCGCCGCGCGCAAGCATCTGGCCTGGCTGGAACAGCAGTCCGCCGATGCCACCCCCACGCCGCAACTCGACCTGTTCGCCGCGCCCGCTGCGCCGCCGGACGAAGATGAGGAGGCGGACGGGGAAGGCGGGGCCGCAGCGTTGCCGGTCGATGCGGCCGCCCTGGAGGCGCTCGACGCGCTGGCTGACATCGACCCCGACAGCCTGACGCCGCGCGACGCGCTCGATGCGCTGTACCGGCTCAAGGCGCTGGCGGAGAGCAAGCCCTCCGTATGACGGCACATCGGCGGGTCTGGCGGCACATGGCGGTGGCCGCGGTTTGCTGGACGGCATGTGCCGGGCCCGGGCTCGCCCACGCGGCCCGGACCGGGCGCGTCGCGCCACCCCCGCCGGCAGCGGTGCAGCCCGTGCGCATTGCGCTGATCGCCGATGTGCCGCAATGGCCGGCGGCCGAGGCCGACACGGCCGCACTATTCGATCTGATGTCGACCCAGCAGGTGGCGCTGATCGTCCATGCCGGCGGCATCAAGGGCGATACCGAGTCGTGTGGCGATGCCGTGCTGAACGTGCGCCAGCGCGTGCTCGACGACGCGCCACTACCGCTGCTCTATGTGCCGGGCGAGAACGACTGGGCCGAATGCCAGAAGCCGGTGAACGGCGAGTTCGACGCGGTGGAACGGTTGAACCGGCTGCGCGAACTGTACTTCCCGGTGGACGCCACGCTGGGGCGCCGTACGCTGCCGGTTACGCGCCAGTCGGACCAGGCCACGTTCCGCAGCTACCGGGAAAACGCCCGCATGGTACTGGGCAACGTGCTGATCGTCGGCATGAACCTGCCGGGCGACAACAACCACTATCGTACCGAGGGCGGCCGCAACGGCGAGTTCGAGGACCGGCGCGAGGCCAATCGGCAGTGGCTCTCCCGCGCGTTCTCGGTGGCCGAGCAGCGTGACCTCGACGGCGTGGTGGTGGTCGGCCATGCCGATCCAATGTTCGGCAATGGCTGGGAGAAGCGTGGCAAGCCGACCCTGTTCGATGGCTTCCTGCGACGCGGCGCGCGTGATGGCTATCTGGAGTTCAAGCGCCAGTTGCGCGAACTGGCCGGCAAGTACAAGGGCCAGGTCCTACTCGTCCATGCGAGCGACAGCGGTTTCAGCGTGGACAAGCCGCTGCGGGACGCGGCGGGCAAGTCCATAGCCAATGTCACGCGCGTGGCCCTGCCGGTGGGATCGCCCTCCCGCTGGACCGAGTTGACGGTGTCGCCGGGCTCGCGGGCGGTGTTCCAGGTGAAGCTGCGCGACGGGGTGAAGGGCAACTAGCCGGAAACGGCGGGGAATTAAAGGAACTGCGAGCCCGAAAACCCAAAGAAAAAGCCGGCAATTGCCGGCTTCTTCGTTGTCCTGCGACGACCCCATCGCAGCACTGCGGCCCGCCTTGCGGACGGGCTCACGTATCGCTCAATTGTTTGGGAAGATCAGTGGAGCGTGCGAGGGCTGTCGTCGCCGTCCTCGTCCTCATCCACCACTTCGATGCCCGAGGCACCGTGGGCGTGGCCGTGCTCGACTTCATCGCTGGTCGCCTCGCGCACTTCCGACACTTTCAGCCAGAAACGCAGCGCCATGCCGGCGAGCGGATGGTTGCCGTCCAGCACCACCTTGTCTTCGGCCACGTCAGTGATCGTGTAGATGATGGAGTCTTCGTCGTCGCCGTCCTCGGGCACGCCCTCGAACTGCATGCCGACTTCCAGCGGCTCCGGAAAGCGATTGCGCGGCTCCACCTTCACGAGGTCGGCATCGTAGTCGCCGAAGGCCTCATCGGGTTCCAGCTGCAGCTGGGTCTCAAAGCCGGCGTCGTGGCCGTCCAGCGCTTCCTCGATCTTCGGGAACGTGCCATCATACCCGCCGTGCAAATAGACCATGGGCTCATCCGACTCTTCGATCAGATTGCCCTGCGTGTCCGACAGCTTGTACACCACGGACACCACCGTGTTCTTAGCGATTTTCAATTCTTGACTCCATGAGCGATTCCGCATTATACGCGCAGGCCTTGCCTGCGGGCCCCATCGATCCCGACGCGCCGCTCACGCTGCTTGGGGGCATGACACCCGCCGTGTTCATGCGCGAGATCTGGCACCGCAAACCTTTGCTGATTCGACAGGCAGTGCCCGGAATCGTGCCGCCTGTGTCGCGTGAAGCGCTTTTTGACCTGGCCGACCGCGAGGACGTGGAGTCGCGCCTGGTGTCGTACTTTCGCAACCGTTGGAAGCTCGAGCACGGCCCGTTTGCCGAGGACAACCTCCCTTCGCGCAAGGCCACCAAGTGGACGCTGCTGGTGCAGGGCGTCAACCTGCACGACCAGGCCGCGGCCGACCTGATGAGCCAGTTCCGCTTCGTGCCCGACGCGCGGCTCGACGATGTGATGATCAGCTACGCCACGGATGGCGGCGGCGTGGGTCCGCACTTCGATTCCTATGATGTCTTCCTGTTGCAAGTATCGGGCCGACGCCGCTGGCGCATTTCGTCACAAACCAAGCTCGACCTGATTCCCGACATGCCGCTGAAGATCCTGTCGGACTTCACGGCCGAGGAGGAGTGGGTGCTGGAACCCGGCGACATGCTGTACCTGCCGCCGCAGTACGCGCACGACGGGGTGGCCGAGGGCGAGTGCATGACCGCTTCTATCGGCTTCCGCGCCCCTGCCTACCGGGAGCTGGCCGGCCATTTCCTCGCGTGGCTATCGGAAACGGTGGAAGGCAACGAGGGCCTCGACGGCCGCTACGCCGACGCCGACGAGACCGCGACGGCGCATCCCGCGCAGATGCCGGCCGGGCTGGGCCGCGCAGTGGCCGAGCGGCTCCAGGCGATGAAATGGAACGGCGCGATGGTGTCCGAATTCCTCGGCTCGCACCTCTCCGAACCGAAGCAATCGGTGATGTTCGCCGAGGTCGAGGAGATTCCGCTGCGCAAGTACACGAAGCTGGCCCAGGCGCATGGCGTAGTCCTTGCTCCGGGTTCCATTGCGCTCTATGACCGTACGCATTTCTTCCTCAACGGCGAGGCCTACGAACCGCCGGCATCGCTGGCGAAATGGCTGCGTCGGCTGGCGGACCACCGTCATCTGACCGCTGCGGAGGTCACTGCGTGCGCCGCGCTGCCCGACTTGATGGATACCTTCCACGACTGGACGCTGGAAGGCTGGTTGCAGATTGCGCCTGTACGCGTGTAATAATGCGTAACAAAGAGAACCAGCAAATTTCGACTGTACACAAGCAGGGGAAACGCGGATATAATCGCCCGCTGGCTAGTACTGTGTACCACTGCATTGTCGGCACCCGGGAGAGCCTCAAATTTGCAGTTCAAGAGCGATAATTACCGGTAATTATTCATCGCCTGTTTTCAGTAATTAAAAGTTAAAGGACGAAAAATGAAGAAGTCTCTCCTGATCGCATCCCTGCTGGCAGCTGTTGCCCTGGCCGCTTGCGGCAAGAAGGAAGAAGCTGCCGCTCCGGCCGCTGACACGGCTGCTCCGGCTGCCACGGCTCCCGCCGCTGACGCATCGGCTCCGGCCGCTGCTCCGGCTGCTGACGCATCGGCTCCGGCCGCTGCCCCGGCTGCTGACGCATCGGCTCCGGCCGCTGACGCTTCGGCCCCGGCTGCCAAGCAGTAATCGGATTACTCCGATAAAAAAGCCGACCTTCGGGTCGGCTTTTTTATTGCCCGCGATTTACTCGCGGCGCGCCCGGTAGTCCGGCGCATCATCTCGGCTTCAGCACCGTTCCGGCCTCAGATAATCTTGAATCACATGCCGCGGACCGGTTGCCATCCCAGCCCCTCCTCCTGATCTGCAATCAGGATCTCCTCCGGCGCCACCCCAAGCACGGCCGCAAGTGCCCCCGAGGCCAGCGCGCGCGTGTTGTTCTGTTGACTCAAATGAGCGGCCACCACGCGTGACAGCCCGCCATGCGCCACCCGCGACAGGATCGCCGCCGCCACTTCATTGGCCAGGTGCCCGAAATCCCCGCCGATACGCCGTTTCAACGAATACGGATAAGCCGAATTCCGCAGCATCTCGCGGTCATGGTTGCACTCCAGAACCAGCGCATCCACGCCAGCGAGCCGCGCTGTGACGTAGGGGGTCTCCATGCCGGCATCGGTTAGCACGCCAAGCCGCGCGTTGCCATCGGTCAGCACGAACTGAAGCGGCTCGCGGGCATCGTGCGGAACCGTGTACGGCAGAATCTGCAAGCCGCCCACCGAGAACGCGTGGTCGGCGCAGCACACGCGCACATCGGCCACATCGGCGCCGCGCATGTGCGCGGTGGCGAGCCAGGTGCCGTGACTGGTATGAACCGGAAGCTTGTGGCGCGCGGCGAACGCGTAGGCCGAACCCACGTGGTCGCCATGCTCATGCGTGACCAGTACCGCGTCGAGCTGGCCCGGCGTGACGCCGAGCCGCTCGAGCCGGCGCGCGGTCTCACGGATGCCGAACCCGCAGTCGAGCAGCACACGGGTCACCGTGGTGCCATCGACGGCCTCGATCAGCAGCGAGTTGCCTTCGCTGCCACTGCCCAAAAAAGCAAAGCGCATCATCGATGCGCTCGCTCGGGATGGTTCCCGACGGCAGGAGCCGTCGGGACCGTCTGACTGCGACAAAGACCCATCAGTGCAGTTGCTCGTCCAGCAGCGACAGGATCTTCTTGCCGATTTCGGTGTTCTCCGGCTGCCCGGCCTCGTTCAGCACGGTGACCGTGGTGCCCGTGCCGTTGCCCTTTAGCGCCACGCGGTACTTCTTGGCCGTCTTGCCGTCGTTCGCCTTCGTGAACAGCTTCGAGAAGAAGCCGCGATCGTCCACGCTGGTACGCGGATCCACATAGCGCACGTAGTACAGGCCCTGGGCGCGGTCACGATCTTCCACCGTGAAGTTCACGCGATCTAGCGACAGGCCGACCGAGCGCCAGGCGCGATCGAACGGCTCCGGCAATTGCAGCGCCGGCGTGCCATTGACTTGCGACATAAACGACTTGCTGCCGTCGGCCGACGGTGCGCCGGTGGCTGCAGCGGCGCCGATGCCAGTGGCGGCGGCGGTGCCCACCGCAGGCGTGGCGGCATTGGCGGCAGCGTCATTCGTGCCGATGCCGGCCGGCGTCGGGTTCTTGGCCATGCGGTCGGCCTGCTCCTTCTGCACGCCCAGGCGCTGGGCCAGGCGGGACAGGAATTCGGCTTCCAGCTCAGGATCGGCCGGGCGCGGCGTCCAGACCGTGCTGGTCTTGTCCACACCGGTCAGCTGTTCCTGCGCACCGCGATGGCTGATGAACACCTCGAGCTGGCCGTTCTGCGACCGCTCCACGCGCGTGCGGAACTTGTCGCGCTCGGACGTCGAGTACAGGCCGTCGAACACCTTGCCAATGGTGTTGCGGATGATGTCCTGCGGGATCTTGGCGCGGTTCTCAGCCCAGTCCGTTTCCATGATGCCGGTCTCGGGCGAGTCCTGCACCAGCAGGAAGCCGCTCTCCTGCCAGAAGCCGCGCAGGGTCTGCCAGAGCTGGTCGGCACGCATGCCGTTGCTGATCACGAGCCAGCGCTGGTTGCCGTCGCGTTCCATGCGCACGCCCTGGGCGCCCGGCAGCACGTTGTCGGTCGGGCTGGCCTCGCGGGCACGCCCGGCGTTGGCCTGGGTGTAGTTCGAGAGCGTGGACGTGCCGGAGGCATCGGGCACCGTGTAGCGGCGCTCGCCGTCGAGCTTGGTCAGGTCCGGCGGAATGTCCAGCGATGCCGTCTTCTTGCCCTGGGACTTGTAGTCGATCTTGTCCGGCTGCATGGCCTCATTGATGCTGCTGCAGCCGGCGATCAGGGTCAGGGCCAGCACGGGCGCGACCATGGCGGCACGGCGGACTTGCGTCGCGCCGCGACGGTTAAGCTTCTGTTTCATTGACACGTAATCCTGGTTTCAAGAAGGCGGCGATACGCCAAGGTTCAGCCGGTAAGGTTAAGGTCAGGCGAGCAGGCCGGCGTTGGCCAGCGCGCGGCGCACGGTCTCGTGCTGCGCTTCGGCCAGCGGGGTCAGCGGCAGGCGGATGCCGCCGGCCATCTTGCCCATCTGTTGCAGCGCCCACTTGACGGGAATCGGGTTGGCCTCGACGAACATCGCGCGGTTCAGCTCGATCATTTCCATATGCAGCCGGCGTGCGGTCACCACATCGCCGTTACGCGCCGCCACGCACATCTCGTGCATCTTGCGCGGCGCCACGTTGGCCGTCACGGAGATATTGCCGTGGCCGCCCAGCAGGATCAGCGCCACCGCGGTGGGGTCGTCGCCGCTGTAGATCGCGAAGTGTTCCGGCGCATCCTTGATCAGCTGCGCGGCCCGGTCGATGTTGCCCGTGGCCTCCTTCACGCCGACGATGCCCGGCACCTGCGCCAAGCGCAGGATGGTGTCGTTGGTCATATCGGCCACGGTACGGCCCGGCACGTTATACAGCAGCACCGGCAGCTCCACCGCTTCCGCGATCGTGCGGAAATGGCGGTAGATGCCTTCCTGCGTCGGCTTGTTGTAGTACGGCACCACCTGGAGCGACGCATCGGCGCCGACCTTCTTGGCGAAGGCGGTCAGCTCGATGGCTTCCTTGGTGGAATTGCCGCCCGTACCGGCGATGATCGGGACGCGCTTGTTGGACTGCTCCACGGCCACGCGGATCAGTTCGCAATGCTCTTCCACGTTGACGGTCGGAGACTCGCCCGTGGTGCCCACAATCACGATGCCATCGGTGCCTTCTGCCGCATGCCAGTCGATGAGGGTGCGCAGCGCGGGGTAATCCAGGCTGCCATCCTCATGCATCGGGGTGACGATGGCCACGATGCTGCCGGTAATCTGTGTCATAGCTTAAGGAAACTCGGGAAATCGAATATCCGGGATTGTACCGGAACCGTCAGCCGCTCCGGACTCCCCCGGGGTGAGGGGAAACATCAGGATTTTCAACGTGTGAAGCGCCCTGCGCGCTGACACGGGCCGGGCGCACCGCCCGACCGGCCAGCCTAGGGCCGCGCCGGCAGCCTGTAGCGCGGTGGCGCGGTGCCCGGCGCGCCGCCCGTGGACTCGCGCACGGCACAAATCCGCTGGACGAACGCCGTTTTCGGCACTTCTACCACCCCGTCCTCGTACCCAACCACGCGGAGGGTTCCGCGCGCCATGTCGAGCAATTCGCCCGATTTCAGCAGGAAGTCGGGCCGGGACGGCTTGCCGACGGTTTCGTTACCAATTGCAAATGTTTCATAGATCAGCACCCCGGCAGGCGCCAGCGCCGCCAGCAGGTGCGGCCAGAGGGGGCGGTGCAGGTAGTTGGTGACCACGATGGCGTCCAGCGGCGCCCCGTCCGCCCCGTCAGTCACGTCCCCCAGCGGCCAGCCGTCCTGCTCGAGATCGGCCACCCGGCCCACCACGCCGGCGGGCAGCCCCGCCACGGCCTCGGCGTCGCGATCCACGGCCAGCACGTCAAACCCCTGCCCCGCCAGCCAGGCCGCGTGGCGCCCGCTGCCACAGGCGAGATCGAGCACGCGGCCGCCCGGCCGGATCAGGTGGGCCCAGCGGGTCACCCACGACGAAGGCGCGCCCAGTGGCACGTGCGCGAGCGTCATGGCGCTTATTGCAGCAGGAGGATGATCGGCCGGAGCATCAGCTCGACCACCGACAGCAGCAGACTCATCACCGGCTGCATCCAGACCCGCGTGATCACGCCCGCCGCCACCAGCGCCAGCACCACGAAGATGCCATACGGCTCGATGCGGCTGACGGCCGCCGCCACGCGCTGCGGCAGGAAGGCGGTCAGCACGCGTCCCCCGTCCAGCGGCGGGATCGGAAACAGGTTGAAGGCGGCCACGACCACGTTGACGATTACCCCGGCGCGCGCCATCTGGCCCCAGAACGGCTCCTGGACCTGCGCCCAGGCCAGCCCGATCACCACCAGCGCCCAGATGAACGCCTGCACGAGATTGCTGGCCGGGCCGGCCAGGGCCACCCACATGCCATGCCAGCGCGGGTTGCGCAGGTGGCCGAACACTACCGGAACCGGCTTGGCGAAGCCGAACACGAACTGCCCGGCGGTCAGGAAATACAGCAGCAGCGGCACCGCCACCGTGCCGATCGGGTCGATATGCCGGATCGGGTTCAGGCTGACGCGGCCGAGCCGGTAGGCCGTGTCGTCGCCGAAAAAGCGCGCCACATAGCCGTGGGCGGCCTCATGCAGCGTGATGGCGAACAAGACTGGCAGGGCGTAGACCGCAACGGTCTGGATGAGCGAGGAATCCATGTGCCCTATTCTATCCGTGCAATGGCGCCCGCAGGCTGTCCGGTTTGTGTCAAAGCGTGGCCGATTTTCAAAGCGTGGCGGACAGCCCGAAGCGTTCCACATCGCCCCGGCCCAGCCGCACCAGTTCCGGCTCGCCGCCGCTCAGGTCGATCACGGTGGTCGGCTGCGCCGGCGCCGGGCCGCCGTCCACCACCAGGTCGAGCTGTTTCTCCAGCCGGGCGCGGATTTCGGCCGGATCGTTCATGGGTTCGTCATCGCCGGGCATCTGGAGCGTGGCCGAGATCATCGGCTGGCCCAGTTCGGCCAGCAGCGCCAGCGGCACAGCATGGTCGGGCACGCGCACGCCGATGGTCTTGCGGGCCGGGTGCGACAGCCGGCGCGGCACTTCCTTGGTCGCCTCGAGGATGAACACGTACGGCCCCGGCGTGGCGCCCTTGATCCAGCGGTACTGGCGGTTATCCACGCGCGCGAAGTTGCCCAACTCGGACAGGTCGCTGCACATCAGGGTCAGATGGTGCTTGTCGTCGATGCCGCGCAGCCGGCGCAGGCGCTCCACGGCCGTCTTGTCGTCGAGCGGGCAGGCCAGCGCGTAGCTGGAGTCCGTCGGCAGCGCAATCAGCCCGCCCTGGCGCAGGATCTGCGCGGCTTGCTTGATCAGGCGCAGCTGCGGGTTGACCGGGTGAATCTCGAAGTACTGGGACATTCAGGGATCGTCGGGGGCGGAAGGCGGGGCGGGCGGACGGCTACCAGTCGTGCCAGACCGGGGTAACGTCCGATGGCAGCGGCGGCAGCGTGCCGATATCGACCCGGCCCTCGCCGGGACCATGGAAATCCGACCCGCGCGAGGCCAACAGGCCGTAGTGGCGCGCCACATCGGCATAGCGGCGGAACTGGTCGGGCGTGTGGCTGCCGGTCACGACCTCCACGGCGCGGCCCCCCAGTTGGGTGAATTCGTCGAACAGCGCGTCGTGCTGGGTGGCCGTGTAGTTGTAGCGGCCCGGGTGGGCCATCACAGCGACGCCGCCGGCGTCACGGATCCAGCCGATCGCCTCGGACAGCTTCGACCAGCGGTGCGGCACGAAGCCGGGGCGGCCATCGGACAGATATTCGCTAAATACGTCGCTGATGGTCGCGCAATAGCCTTCATCCACCAGCCAACGCGCGAAATGGGTGCGCGAGATCAGGTCAGGATTGCCGACATGGCGCAGCGCGCCGGCGTAGGCATCGTGGATGCCGACCTTGGCCAGCGCTTCGCCGATATCCTGGGCGCGCCGGGCGCGGCCGTCGCGGGTTCGGGCCAGGCCGTCGATCAGGCCCGGATGGAAGGGATCGATCTGCAGGCCCACGATGTGCACGGTCTGGCCGGCCCAGGTGACCGAAATCTCCACGCCAGGCACATAGCGCATGCCGAGTGCCTCGGCGGCGTCGCGCGCCTCGCGCTGGCCGCCCACCTCGTCGTGGTCCGTCAACGCCCAGAAAGCCACGCCACCGGCATGGGCGCGCGCGGCCACGTCACGTGGCGCGAGCATCCCGTCGGACACGGTGGAGTGGCAGTGCAGATCGGCGTTGATGGCGTGCGGGTTTTGCATGGTCTTCATTCTACTCCTGGCAGGGTCTTTTAGCCCTGCCGCCAACGGTGGCGTGCCCGGATTCCCAAGGCACGCAAGGTATGATGGGGCCTTGTTCCGCTCCCCCATGCGCCGCGCGCCACCTGGCGCCCGCCGCGCACCTGCCTCGATCATGTCTTCCACGCCCTCCCCGCTCGCTCCCCAAGAAACCACGCAGACCGATGTGCTGATCGTCGGCGCCGGGCCGGTCGGCCTGTTCGCCGCGTTCCAGGCGGGCGTGCTGGGGCTCAAATGCGAGCTGATCGACGTGCTCGACCGGGCCGGCGGCCAGTGCACCGAGCTCTACCCCGAGAAGCCGATCTACGACATTCCGGCCGTGCCGGGCTGCCTGGCGCAGGACCTCGTGGACCGGCTGATGGAGCAATGCGCGCCGTTCGCGTTCCCGATGCACTTCAGCCAGCGCGCCGACAGCGTCAGCGAGCACGCCAGCGCCGACGGCCATCCGCGCCTGCTGGTGACCACCGACGCCGGCAAGCGTTTCGACGTGGCGGCAGTGCTGGTCTGCGCCGGCGCCGGGGCCTTCGCGCCGCAGCGCGTGGCGCTGCCCGAGGCCGCCGCGCTCGAGGACCGGCACCTGCACTACGCCGTGCGCGACACCTCGCGCTTTGCCGGCCGCCGTGTGATCGTGGCCGGAGGCGGCGATTCGGCGCTCGACTGGGCGCTCGCGCTGCGCAAGGTGGCCGGGCGCGTGACGCTGCTGCACCGGCGCGAGGGCTTCCGCGCCGCCGACCACACCGTGGCGTCGATGCGCGCGGCAGTGGCGGCCGGCGAGATGGACTTCGTCGTCGGTATGCTCGGCGGCCTGCAGACCGATGACGCCGACCGGCTGACCGCCGCGACGATCAAGACCCGCGACGGCGAGCAGACGCTGCCCGCCGACGAACTCGTGGCGCTGTACGGACTGGTGTCCGAGCCGGGGCCGATTGCCCAGTGGGACATGGACATGCGCGCGGGCCGCATCATGGTGGACACCACCACCTATGAAAGCTCGCGCCGCGGCATCTTCGCGGCCGGCGACATCTGCTTCTATCCGAACAAGCAAAAGCTGATCCTCTCCGGCTTCCATGAGGCCGCGCTCGCGCTGCGCAAGGCGTACCACTACGCCTTCCCGGAGAAGTCGCTGGTGCACGTGCACACCAGCAACAACGCCGCGCTCAAGGAGAAGCTCAAGCACGCGTGAGGCATCATCCCGACTCGTCATCAAGCGAGAAATTCCTCGATCAGCTGCGCCACCACCTGCGGCTGGTCGTGGTGGAGCATGTGCCCGGCGTCATCCACCGTGACTTCGCGGAAGTCCGGGAAGGCGCGGAAGCGCTCTCGGAATTCGTCCAGCGGCTGCTTGTGGGCGATGTGCTGGAGCGTGGCGGAGTCCCGCGCCTCCACGTGTAGCACCGGGGCTTCCACCTTGGCCCAGATCGCCATGATTTCGTCGATCCGATACAGCATGGGATTGGTCATCTTGTGGGCCGCGTCGCCCAGGATCTCCCACCGGCCCTCGGCGTTGCGGCGCGACCAGTGCGCGGCCAGGAAGGCGGCGCGATCGTCGGGCAGGCGCGGATTGGTCTTCTGCAGGCGCGCCGCCACGGCGGCCTCGCTCTCGTAGGTGCGCAGCTCCGGCTGCGCGCGCAGTTCGTCCAGCCAGCGCACCAGCCGGCCTGGCGCCTGGTCCGGTCGGGTGCGGGTCAGGCCGAAGCCCTCCAGATCCACCACGCGCCGCACGCGCTGCGGACGCACTCCCGCATAGATACAGACCACGTTGGCGCCCATGCTGTGGCCCACCAGATCCACCTGCCCTTCGGGCTGGTAGTGATCGAGCAGCGCCTCGAGGTCGGCCACGTAGTCCGGGAACCAGTAGGACGTGGTGCCCGGGTAGCGCGTCGGCAGGTCGGTCTCGCCGAAGCCGCGCCAGTCCATGGCGATCACGTGCCAGTCGCGCTCCAGCGCATCGACGAGGAACTGGAACGAGGCGGCCACATCCATCCAGCCGTGCAGCATGAACAGCTTGGGCGCGCCGGGCGTGCCCCAGTGGCGAACGTGCGTGCGCAGGCCGCGCAGCGTGATAAATTCGGAACGCGAGGTTTCCGTGATGGTCATGGTGTCTCTACCCTTCTGTCTCTGTATTGCCAGGTCTTCTCGGGCGCGCGGCGGATGGGGGGCCGCGCGGCAGCCTGGATAAAAATAGAACGATCGTTCGCCTGGCCGATTATAGCGATCCGCCCGGCCTGACGCCGCAAAAACATCGGAGACAACCGGATGACCGCCTTGCCGGCTACGCGCCGCGATGACTATCGCGCGCTTCATGACGCGTTCCGCTGGAACGTGCCCGAGCACTTCAACCTGGCCGATGTCTGCTGCGGCCGCTGGGCCCGAGACCCGGCCACCATGGACCGCGTGGCGGTCTACACCGAGCACGAGGATGGGCGACGCGACGCCTACACCTACGCCCATATCCAGGCCGAGGCCAACCGGCTCTCCCGCGCGCTGCGCGCGCTGGGCGTGGGCCGGGGCGACCGCGTGGCCATCGTCATGCCCCAGCGCATCGAGACCGTGATCGCCGGCATGGCGGTCTACCAGCTGGGTGCCGTGGCCATGCCGCTGTCGATGCTGTTCGGCCCGGAGGCCCTCTCGTACCGCATCGACCACAGCGAAACCCGCGTGGCGATTGCCGACGAGACCGCCATCGACAACCTGCTCGCCGCCCGCCCGGACTGCCCCACCCTGCGCACCGTGATTGGCGCCGGCGCCGCCACGGGCCGGGGCGACCTGGACTGGGACGCCCTGCTGGCCGCCCAACTGCCTACCTTCACGGCCGAGCAGACCAAGGCCGACGAAGCCGCCGTGCTGATCTACACCAGCGGCACCACCGGGCCGCCCAAAGGCGCGCTGCTGCCACACCGGGCGCTGATCGGCAACCTAACCGGCTTCGTCTGCTCGCAGAACTGGTATCCGCAGGACGACGACGTGTTCTGGAGCCCGGCCGACTGGGCCTGGACCGGCGGCCTGTGGGATGCGCTGATGCCGGCGCTGTACTTCGGCAAGCCCATCGTCGGCTATCAGGGCCGGTTCTCCGCCGAACGTGCCTTCGAATTGCTCGAACGCTATGGCGTGACCAACACCTTCCTGTTCCCCACTGCGCTCAAGCAGATGATGAAGGCGTGCCCGGACCCGTCCACGCGCTACCGGCTGAAGCTGCGCGCGGTCATGAGTGCCGGCGAGGCCGTGGGCGAGACCGTGTTCTCGTGGTGCCGCGACGCCCTCGGGGTCATCGTCAACGAGATGTTCGGCCAGACCGAGATCAACTACATCGTCGGCAACTGCACCGCGCAGTACGACGACGACCGCCTCGGCTGGCCGGCGCGGCCGGGCTCGATGGGCCGCCCCTACCCGGGCCACCGCGTGGCCGTGATCGACGACGAGGGCCGCCCCTGCGCGCCGGACGAGGACGGCGAGGTGGCGGTCTGCGCTACCGACATCCACGGGCATCCGGACCCGGTCTTCTTCCTCGGTTACTGGAAGAACGAGGCCGCCACGGCGGGCAAGTACACCGAGCTGGACGGCCTGCGCTGGTGCCGCACAGGCGACCTTGCCCGCATGGATGCGGACGGTTATCTCTGGTATCAGGGCCGGGCGGACGACGTGTTCAAGTCGTCGGGCTATCGGATCGGGCCGAGCGAGATCGAAAACTGCCTGCTCAAGCACCCGGCGGTGTCGAACTGTGCGGTGGTGCCGTCGCCGGACCCCGAGCGCGGGGCCATCGTCAAGGCGTTCATCGTACTGACCCCGGCCGTGGCGCGCTCGTTCGACAACGACGCCGCGCTGATCGCCGAATTGCAGCAGCATGTTCGGGGACAGCTAGCCCCCTATGAGTATCCCAAGGCGATTGAATTCATCGATCAACTGCCGATGACGACCACCGGCAAGATCCAGCGGCGGGTGTTGCGACTGCAGGAGCAGGAGAAAGCGAAAGCAGCCGGGGGGGCGCCGGCGCCCACCTCAGCCGGCTGAGGCTTCCAGCCAGGCCAGTTCGTCCTCGTCGAAGCCCGCCGCGCGGCGGGCTTCGAGGTTGAACGGGCCGCGCAGCCGGGGCGCGCGGTACTGCTCGGACAGCACCGCGTAGGTCGGCACGGGGTCCAGCCCGCGCTGCGCGCACAGCCACCGATACCAGTGGTTGCCGATGGCCACGTGCCCCACTTCATCGCGCAGAATGATGTCGATGATGGCGGCGGCGGCCTCGTCGCCGGCCTCGGCCAGCTTCGCCCGCACCGGCGGCGAGGCGTCCAGCCCGCGTGCCTCGAGCGTGCGCGGCACCAGCGCCATGCGCGCCAGCACGTCGTCGGCGGTCTTGTCGCACATCTCCCACAAGCTGTTATGCGCCGGGAAGTCGCCATATTCGGCGCCCAGCGTGCTCAGATGGTCGGCCAGCAGCGTGAAATGCAGGGCCTCCTCGCTCGCCACCTGGAGCCAGTCGCGATAGAAACGCGGCGGCATGCCGGCAAAACGCCACGCGGCATCCAGCGCGAGGTTGATCGCGTTGAATTCGATATGGCACAGGGCATGAATCATCGCCGCCCGCCCCGCCGGGGTGCGCAGGGAGCGGCGGCGCTCCACCTTCTGGGGCGGCACCAGTTCCGGGCGCGCGGGCCGGCCCGGCAAGGCCAGGCCGGCAGCGGGAGCGAGTGCCGTATCCGTATCGCCGATGGCCTGCCCGGCCGTTTCTGCGGCCACCACGGCCTCGAACAGCGCCCGCGCCGCATCGGCCTTCGCCCTGGCATCGGTCATGCATAGCACTTCCAGCGCGCGGTGGCGTAGCAGGCGGGCATGCGGCAAATCGAGGCCGGCGGCGGGTGCGGTGACTGGCATAGGCGTAAAATTCCGGGGAGTCGCCATTGTAGAGCGTCGCAGCGTGTCACCACGCCGGTTCGCCGGGGTGCGCGCGCCCTTCAGTGCTCTTTTAATCGCGGCGGCCATCCCCAATTACCTCAGATCGCATCATCAGCCCCACTGCCTCAGGCAGGACCCAGGAGACCCCATGGCGCTTTACCAGATCGGCGACCTCGCCCCGACCATCCACAGCGATGCCTACGTGGCCGTCGAAGCCACCATCATCGGCAACGTGACGCTCAAGGCGCGCGCAAGCGCCTGGCCCGGCGTGGTGATCCGTGGCGACAACGAACCGATCATGGTGGGCGAAGACACCAACATCCAGGAAGGCTCCGTGCTCCATACCGATCCGGGCGCGCCGCTGACGCTGGGCGACAAGGTGTCCGTCGGCCATCAGGCCATGCTGCACGGCTGCACCGTGGGCGAAGGGTCGCTGATCGGCATCCAGGCCGTGGTACTGAACCGCGCCGTGATCGGCAAGGAATGCCTGGTTGGCGCCGGCGCCGTGGTGACCGAGGGCAAGGTGTTCCCGGACCGCTCGCTGATCCTGGGCGCGCCGGCCAAGGTCGTGCGCGAGCTGACCGATGCCGACGTGGCCAACCTCTACCGCAACGCCGAGACCTACGCGAAGCGCCAGGCGATGTACAAGACCGACCTGAAGCGCATCGACTGATGACATACCAGCGCGCGGCCCCGCCCGCGCGCCCGCAACCCGCGCCTTACCGCTAGATAGATGACGAACGTGACCGCAACCTCGAATCCCGACACCCTTCAGAAATTCCTGTTCGACGCCGCCCCGGTGCGCGGCGAACTGGTCCGCATGGAGGCCACCTGGCAAGAGGTGCTCAACCGCCATGCCTATCCGGCGCCGGTGCGGCGCCTGCTGGGCGAGATGATGGCGGCGGCGGCGCTGCTGTCAGCCAATCTCAAGTTCAACGGGGCACTCGTCATGCAGCTGCATGGCGACGGCCCGGTGCGGATGCTGGTGGTGGAATGCCTGTCGGACCTCTCGATGCGCGCCACGGCCAAGATCGCCGAAGACGTCGAGATCGCCGACGACGCCACGCTCAGGCAGATGGTGAACGTGCACGGCCAGGGCCGCTTTGCGATCACGCTCGACCCGCAGGACAAGCTGCCGGGCCAGCAGGCCTATCAGGGCATCGTCCCGCTGTCGGACGAGCACGGCCCGCTGTCGTCGATCGGCGCGGTGCTGGAGCATTACATGCAGGCGTCCGAGCAGCTCGACACGCGCCTGTGGCTCGCCTCGAACGACCAGGTGGCGGCCGGCATGCTACTGCAGAAGTTGCCGTCGTACGGCGGCACGATGGAAGTGGGCGAGACCGGCGCGGCACTTGACGAGGCTGGCCGCGCGCAGGACCTCGACACCTGGGACCGCGCCTGCCAGCTCGGCGCCACGCTCAAGGAGGAGGAGTTGCTGGTGGAGTCGCCGGACACGCTGCTGCGCCGCCTGTTCTGGGAAGACCTGCAGGCCACCGGGCTGCGCGTCTTCGAGCCGATGACGCCGCATTTTCAGTGCTCGTGCTCGCGCGCCAAGGTGGCGGGCATGCTCCAGTCGCTGGGCCAGGCCGAGGTGGAGAGCATCATCGCCGAGCGCGGCCACGTGGAGATCCACTGCGACTTCTGCGGCCAGCGCTATGAGTTCGACCCCGTGGACAGCGCCCAACTGTTCACCGCGCCCGTGGCCACCGGTGCCGGCGACGGCGCGCACCAGCAACACTGAGCCGCCCCCGCCCGGAATCCATGATTTGAGGACAACCGCCATGCAAGCCGACCATCGCCCCCGCTCCTCCTGTTCCCGCCTCGGGCCGGCGGGCGCTGTGGCGATGCTGGCCATGGCGCTGCTGGCAGGCTGCGCGTCTCCCGTGCCGCGCGATATCAACGGCTCGCCGGCCACGGCCCGGCTGATGCCCAACGGCGTGCCGCCAGCACCGATCACGCCCGAGGAAAGCCAGTCGCTGACGCAACTGAACCAGCAGATCCTGCGCGGCCAGGAAGCGGCCATCGCCCGGCAGCAGCAGGCCGAGGCATGGGCGTACGCCTATCCGAACACGAACTGGAGTCTGTACTACGGTGGGTGGGGTGGCGGCCGCTGGGGCGGCGGCGTGGGCGTGAGCAGCCCGGGATACTGGGGTGGCGGCTGGGGTGGCTACCCGTATGGGTGGTAGGCCGATAAACGCGTCGAAGCCGACTCAGTGACCGCCCTTGCCGGCAACGGAATTCGGCGGCGGCGGTAGCGGCGGCGTGGCGCTGACCTTCGGGGCCGGGGCCACGAACTGCACGAACACCTCGCTCTCCTTCACCATGCCCAGCTCGTAGCGGGCACGTTCCTCGATCGCACCGGTGCCGTCCTGGAGGTCGCTGACTTCCCCTTCCAGCTTGGCATTGCGAAGCTTGAGCGCCTGATTGTGGGTGGTCTGTTCCTGCACCTGGCGGTTCAGGTCCCATACGCGCAGCCAGCCGCCCTTCCCCAGCCAGAGCGGATACTGGATGGCGAGCAGCAGCACGAACAGCAGCAGGGAAATCAGACGCATTGGGGCAAATTGGATATCGTCAGATTGACGACCGCCACAATGATCCCTTATGCGGCCGAAGAATGCAAAATTATCGGCCTGAAAAAACGCAACACTCTGCAACACGAACGTGTCGCGGCGGGGGAGATCTCCCCGCTCCCGGGGCGGGAGGGGGAGATTCGGGACTTAGCGCAGGTTGTAGAACGCGCTCTTGCCCGGGTACGTAGCGATGTCACCGAGGTCTTCCTCGATGCGCAGCAGTTGGTTGTACTTCGAGATACGGTCCGAACGCGACAGCGAGCCGGTCTTGATCTGGCCAGCGTTGGTGCCCACGGCGATGTCGGCAATCGTGCTGTCCTCGGTCTCGCCCGAGCGGTGCGAGATCACGGCCGTGTAACCGGCGCGCTTCGCCATCTCGATGGCGGCGAAGGTCTCGGTCAGCGTGCCGATCTGGTTGATCTTGATCAGGATCGAGTTGCCGATGCCCTTGTCGATGCCTTCCTTCAGGATCTTCGTGTTGGTCACGAACAGGTCGTCACCCACCAGCTGGATGCGCTCGCCCAGCTTCTCGGTCAGCGTCTTCCAGCCTTCCCAGTCGCCCTCGGCCATGCCGTCCTCGATCGAGACGATCGGGAACTTGTCGCACAGGTTGGCCAGGTAGTCGGCGAATTGCGTCGACGACAGCTTCAGGCCTTCGCCTTCCAGCTGGTAGACGTCCTCGGCCTCGTGGTAGAACTCGGTGGCGGCGCAGTCCAGCGCCAGCAGCACGTCTTCGCCGGCCTTGTAGCCAGCCTTCTCGATGGCCTGCACCACCGTGTTCAGGCATTCCTCGTTCGACGAGAAATTCGGCGCGAAGCCGCCTTCGTCGCCCACGGCCGTGGACATGCCCTTGTCGGCCAGGATCTTCTTGAGCGCGTGGAAGACTTCGGCGCCGCAGCGCAGGGCTTCACGGAAGCTGGTCTGCGAGACCGGCATGATCATGAATTCCTGGATATCCAGGCTGTTGTTGGCGTGCGCGCCACCGTTGACGATGTTCATCATCGGCACCGGCATCTGCATCGCGCCCGAACCGCCGAAGTAGCGGTACAGCGGCAGGCCGGCTTCCTCGGCAGCGGCCTTGGCCACGGCCATCGACACGGCCAGCATGGCGTTGGCGCCCAGGCGGCCCTTGTTCTCGGTGCCGTCCAGCTCGATCAGCGTGCGGTCCAGGAACGCCTGCTCGGAGGCGTCCAGGCCCATGATGGCTTCGGAGATCTCGGTGTTGATGTGCTCGACGGCCTTCAGCACGCCCTTGCCCAGGTAGCGCGACTTGTCGCCGTCACGCAGCTCGATGGCCTCCCGCGAACCCGTGGACGCGCCCGACGGCACGGCCGCACGGCCCATCACGCCGGATTCCAGCAGCACGTCGCACTCGACCGTGGGGTTGCCACGCGAGTCGAGAACTTCGCGACCGATGATATCTACGATTGCACTCATATTTCCTCTCTGGACTGTTGAATCTGGTGACTGCGCAAGAATGCCCGCCAACCGTGACAAATCATGCCGACGATGGTCAGGCGCCCTCGACAACGATCATGTTCATCTTCGCCGCGTGCGCGCGCGACTCCCGCGCGGCCAGGTACTCCTCGCTCGCGTAGAAGGTCTTGGCGGCCTCATAGCTCGGGAATTTCAGCAGCACGACGCGCGTGGGCGCCCATTCCCCCTCGAGCGGCTCGGTCTTGCCGCCGCGCACGAGCACCTCGGCGCCGTGCGCCTGCATGGCGCGCGTGGAAAGCACCTTGTACTGCTCGTATTGCTGGGGGTCTGTCACGTCGACGTACGCGATGATAAAGCCGGCGGCCATGGGCGATCTCCGAATCTTTTGTATTGTCTTTCGATACGGCGCGTCACGGTCGGTGCAGGATGGACCATGCGGGCCGGAAACGATTCCGCCCGCGACAGGCGCGGGCGGTCATTGCCAACACTGGCTCAGGCGCAGGCCGGCCAGCTGAAGTTGTCTTCGAGGAAGCCGGCGCGCTTGGTCAGCGCATCGAGATCCTTGAGGACCGACAGCAATTCCTTCATCCGCGACAGCGGCACGGCGTTAGGGCCGTCCGACATCGCCTTGCTCGGGTCCGGGTGCGTTTCCATGAACAGGCCGGCCACGCCGGTCGCCACGGCGGCACGCGACAGCACCGGCACGAACTCGCGCTGGCCGCCCGAACTCGTGCCCTGCCCGCCCGGCAACTGCACCGAGTGCGTGGCGTCGAACACCACCGGGGCGGCGGTCTCGCGCATGATCGCCAGCGAGCGCATGTCCGAGACCAGATTGTTGTAGCCGAAGGAGACACCACGCTCGCAGGCCATGAACACGTCGTCGGGCAGACCGGCCTCGCGAGCCGCTTCACGCGCCTTATCGATCACATTTTTCATGTCGTGCGGCGCCAGGAACTGGCCCTTCTTGATGTTCACCGGCTTGCCGCTCTGCGCGCAGGCACGGATGAAATCAGTCTGGCGGCACAGGAAGGCCGGCGTCTGGAGCACGTCCACCACGGCAGCGACGGGCTTGATCTCGTCGATCTCGTGGATGTCCGTGAGCACCGGCACGCCGATCTCGCGCTTCACGGTGGCCAGGATCTCCAGACCCTTTTCCATGCCGAGACCGCGGAACGACTTGCCCGACGACCGGTTGGCCTTGTCGAACGACGACTTGTAGATGAACGGAATGCCCAGCGCCGACGTGATTTCCTTGAGCTGGCCGGCCGTGTCCAGCGCCATCTGCTCGGACTCGATCACGCACGGCCCGGAAATCAGGAAGAACGGCTGGTCGAGGCCGACATCGAATCCACACAGTTTCATGGCTGCTCCTTCTCTAGGCGCGCTCAGGCGGACTTGCCCTTGCGCTGCTGGCTGGCCAGCGCGCCTTCCACGTAGGCCTTGAACAGCGGATGGCCGTCACGCGGCGTGGACGTGAATTCCGGGTGGAACTGCACGCCGACGAACCACGGGTGGAGGCTCTCGGGCAGCTCCATCATCTCCGGCAGGTTTTCCGTCGGGGTACGGGCCGAAATGACCATGCCCGCGCCCTCAAGCTGCGGCACGTAGTGATTGTTGACTTCGTAACGATGGCGATGGCGCTCGTTCACTTCTTCGCCATAGATCTGGGCGGCTTTGGTGCCGGGCTTCACCGGTACGCGCTGGGCGCCCAGGCGCATCGTGCCGCCGAGGTCGGAATCGGCCGAGCGCTGCTCGACCTTGCCTTCGCGGTCCAGCCATTCGGTGATCAGCGCGACCACCGGATGCTCGGTCTCGAGGTTGAACTCGGTCGAGTTGGCATCGGGCATGTTCGCCACGTGGCGGGCAAACTCGATCACGGCCAGCTGCATGCCCAGGCAGATGCCCAGGTACGGCACCTTGTTCTCGCGGGCGTACTGGATCGCGCGGATCTTGCCTTCCGTGCCGCGCTTGCCGAAGCCGCCCGGCACCAGGATGGCGTCCAGCGGCTGGAGCACTTCCAGATGGCCGGATTCCAGTTCCTCGGAATCGATGTACTCGATGTTCACACGCGTGGCGGTATGCATGCCGGCGTGGCGCAGTGCCTCGATCAGCGACTTGTACGACTCGGTCAGGTCGACGTACTTGCCGACCATGCCGATCGTGATTTCGTGCTCGGGGTTTTCTTGCGCGTTGACCAGCTTCTGCCACATCGACAGGTCGGCCGGCTTCGGATCCAGGCGCAGTTCCTCGCAGATCAGGCGGTCCAGGCCCTGCTCGTTGAGCATCTGCGGGATCTTGTAGATGCTGTCGGCATCCCAGACCGAGATCACGGCTTCCTGCGGAATGTTGGCGAACAGCGAGATCTTGGCGCGCTCGTCGTCCGGAATCGGGCGGTCGGCGCGGCACAGCAGCGCCGTCGGCGAAATGCCGATTTCGCGCAGCTTTTGCACCGAGTGCTGGGTCGGCTTGGTCTTCAGCTCGCCGGCGCTGGCGATGAACGGCACCAGCGTCAGGTGCACGAAGGCGCAGTGGTTGCGGCCCATGCGCAGGCTCATCTGGCGTGCGGCCTCGAGGAACGGCAGGGATTCGATATCTCCCACCGTGCCGCCGATTTCCACCAGCGCCACGTCAGCCTTGCCCTCGTGCGAGGCAGCCGCGCCGCGCTCCACGAATGCCTGGATCTCGTTGGTGATATGGGGGATGACCTGCACGGTCTTGCCCAGATACTCGCCCCGGCGTTCCTTGCGGATCACCGATTCGTAGATCTGACCAGTCGTGAAGTTGTTCGATTTCCGCATCTTGGCGGAAACGAAGCGCTCATAGTGGCCCAGGTCGAGGTCGGTTTCCGCGCCATCTTCGGTCACGAACACCTCGCCGTGCTGGAAGGGGCTCATCGTGCCGGGATCGACATTGATGTAGGGATCGAGCTTGAGGAGGGTGACTTTGAGGCCGCGCGACTCGAGAATGGCCGCGAGCGAAGCAGCAGCGATGCCCTTGCCGAGAGAAGAGACGACGCCACCGGTGACGAAGACGAATTTGGTCATAAACCGAGCTTGCCGGGGAAATCGGGATTATACATGAGCGGCCGTCCCGCGCGGCCCCGGAAATTGTGACAGCCGGGGTGAAACCGCGCGGGGTGCTACCCGGTTGCGCCGCATTGCACCTCCTTGCGCCCAATGCGCCGCACGGGCGCCGCCCTGCCCGCCTGCTAACCGGCGTCTACCGCGATTCCTGCCGGATCTTGCCGATCAGGTCACGCACCAGCGCGGCGGTTTCGAGCGGCTTTTCCATCGGATAAAGATGGCCGCCCTCGATGAACCGCAGGTGCTCGCCCACCAGCCGGCGCGTGGCGCCCAGGCCGCACTGACGCACCTCGCGCGAGCGCGTGCCGGCGACGAAGCCCACCGGCACCGGCGCGCCCTGCGACACCTTGCGCCCCAGGCTGGTCGGCAGGGTCCGGTAGATCGTGTATTCCACCTCGCGGTCGAAGCGCAGCCGCCGCTCGCCAGCGTGGCCGGTCGGCTCGGTGCCATGCTCGGCGTAGTCGCTCAGGACCTCCGGATCCCATATCGCGAAATTCTTCTTGGAGAGGAAGTGATGACGCACTGCCTCGGCGTCTGGCCAATGGGTGCGGCGGTTCTTCGTCACGGCCGCCGGACCAGGCTTTTCGTCGAGGCCGAATATCTGCGAGAAACGCAGCAACCCGGCGCGCCAGCCGGCAATCACCGGCGAGTCGAGCATGACCACCCCGCGCACCCGCGCGGGCCGGCGCAGCGCGGCCATCAGGGACAAGAAGCCGCCCAGCGAATGGCCGACCAGCCACACCGGGCGCTCGGTGCCATCACGCGTGGCGCGGTCCAGCTCGTCTAGCAATTCCTCCACGAGATGCGGCCACTCGCGCGTGACCGGGTACTTCGGGTCATGGCCGTAGCGCTCCACGGCGCGGATATCGAAATCGTCTTCCAGTGCACCGAACAGCTTCCGATACGTGCGCACCGGGAAGCCGTTGGCGTGCGAAAACAGCAGGATGTCGCGCATGCGGCGTCTTGGGAGGGTGGAATGCCGGGGAAGCGGCGATCAGTGTTCGCGGCGGGCCCGGACAGGCTGGCCCCAGCGGTCGGCGTCATCGCGCGCGAGCGGGAATTCCGCCGGCTCCGCCGCATCCCACTCGGGGTTGCAGATCTCGCCGAACACCTGGCGCAGGCGGTGGCCCCACGTGTCGCGAATCATGCGGAAGTAGGCGTTGCGTTCGTCGATACTGACGAAGCGAGTCACGCGCAGCGCGTCGGCCTCATAGACCAGCAGGTCCAGCGGCAGGCCCACGGAGATATTCGATTTCAGCGTCGAGTCCATCGAGATCAGCGCGCACTTGGCGGCCTCGCCCAGCGGCAGCGACGGCGACACCACGCGGTCGATGATCGGCTTGCCGTACTTGGCCTCGCCAATCTGGAAATAGCAATTTTCCGGTGTCGATTCGACGAAGTTGCCGGCGGCATAGATATTGAACAGGCGCGGCCGCTCGCCGCGAATCTGACCGCCGAAGACCAGACTCACGTTGAATTCGATGCCGGCATCGCGCAGCGCATGGGCATCGCGCTTGTGCACGGCGCGCACGGCGTCGCCGACGATGGTAGCGGCCTCGAACATGTCCCGCGCGGTCCACAGCGAGCGCTTCTCGTCGCGGCCCTCTGCCAGGCATTGGCGCACCGACTGACTGATCGCGAGGTTGCCGGCGGTCATCATCACCATCACGCGGTCGCCCGGCTCTTCGAACACGGTCATCTTGCGGGCCGTGGAAATGGCGTCCACGCCGGCGTTGGTGCGGGAATCTGACAGGAATACCAGGCCGGCATCCAGCCGCATGGCTACACAGTACGTCATGGGAATCTTGTTGGTTTTGGCCGCGCGCCGGCTCGGCGGCGCGCTCAGGGGCAAGCTTGCATTCTAGCGCCCTAGCGCGGCGCGAGCCGCCTCGGCGGCATCGGTCGCTTCGAACGGCCGTCTGATGGAAAGGATTGCTGCCCGGGGTGGGGTCAGTCAGCGACCGGTACCGCTGGCATCGGCGGAATCGGGGTGATGGCGATCTCGACTTCCATCGTCTCGCCCGTCCCGCCCTCCAGAATGCCCCGAATTGGTGCGGCCGAGGCGTAGTCACGCCCCACGGCAAGGCGTACGTGACGGCCATCGGTCAGGCAACGGTGCGTCACGTCGATGCTGCACCAGAGCGCGCTGGCGGCGTCCAGGCAGACATCGGCCCAGGCGTGGCTGGCCATCGACGTGGCGGCCGGGTCATAGAAGTAACCACTGACATAGCGCGCCGGAATGCCGAAGGCGCGGCACGCGGCCACCATCACCTGCGCCTGGTCCTGGCAGACGCCGCTGCCGAGCGCGAAGGCATCGGCGGCGCTGGTACCGACGTGGGTGGTGTTGGCGCTGTAGCGCACGCGGTCCGCGATGCCATCGGCCAGCGCCAGCAACGCCGGCACGTCGTGGCCGGCGGCCAGGAACGGCGCGGCGAACGCGCGCAGCGCGGCCGGGGCCTGCGTGAGCGGCGTGGCGGCGGCAAAGTACAGGGGCGACACGCGCGACTCGCCGGCGTCCGGCTGGTCGTGGAAGCCATGGTGGCCGGGCGACTCCACCTCATCGAGAGGCGAAATCATCACTTCTACTTCGCCAGTCGCCGTGATCGAAATCGTCTGGGCGGGGCCGGACAGCGTGAAGTTATGGACGATGTTGCCAAAGCCGTCGCGGGCCTCGGACAGGTTGCCCGGGGCGGACAGCGTCCAGCCCTGCACGGACTGAAGCGGCCCCGAACGCGGCGCGAGCCGCAGTTCGTGCACGCTGCGGCGCACTGGCTCGGTGTAACGGTAGACCGTCTTGTGGTGGATCTTGTATTTCACGATAAGGCACGCGCCGCGGCGACCGGTGCCCGGCCCGCCACCCGCCCGATCCGGCAACGGTGTGGCGTTCCCGGCACCTCGTCAGGCAGCCAGCGGGACGAGGAAGTCCCGGCTGATGCCGTTGCCGAGATCGCCAATGCGCTCCAGGAAGCTGGTCAGGTAGGCGTGCAGGCCAACGGCGAAGATGTCGTCGATGCGCGCGTATTTCAGGTCGGCGTGGAGTTTACCAGCCTGGCGCTCCGTCTCCGACGACTGCTGGTTGGCCACCAGCGCGAGAATGGCGACCACCTCGTCCATGCTCGACACCAGCGAGCGCGGCATGTCCGGCCGCAGGATCAACAGCTCCGCCACGCGTTGCGGCGTGATCACGGCGCGATAGATCTTGCGATACACCTCGAAGCCGGACACCGAGCGCAGCACGGCTGCCCAGTGATAGAAGTCGTTCTGCTCGCGGTTCAGGTCATCGTTCTGCAACTGGCTCTGGGACTGCCCGCTACCGTCCTGGGACTGGGATTGGGACTGACTCCGGAATCCCCCGCCCTGGCTCTGGCTCTGCGATTGGCCGCCCTGGAAAGCGAGATCGTCCTCGTCGCGCCGGCCGGAGGCCTGGAACTTGACATCGAGGATCCGCGCGGTGTTGTCCGCCCGCTCCAGGAAGGTGCCGAGCCGCATGAAGTGGAAGGCGTCGTCCTTGAGCATGGTGCCGAACTGCACGCCACGCGCCAGATGCGAGCGGAACTTGACCCATTCGAAGAAGCGGGACGGGTCGTCGCGCAGCTCACCCTCGGCAATGATGCGCTGCACATCCAGCCAGGTGGTGTTCAGCGTCTCCCAGACCTCGGTGGTCAGCGAGCCGCGCACCGCGCGGGCGTTCTCGCGCGCCGCGCGCAGGCAGCTCATGATCGACGACGGATTGGTCATGTCGCGGACCATGAAGTCGATCACGTCGTCGCGGTGCAGCAGCCCGTACTTGTGGTCGAAGGCGTGGGTCAGCTCGGAAATATCGAGCATCGCCCACCAGCCCTGCTCGGCCACTTCGGCGGACTGCGGCAGCAGCGAGGTCTGGTAATTGACATCGAGCATGCGCGCGGTGTTCTCGGCGCGCTCGGTATAGCGGGACATCCAGAACAGATGGTCGGCGGTGCGGCTCAACATGATGGGTTCTCCCGGCGATCGGCGTGTTCCATGGCTCAGCGCTCCAGCACCCAGGTGTCCTTGGTGCCGCCCCCCTGAGAGGAGTTGACCACCAATGACCCTTCGCGCAGCGCCACGCGGGTCAGCCCGCCCGGCACCATGCGCACCTCCTTGCCCGACAGCACGAACGGCCGCAGGTCGATATGGCGCGGCGCGATGCCCGACTCCACATAGGTCGGGCAGGTGGACAGCGCCAGCGTCGGCTGGGCGATGTACTGCTCGGGGCGCGATTTCACCACCTCGCGGAACTGGTCGATCTCGGCGCGCGTGGCCGCCGGTCCGACCAGCATGCCGTAGCCGCCCGCGCCGTGGGTTTCCTTGACCACGAGGTCGGCCATATGGTCGAGCACGAACTGGAGATCGTCCGGGCGCCGGCACATATAGGTCGGCACGTTGTTGAGGATGGCCTCCTCGCCCAGATAGAAGCGGATCATGTCCGGCACGTAGGGGTAAATCGACTTGTCGTCGGCCACGCCCGTGCCGATGGCGTTGCTGATCGTCACATTGCCGGCCCGGTAGACCGACAGCAGCCCGGCCGCACCGAGCGCCGAATCTGGACGAAATGCGAGGGGATCAAGGAAGTCGTCATCCACGCGCCGGTAGATCACGTCAATGCGCTGCGGCCCCTGCGTGGTCCGCATATAGAGGTGCTCGTCCTCGACGAACAGGTCGCTGCCCTCCACCAGTTCCACGCCCATCTGTTGAGCCAGGAATGCATGCTCGAAGTACGCCGAGTTGTACATGCCCGGCGTGAGCACGACCACGGTGGGATCGGCGATGTTCTGGGGCGAGACACTGCGCAGCATGTCCAGCAGCAGGTCGGGATAGTGCGCCACCGGCGCCACCCGGTTGCGCGCGAACAGCTCCGGGAACAACCGCATCATCATCTTGCGGTTTTCCAGCATGTACGAAACGCCGGACGGCACCCGGAGGTTGTCCTCGAGCACGTAGAACTCGCCCTCGCCGGCCCGCACCACGTCGATGCCGGCCACATGGGCATAAATGTCGCGCGGCACATCCACGCCGAGCATCTCCGGCCGGTATTGGGCGTTGTTGTAGATCTGGTCGGGCGGAATCACGCCGGCGCGGATGATGTCCTGGCCGTGGTAGATATCGTGGATGAACCGGTTCAGCGCCGCCACGCGCTGCCGCAGGCCGCGCTCGAGCGTGGCCCACTCGCTGGCCGGGAAGATGCGCGGAATCACATCGAACGGAATCGTGCGCTCGGTGCCGCTGTTCGACTCGTCCTTGTCGCCGTAGACGGCAAAGGTAATGCCCACGCGCCGGAAGATAAGGTCCGCCTCGGCGCGTTTGTTGTCCATCGTCGAACCGGACTGCCGCCCGATCCAGTCCGCAAAATTGCGGTAGTGGGCCCTGACCGCCCCTGACGGCAGCGTCTGTCCGGCCTCGATGGCCGCCACTGCTCCGTCCTCCCGCCCTTCCAGCATCTCGTCGAAAAACCGCGCCGCCATGATGGCCGCTCCTTCGTGAAATGGGCGCCCGCGCCGGCCTCGTACTGACCGTGCCGTGCCGTCTCCCCGGTCGCCCGTTTGTCGATGCCTTGTCGAGTTGGCTCTTTCAGCATATCCGCACCGGCAAAACCCGCAAGGGTCACGCGCGCCGGCACGCGAATCGGTTTAGCAAGATGCTTGCCAGCCAGGCGCCGCCGAAGGCACGGCGCCAAGGGCTGGCTGGCGGCTTCAGGTCAGTTCAGATCAGGCGGCGGGCTTGCCGGAGCAGGCGGCCGACTCGGGCGGGCACTTGTCCAGGATGTCCTGGACCAGCGCCTCGGGCGTGCGGCGGATGTCCAGCACCAGCGCGTCGCGTGGCTCCTCGAGGGTGTCGAACTGGCTTTGCAGCAGCGCCGGGTTGAAGAAATGGTCCGTGCGCGCCGACAGCCGGCTGCCGATGGTGCCGGCGTCGCCCTTCATGAAGACGAAGGTCACACCGCCGTCGGGCGGGGTCAGGCGGTCGCGGTAGGTCTGGCGCAGCGCCGAGCAGGTGAAAACGTGGGTGCGGCCCTCGGCCCGGGCGGTGTCGATGGCGGCGCGCATCGCGGCCAGCCAGGGCCAGCGGTCCTCATCGGTCAGCGGAATGCCGTTGTGCATCTTGGCCTTGTTGGCCTCGCTGTGGAAGGCGTCGGCATCGTGGAAGCCGCAATGCAGCTGGCTGGCCAGCAACTGGCCGACCGTGGTTTTCCCGCTGCCGGAAACGCCCATCAGGATATAGATCATGTCTGCTCCGTCGATCATGGTCGGATGGTCGGGCCATCCTTGTCGGTAGCCTTCGGGCGCGAAAGACGTGGCGCGAAGGTGCACCGCGGCATGGAGATACCTGGCCGCGGCGATTGCTGAAAATCGTAAAACGACTAAACGATGACTAAACGACGACTAAGTGCGTGCAGGGCAAGTTGGGCGCCCGCCTATTGTGCGACCACGCCGGCCGTTTGGACAGCGGGCGCGGCGTCGGCCTCGGACAAGTCCAGGGCGCTGCCGCCTTCTTCGGCGATCCGGGCATGGCGCCGGAACAGTCCGAACAGGCCGCGCCCCATGCTGAAGCGCGCAAAATCGTCGTCCGGCGCGGTCGCCGGGATGCGCGCGGCGAATTCGGCGTGCGCGGCGGCATCGCCGACCAGGGTCAATGTGCCGGCTACGGCATCCACACGAATCCAGTCGCCATCGCGCACCCGCGCCAACGGGCCGCCTACAAGCGCCTCCGGACCCACATGAATCACCGCCGGTACCTTGCCGGACGCGCCCGACATGCGGCCATCGGTCACCAGCGCCACCTTGTGGCCAGCATCCTGCAGTGCGCCGAGTGCCGGCGTGAGGCGGTGCAACTCGGGCATGCCGTTGGCGTTCGGCCCCTGGAAGCGGACCACCGCCACCACGTCGCGATTCAGTTCGTCGGCCTCGAAGGCGGCTTGCAGCGCCTCCTGGGAGTCGAACACGCGGGCCGGGGCCTCCACGATACGGTGCTCGTCGGCCACGGCCGACACCTTGATCACGCCCCGGCCGAGGTTGCCGGCCATCAGGCGCAGCCCGCCCTCCTTCGAGAACGGCGCCGACGCCGGTGCCAGCACGGCGGCATCGCCACTCGTGGTCGGACCGTCGCGCCAGCGCAGCGCGCCGTCGGTCATCACCGGCTCCTCGGTGTAGCGCGCCAGCCCTTGCCCCATCACGGTCTGGACGTCCTCGTGCAGCAACCCGGCTTCGAGCAGTTGGCCAATCACATAGGCCACGCCGCCGGCGGCGTGGAAGTGGTTCACATCGGCCGAGCCGTTCGGATAGACGCGCGCCAGCAGCGGCGTGACCGCCGACAGGCGGTCGAAGTCATTCCAGTCGATGACGATGCCGGCGGCACGCGCCATGGCGACAAGGTGGATGGTATGGTTCGTGGAACCGCCCGTGGCCAGCAGGCCGACCATGGCGTTGACGATGGCCCGCTCGTCCACGATCTGGGCGAGCGGCGTGTACGCGTTGCCGCGCGCGATCAGCGCCAGCGCGCGCTGTGCCGCGGCCGCCGTCAGCGCATCGCGCAGTCCGCTGTCCGGGTGCACGAAGGCCGAGCCCGGCATGTGCAAGCCCATGATTTCCATCAGGAACTGGTTGCTGTTGGCCGTGCCGTAGAAGGTGCAGGTGCCGGCGCCGTGGTAGGCGGCGCATTCGGCCTCCAGCAAGACATCGCGACCAACCTGACCCGTGGCGTAGAGCTGGCGCACGCGCGCCTTTTCCTTGTTCGAGAGACCGGTCGCCATCGGCCCAGCGGGCACGAAGACGATGGGCAGGTGGCCAAACTGGAGCGCCCCCATCAGCAGGCCCGGCACGATCTTGTCGCACACGCCGAGCATCAGCGCGGCATCGAAGGTGTTGTGCGAGAGCGCGACCGCCGTACCCATGGCAATGGCGTCGCGCGAGAACAGCGACAGCTCCATGCCAGCGTTGCCTTGCGTGATGCCATCGCACATCGCCGGCACGCCGCCCGCCACCTGGGCCACGCCACCCACCGCTCGCGCCGCCTCGCGAATCACGTTCGGATACCGCTCGTACGGCTGGTGGGCCGACAGCATGTCGTTGTACGCGGTCACGATGCCGAGGTTCGGGGCGTGCTCGACGCGAAGCTTGAGCTTGTCGTCGGCCGGCAGCGCGGCGTAACCGTGCGCCAGATTCGCGCACGACATGCCGCGCAGCGGGCCGAGTTCCCGCTGTGCCCGCTCGCAGCGCGCCAGATAGGCGGCGCGGCTCGCGCGGCTGCGCTCGACAACGCGTTGCGTAACGGCCGACACCTCGGCGTGAACGGATTGGGTCATGGCGACAATGTTCCTCGTGGGGAGCGCCGGGCAAAGAACCGCCCGTCGATATGTAGATTTTCTACATTATAGCCTTGGCCTCCCGCCTGCCGGAAGCCGCTTTCTCGCGAAAATATGATGCTGTCGACGCAAATACGGGAAAGCCCTAAGGGGGCAGGCCCACGATTCCCGATCGATCCCCATGTCATTCTGTGTAGAATCTCTACATCTTCAATCCCCCAGAATGGCCACGCCGATGGCCAACCGAGACCCGCACCACCATGCGCGACCGAATCCTTGCCGTCTACGACACGCTCCGTCCGTCCGAACGCCGTCTGGCTGACTACGTCACCCGCCACGGCGCCAGCGTGATTCGCCTGTCGATGCCCGAACTGGCCGAACGCGCCGGCGTCTCGCAGCCGACCATCGCCCGCTTCTGCGCCGCGCTGGGCTACGACGGCTTCAAGGAGTTCAAACTCCAGTTCGCCCAGAACCTGGGCGGCGGCACGCCGTTCGTCCACCAGGACGTGGAGGCCGACGACCGCCCGGCCGACATCGCCGGCAAGGTCTTCGACCGCACCATCGCCACACTGATGGCGGTCCGCAACGCGCTGTCGGCCGACCAGATCGAGCACGGCATCCGCCTGCTGGCCAGCGCGCGCCGCATCGAGTTTTATGGCTGCGGCAACTCCGGCATCGTCGCGCTCGATATCCAGCACAAATTCTTCCGCCTAGGCATTCCCACCACGGCCTACTCGGACCCGCATGTCTTCAGCATGTCCGCCGCGTTGCTGCGCCCTGGCGACGTGGCGGTGCTGGTCTCCAACAGCGGCCGCACCTGGGACATGCTGACCGCCGCCACGCTCGCCCGCGCCAGCGGCGCAAGCGTGCTGGCGCTGACCCACAGCGGCTCGCCGCTGGCCCGGCTGGCCGACGTCTGCGTGTTCTCCGACGTCGAGGAAGACAGCGAGGTCTACACGCCAATGACCTCCCGCATCAGCCACCTCGTACTCGGCGACGTGCTCGCTGCCGGCGTGGCGCTGGAGCGCGCTGACACCGTCGCGGCCGGCCTGCAACGTGCCAAGGCGCACCTGCGCGAGCGCCGCATCGGCGGCGCCGCGCCTGAGGCGCCGGCGTCCCGCGAAGCGGTGGCGGCTGCCACCGGCGGCACCGGCGGCACGGCCAAAACCCCGGCGACCAAGACGCCGAAGACCGCGCGCGCTGGTTCGCGCAGCTGACGCCTCCCGCCCTCCCGAGACAACCCGGGCTGGCGCCGACGCCTAACGCGGCGCCGCCGGTGCATCGCGCCAGTACCGCCGCTCCCGCTGCCGGAATGACGAAATCGCCAGTCGCGGCCCCGCCGTGACGATCGACACCGCGCCCGTTTCATCCGTCCGATACCGCGCGATGCCTTGGCGCCCATACCGCCGCCAGACATCGTCGCGCGGATGCCGGTAGCGGTTGCCATATCCGAGCTGAAACACCGCCGCCTCTGGCTGCACCGCACGCAGGAACGCCGCGCCCGACGACGTGCCGCTGCCATGGTGCGGCACCAGCAGGACATCGGCACGCAGATCCTCCGGCGGCACCGCGGCAATCAACCCCTGTTCCTCGCGCACGCCAATGTCGCCAGTCAGCAGCAAGCTGCGGTGCGCCGTGGCCACGCGCAACACGCAACTGCGTGCATTGCTCGCCAGCCGCGCGCTGCCGAGGTCCGACACTGACGGATGCAGGATGACGAAGCGCACGCCATTCCACGTCCATGCCGCGCCAGCCTCGCATGGCTGCCATGGCGCAGCATTGCTCGCCACGCCGCCTTTTGTCGGCGCCGATCCGATCAGGAGCCCGTGATCGAGCGGCGCCCCCGTCAGCCGCCGCCCCACCGGCACCGCGGCCAGCACCTCGCGCACGCCGCCGGCATGGTCCGCATCTTCGTGACTGACCATCAGCGCATCGAGCCGCCGCACGCCCATCGCCCGCAGCCACGGCACGATAACTTGCCCGCCGGCACTGGCCCCTGACGGGTATCCCGGCCCCGTGTCATAGAGCAGCGCATGCGCCTTGGTTTCGACCAGCACCGCCGTGCCCTGCCCGACATCGAGCGCCGTGACACGGACCTCCCCTTCCGGTACGGGCGTCCGGCCCGCCAGTAGCATCGGCATCATCAGCAACGCCCCACACCAGCGTGGCGGTGCGCGCACCGCCGGACACGTACGCCGTGCGGGCCGAGCAGGCCGCGCGCCGCGCAAAGGCGTTGCCGCCCCAACATCCGGCGCCCGCTCGCGAGGCATCAACACGAACACCACCCCGGCAGACGCCAACGCCATCCAGACGGGTCCCGCCTGCGCCGCTTCCCAAACGGCCCACGCTGGCGCCGCAAGCCAGGCGAGCGCATCGGACAACCACGTCATCGTCGTATGCGCGACCGCCAGCAGCGGCCTGGCCACAATCACCGGCAGCACAGCACCGGCCAGCGCCAACGGCGTGACGAGCAAGCTCACCACCGGAATGGCGACAGCATTGGCAAGACAGGACACCACCGACACCTGCCCGAACAGCAGCAGCGTGAGCGGCACGAGCCCGACTGTCACCGCCCACTGCGTGCGTGCGGCGCCCGTCAGCGTTGCCCCCACAGCCGCCCTCGCCCTGTGCCACCGCCCCTCCGCCCTTGCCCGCTGCGGCGGTTCCCGCGCGGCAAGGAAGATGGCCGCGACGGCGCCGAATGACAGCCAGAAACCGGGCGACATCACGGCCCATGGGTCAATCGCCACCGCCACGCCCGCCGCCCACGCGAGCACGACCGATGCCGGCGGCGCCCGGCCACTCCACAATGCCAGCGCCGCCACGGCGAGCATGCACACGGTTCGCATCGCCGGCACCTGCATCCCGGCGATCAGTCCATAACCCAAGGCGGTCAGTATCGCCACCACGAGCGCCGCCTGCTGCGCCGGCCAGATCAGCGGCAAGGGCCGGCGCAGCCGCCGCCCCAGCCCGAACGACCTCCGCCACAACCCCAGGGCCAAAGCGCCAGCTGCGCCCGAGATCATCGTGATGTGCAAACCGGAAATGCTGACCAGATGGGAGATGCCGGTCCGTCGAAACACCTCCCAGTCCTCGGTGGCGATACCGCGCTGGTCGCCGATCACCAGCGCCACGAGCACGGCCCCGAAGCGCGCATCCGGCGGCAGCGCCGCACGAAGCCGGTCCCGCAAGCCCGCCCGCCACGCCTGCACGTGAATCGCCCATGGCAACGGCCCCGCCTCCGCCTGCCGCTCGCCGTCCCGCACATAGCCCGTCGCACCGATGCCCTCGCCCAACAGCCAGTACGCGTAGTCGAAGCCATATGGATTGGCCAGCCCGCGTGGCCGCCGCAGCCTGACCGTCAGCCGATAGCGCTGCCCCGGCTGCAACGCCTCCGGCGGATCGCGCCAGGTGAGCAAAACCCGTGGCGGCAGGCGCGCCTCATGCGACCCGCTTACCGCGAACAGGAAGCGCGTGCCCTGGCTTGCCGCATCGGGCAGCCCGGCAACCATGCCCTGCAGCGCGATGTCACGCCCCGCCAGCGCGGGGTCCAGCCAATCCGCCATCCTGCTGTCGGCGCGCCATGCCGCCCACCCGAACCCCGCCGCGCACGCGAGCGCCACCACCGCCGCGCGCCACATCCACCGCCTGACAACAGGCGTATCCCCATGACGACAACGCACGACGTACGTCAGCGCCGCCACGCCGATGGCCCCCGTCAGCGCCTGCCACCACCACCGCCACGCCGACGGCAATACGGCCTGCTCCTGGAGCCACCAGCAACCAGCGACGAACGCCATCAGCACAGCTCGCATCACACCTCCAGGACAACGCTTTCCGATGGCGTATTTGTACTGTGCGCGATGGCGCCAAAACGTTAACGAATGATGTGTTTTTGTGGAAGTTTGTTAAAACGGCGGCCGGCGTCTTGCCACGCGTTCAGCGCGGCGCCATGATGTCTGCAAACGCCGCCAGACGCGGCAGCGCCGCCACCGAGTTGCGCCACATGGCCTGCGCCAGCTCAGCTTCCGGCACGCCACGCAGTTCGCCGAGTACTCGCGCCACGCCCACCACCTCGCCCGGTGTGTTGCGCGCTTTGTGCTGCTCGCCGAACTGGTCGTCGGAGAGCCAGGCCGGCGCGATGTCGGGCGCGTCGGTCTCGAGCACGATGGCCTCGAGCGGTAATTCCGCCGCAAGCCGGCGGATCTGTTTGGCGCGAGAGAAGGTCAGGTTGCCGCCGAAGCCGAGCTTCATGCCGTGCTCGACATAGCGGCGCGCCTGTTCGTGGCTGCCGTTGAAGGCGTGTGCAATGCCCTGCCGCACGCCCACGCGGCGCAGTTGCGCATAGACTTGGTCCTGCGACTTGCGCACGTGCAGCAGCACGGGAAGATCGAAGTCGCGCGCGATCTTCACCTGCTCGGTGTAGAGCCACGTCTGATGGGCGACGTCCAGACCCGGGACGAAGAAGTCGAGGCCGATTTCGCCGATGGCGACGAAGCGCGGATCGTCCATCGACGCGGCTACCTGGCGTCGCAATTCGTCCAGATCCTGCTGCCCGGCGCCAGGTGTGCAGAGGGGATGGATGCCGAGCGCGTAGACACAGGGGGCGCCGTCCGCCTCGGTGCAGGCATGGGCCAGCGCGCGCACGGCATCGAAGTTGGACACCGCCACGGCAGGCAGCACAATGCCCGAGACGCCAGCCTCGGCCGCCGCGCGCGTGACGCCCGCGCGGTCGCTATCGAACTCGCTGGCGTCGAGGTGGCAGTGGGTATCGATCCACATGGTGGGGGCGCGGGGCGGTGGGTCGGTTGGGGTGAGGACCGATGTCCGGTCAGCGTTCGCGGTGCAGGTGCCCGTCGCGCAGGCGCAACACGCGGTCGCAGCGGCCAGCGAGGTCCGTGTCGTGGGTGACGATGACGAAGCTCGTGCCGAGCGTACGCGACAGTTCGAGCATCAGGTCGTACACGCCGCCGGCCGTGTGGTCGTCGAGGTTGCCGGTGGGCTCGTCGGCCAGCACGCAGGCCGGCTGGCCGACCAGCGCGCGGGCGACGGCCACGCGCTGGCGCTCGCCGCCGGACAGCTCGCCGGGACGGTGCTTTGCCCGCCCGCCCAGGCCCACGCGCTCGAGCATGGCTTGCGCGGCGGCGCGCGCCTCGCGTTCCTTGAGGCCACGGATGCGCATCGGCATGGCGACGTTGTCCAGCGCGGTGAATTCGGGCAGCAGGTGGTGGAATTGGTAGACGAAGCCGAGCGCGCGGTTGCGAACGGTATTCCGCTCGCTCTCGCGCAGCGAGGTGAACGGCTTGCCGAGCAGTGCAACGCGGCCGGCGTCGGGGTTGTCCAGCCCTCCCAGCACGTGCAGCAGCGTGGACTTGCCGGAGCCGGACGCGCCGACGATGGCAACCTTCTCGCCAGCGTCAACGCGCACGTCTACGCCGCGCAGGACGTCCACGTCGAGGCCGCCCTGGCGGAAACGCTTGGACAGGCCCTCGGCCACAAGCACCGGCGTGCCGGCCTGCACGACGAGGCCGGGCACTGCCGGGAGAGCGGCGGCTTCCTGGAGCAGGGAGGTGTCACTCATAGCGCAGCGCCTCCGCCGGGTTCACGCGCGCGGCGCGCCAGCTGGGGTAGATCGTGGCCAGGGTGGCCAGCACGAAGGAGATGATGCCGATGGTGGCGATGTCGTTCACGCGAGGGTCCGAAGGCAGTTCGCTGATGAAATAGATGTCACGTGGCAGGAACTGCACATGCAGCACCCGCTCGATAAAGGGCACGATTACGTCGATATTGGTCGCGATCAGCGTGCCGCCGAGCACGCCGAGGACGGTGCCGATGAAGCCGATCGCCACGCCCTGGACGATGAAAATCTTCATGATCGAGCGCGGCTGGGCGCCCATTGTGCGCAGGATGGCGATGTCGGCCTGCTTGTCGGTCACGGTCATGACCAGCGTGGAGACGAGGTTGAACGCCGCCACGGCGATGATCAGCGTCAGGATGATGAACATCATGCGCTTCTCGGTCTGAACGGCGGCGAACCAGTTGCGGTTCTGCTTGGACCAGTCGCGCAGGTACAGCTCGCCGCTCATCGTGCCGGCCAGCTCCTGGGCCACCTGGGGGGCCCGCTGCATGTCGGACAGCTTGAGCCGCACACCGGTGGGGCCGGACTGGCGGAACAGTGTTTCGGCGTCCTCGATGTCGATCAGGGCCAGGGCGCTGTCGAACTCGTAGTGGCCGGACGAAAACACGCCAACTACGGTGAACTGCTTGAGCCGCGGCAGTACGCCGGCCGGCGTGATGGTGCCCTGCGGCGCCACCAGCGTCACCTTGTCGCCGACGCGCACGCCCATGGCGTTGGCCAGTTCATTGCCGAGCGCGATGCCAAAGCCGCCCGGCACCAGCGCGTTCATGCTGCCGGCGCGGAACTGGTTGCCCACGTCGGAGACCTTCGGCTCCTCGGCAGGATCCACACCACGCAGCAGCACGCCGCGCACCGCGTCTTCGCGGGTGAGCATGGCCTGGGCGGCCACGTAGGGCGCCGCCCCCACCACTTCCTTGTTCCGCATGGCCTCGGCGGCGGTCTTGTGCCAGTCGGGCAACGGTCCTGGGGCGATGACCTCGATATGGGCGAGGACCGACAGCATGCGGTCCCGCACTTCCTTCTGGAAGCCGTTCATGACCGACAGCACGACAATCAGCGCCGCCACACCGAGGGCGATGCCAAACATCGAGATCATGGAAATGAACGAAATGAACGTATTGCGGCTGGCGCGCTTGCTTGCGCGGGTGTATCGCCAGCCGATCTGCCACTCGTAGGGAAAGTTCAAGAGGAATCCTGTTGTTCGGAAGTCGCGCCGGCGGGCCATCCGCCCCCCTTGGGTGACGGAAAACTGGCGCCGGCCAGCCGGAAGTTTACAATCTCGGCAACCATGATGACGCACCTGACCCTGATTGTGCCCTTTTCCGTCCCGCCTGGCGCCGGCAACGACGCCGCGGACGACGTCGTCTCCAGCGCGCTGCTGCGGCAGTTGGAGTTGCCGGCGCTCGGAAAGTTGCTCACCCGCGCCGCCCCGGGCCCGCGCGAGACCCACGACGATCCGTTCCTGCGCACCCTGCCGCAGGAGCGCTGGCTGGCCGGCCGGGCCGGCCTGGACACCCGGCAGGTGCCGACTGCGCCTTTTATGCGCCTGGCCGACCTGCGGCAACGTGCCGCGGACCGCCTGCCGGACCCCGCCCAGGCGCCGCCTGCCGCCTCCCTGATCCGGGAAGAAAACGGCGATCAGGGCTGGGCCTGCCTCCAGCCGGTTCATATCCACGCGGCGCGGGATCACCTTGTGTTGATGCATCCGGACCAGCTTGAGATCCGCCCCGACGAGGCCGCTGCGCTGCGCGCCGCCATCGACGACCTGCTCCGTGAGTCCGGCATTGCGCTGGACGCGCCCCACCCCGCCCGCTGGTATGTGGCCGACGATGTATTCGGCGAGCTGGAAGCCACCACGCCGGTGCGCGCCACGGGCCGCAATATCGACATCTGGCTGCAAGCCGGCGCGCGGGCGCGCGACTGGCGACGCCTCCAGAACGAGATCCAGATGACCTGGCACGACCATCCGGTCAACCAGGCGCGCGAGGCCGAGGGCCGCCTGACCATTAATTCAGTGTGGCTCCACGGCGGGGGCAAGCTGAGCCTCGTCAACCGGCTGGCCGACGCCGTGCTGACGGACGACCCCTTCCTGGCTGGCCTGGCCCTCGCCAGCGATAGCCTGCTTGACCCGCAGCCAGCCAAATTCGAGGAAATTGCGAAGGCCGACGGCCATGTCATGGCGATGCTCGACACCGCCACCGAGGCCCATATCGCCCAGGACTGGGGCCTCTGGCTTGAGCGCATGCACGCACTCGACGCCGAGTGGTTCACCCCGGTACTGGCGGCCTTGGCCGATGGCCGCATCATGGGCGTCACCCTCGTGCTGGGCGGCGACAACCACTACGCCGAGTTCACCGTGCGGCGTGCCGACCTGCGCAAGTTCTGGCGTGGCATGGGCGCGCGCGGCGACTGGCGCGCCCTGCTTTCCGACCTGGCCATGGTGGCCTGATCCGCGCGTTTTCCGCTTTCGCGCCCGCTTTTCTGGACAAACGACCATGACCCGGATCGCCATCCGCTCTTATTCCGAACCCCACGCCGATGTGCTGGCCAAGTCGGGCCTGCACCCCACGCTGGCCCGCATCCTGTCGGCGCGCGGCGTGCTGCATCCGTCCGACCTGGCCACCGAACTGCCGGAACTGACACCGCCCACGACGATGAAGGGCATCGGCCACGCGGCCGAGTATCTGGCCGATGCCATCGCCGCCAACCGCAAGCTGCTGATCGTGGCCGACTACGACTGCGACGGCGCCACGGCCTGCGCCGTGGGCGTGCGCGGGCTGCGGATGCTCGGCGCGCGCGTGGATTTCATCGTACCAAACCGCTTCGAGTACGGCTACGGGCTGACGCCCGAGATCGTGGCGCTGGCCGCCCAGCAGCAGCCGGACGTCATCGTCACCGTCGACAACGGCATTGCATCGGTCGACGGCGTGGCGGCGGCCAATGCGCTCGGCATCGACGTGGTGGTGACCGACCACCACCTCCCCGGCGCGGAGCTGCCGGAGGCGGCGGTCATCGTCAACCCAAACCAGCCCGGCTGCGAGTTCCCGAGCAAGAACCTGGCGGGCGTGGGCGTGATGTTCTACGTGCTGCTGGCCCTGCGTGCGGAGCTGCGCCGGCGCGGCGCGTTCACCCAGGCGACCCAGCCGCCGCTGCAAACCCTGCTTGACCTCGTCGCGCTCGGTACCGTCGCGGACGTTGTGAAGCTGGACACCAACAACCGCATCCTCGTGGCCCAGGGGCTGCGCCGGATGCGCGCCGGGCGCATGCATCCGGGCGTGGCGGCGCTGTTCCGCGCGGCAGGGCGTGAGGCCACGCGGGCGAATACGTTCGACCTTGGTTTCGGCCTGGGTCCCCGGCTCAATGCGGCAGGACGGCTCGCCGACATGTCGCTCGGCATCGAATGCCTGCTGACCGACGACCCGAACCGCGCGTGGGAAATCGCCCAGGAACTGGACGGCATGAACCGCGAGCGGCGCGATATCGAGGCCGGCATGCAGCAGGAGGCCCTGCAGATCCTGGAACAGCCGCTGGCGGGACTGGATCCGGCATCGCGCTACACGCTCAGCGTGTTCAACGACACCTGGCACCAGGGGGTCATCGGCATCGTGGCGTCGCGGCTCAAGGAGAAATTCCACCGCCCGACCATCACTTTCGCACCGGGCGACGAGGAACACATCAAGGGCTCGGGCCGCTCGATCCCGGGGTTCCACCTGCGCGATGCGCTCGATCTGGTGTCGAAGCGGCACCCCGGCCTGCTCGTGAAATTTGGCGGACATGCGATGGCGGCTGGCCTGACCGTACGCTCGGCCGACTTCGACACCTTCATGTCGGCGTTCGAAGCCGTTGGCCGCGAATGGCTGACGGACGACCAGCTGGCGCGCGTGATCGAGACCGATGGCGACATCGAGGAATCGTGCTTCAGCCCGGAATTCGTCGCATTGCTAGAAGGTCAGGTCTGGGGCCAGGGCTTCCCGCCCCCCACGTTCTGCGGGGAATTCGATGTCCTGCGCCAGACCGTGCTCAAGGGCAAGCATCTGAAGCTGCAACTGGGGCGCGGCAGCCAGCGCTTCGACGCGATCTGGTTCAACCACGCCGACGCCCTCGACGGCGCCAGCGCGACGGTGGCCTACCGGCTGGACAACAACACCTTCAACGGGGTCACGCGCGTGCAACTGGTGATCGAACACGCGCAGTAAATCGGCAGACGCTGGCGGGACTGCGGAAAACTGGTACACATTTCCGCTGTTCTACGATTTACGCGCGCAGTCGCGGGCCTGAACAATGGCCGCTTCCTCCTCATGGTTGAAGCAATATGGCCAAACTCCTGCGCAGCAACGGCGCGCCACTCGGCGCGCAAATCACCCTCTTTCCGAGGAATCGACTCCAGTTCAAGGTTTCCGGACTCGGTCCACATAGGAAACACCTCGTTCTCCGGAGTACTGACAGCGTCCTAAGCGTCGTGCCGCTAAGGGTCGATGACAGAAGAGCCGAGCAGGTGCTCCGACTGGAAGTGCAGGATCACAGCATCGTCAGCCGACGCGTCGTCCATCTGGACGCTTACGTAACAGACGCACAGGGGCGACTGCAACATAAGGACAGCAATACGGCACGGCTGACCGTGGAGCTTGAGCCGCGACTCAAGCTCCCGGAAGCGGATACCGAGGCAGGGATTCTCGCGCGGATGTTGATTGTCGAGAACGCCGCCCCGAGCCATCCCAAGTTTGTGAGCCTGGATGAGTCGCTGGAGAGCATGCAGTGGATGGTGCACGTACTTCGGAACCGTCTGAAGTTGGGGCCGCAACACTTCTCCGCTCGGGGCGCCTCCACTTTGACCACGCTGATCAAGGCTCAACGACAGGTCGAAGGCTTTGAGCAATTTCCACAACTGGCTCCAGCGCAGAACGTCACACTGAACGCCATACTCAATCTGGCGCACGATGGTGCAGACAATCGTTACAGATCTCATCAGATCTTTGTGGAACATGCTATCGCCGTCTCCAAGGGCACGAAGGCCGGCGCCGACCCTTGCCCCAAGAAGCTATACGCATGGAAAACTGAAGGCTCGGATAGCCCAGGGCACAACTTCGTCAAGTTTCGCGCCAAGGGCGGCCAGGACTTCTATACCCTGACCGACGCATTCCTGGCTCAATTGACGCCGAACACCAGCGGAGCACTGGAGGCAAGGCGATGAAGCAACGATTCATCTTGCCCGTGATACTGGCCTTCGCCTGCCTCAGCACCCAGGCAGCAGGCCCGCTGCCGCCTGGCATTGCCGAAGTGGCGAGCAGCCGAATTAAGGTATCAACGAATCCCTATTATCGACAGCCACTCCACGCCATGAAGCATGTTCTATTGAGCTCCGGAAAGAATGGTCGAACCAATCGCTTCTGCGCCGTTGGCTACAAATGGCCAGACGGCACGTCCCAGGCTTGGGTGCTATGGGACGAGGAGCAAACCCTCATGCTATGGCGGGGAAATCTGTATCGGGATATGCGTGACATCGGGTTGACGGCTGCGAATCGCACCTTGAAATTGGGCCGGGACACCGTCCCTACCCCCGACGACATCAACGGCAGCACCTACCTCGTCACCGAAGCCTGGTGGCGCGCCGTCGCCAATGACTGCCGCAAGCATGGCGAGAAATACGTGATCAAGCCATTCAAGGCGCCCAAACCGAAAGATCCAGGCGCCCAATAGCCTGCCGCAGGCAATCTCCCTACCCGCGCGCCGGCAGGTAGGTGGCTGGATTCACCGGCTTGCCGTTGCCGCGCACCTCGAAGTGCAGCTCGGCCGCGCCGGCCATGCTGCCGATTTCCTGCCCCGTGGTGATGCGGGCGCCTTCCTTGACCAGCGGTTTGTCGAGGTTGCCGTACACGGTCAGCCAGTCGTCGCTGTGCTTCACGATCACCAGCATGCCGTAGCCGCGCAGGGTGCCGACGTGGATGGCCCAGCCGCTGGCGGCAGCGCGGACCTTGCCGTTGGCCGGCACCTCGATCCGCAGGCCCTTCTCGGCCGGCAGGGCGAAGCGGCCCGTCACGCGGCCGTCGGCCGGCCATTGCAGCTTGATGGCGTTGGCCGGCGGGCGCGATGGCGCGGTATCGGCCTGTTTGGCCGAATTTTCAGATTTTTCCGATGATTTGGACGGTGCCGATGCCGACGCTGCCGCCGCCGCGGCTGGCGGCCGCACCCGGATCAGTTGCCCGACCTCGATCTGGTTGGTGTCCGTCAGGTCGTTCCAGCGGGCCAGTTCGGCCACGGAGCGCCGGTTGCGCCGGGCGATCGAGTACATGGTGTCGCCGCGTTCCACGCGGTAGAAGCCGTCCGGCGCCGGTTCTGTCGGGGTCGTGCCACAGGCGGCGAGCAGCGTGGCCGTGAGCGTGGCCATCGTTGCCGCGCCAAGGCGGCCCAGCGCGCGGCGGCGGGCCGCAGACACGTCTGGTCTGGCGAAGTTGCTTGCTGTCATGCGTCCGAATTCACTCCTGTTACTCACCGATATTGTCGCCGAAGTGTTGCCAAGTGGCGCCGCGATCCCCTGGTAGACCGTTCGCATCGCGAACGGTTCGCCACACGCGACGATCCCTCCCGGGATTTACGGCGCCAATCCGCTATAATTCAAGGTTTTGGAAGCGCAGGAACATCATGGAAGCAGAACGCCTCAACGCCATCTCCGGTGCCATCTCCGATCTCCGTTCCCGGACGGAAGATCTACGGGGGTATCTTTGACTACGATGTCAAAGTAGGACGCCTGGACGAAGTCAACGGCGAGCTGGAAGACCCCGAGGTCTGGAACAACCCCAAGCGGGCCCAGGACCTGGGTAAGGAAAAGAAAGCGCTCGAGGCCGTGGTACAGGTCCTCGGCAAGCTGACGGACGACCTGACTGGCGCCGACGAGCTGTTCGAGCTCGCGCGCGAGGAAGGCGACGATGAAACGCTCGAATCCATCGAAACCGACGTCAAGGGCTTCGAGGAGATCGTGGCCGGCATGGAATTCCGCCGCATGTTCTCGGGCGAGATGGACCAGGCCAACGCCTTCATCGACATCCAGGCCGGCGCCGGCGGCACGGAAGCGTGCGACTGGGCGTCGATGCTGCTGCGCCAGTACCTGAAGTACTGCGAGCGCAAGGGCTTCAAGGCCGAGGTGCTCGAAGAGTCCGAGGGCGACGTGGCCGGCATCAAGAGCGCCACCATCAAGATCGAGGGCGACTACGCGTTCGGCTACCTGCGTACCGAGACCGGCGTGCACCGCCTGGTGCGCAAGTCGCCGTTCGATTCGTCGGGCGGCCGCCATACGTCGTTCTCGTCGGTGTTCGTTTACCCCGAGGTGGACGATTCGTTCGAGGTGGAAGTCAATCCGGCCGACCTGCGCGTGGATACCTACCGCGCATCGGGCGCGGGCGGGCAGCACATCAACAAGACCGATTCGGCGGTGCGGATTACCCACATCCCCACCGGCATCGTCGTGCAGTGCCAGAACGACCGTTCGCAGCACCGTAACCGTGCCGAGGCCATGTCGATGCTGAAGTCGCGCCTGTACGAGCATGAGATGCGCAAGCGTCAGGCCGAGGCCGACAAGCTCGAAGCCGGCAAGACCGATGTGGGCTGGGGCCACCAGATCCGCTCGTATGTGCTGGACCAGAGCCGGATCAAGGACCTGCGCACCAATGTGGAAATGTCCAACACCCAGAAGGTGCTGGACGGCGACCTCGATCCGTTCATCGAGGCCAGCCTGAAACAGGGCCTGTAAGCAGACCAGCGCGCCGCCCCCGGGGTGGCGCGCCGGTTTCCGCCGGCCAACTTCGACGCATTCCGCTTCAACTTCGAACCACCAAGACCACCAGGACATCCGGGGCACCATGAGCGCAGGTATCCATCTCTATATCGTCACGGGCGCATCGCGCGGCCTGGGCGCGGCACTGACCCGCGCGTTGCTGAAACCGGGCAACCGGGTGATCTGCGTGGCGCGCAGCCGCAGCCCCGAACTGGAGGCGGATATCGCCGCCAGCGGCGTGCCGGTGGCCTGGCACCTGCAGGACCTGTCCCAGCCCAGCGCGGCCGCCGGCTGGCTGGGCAGCGTGCTTGATGCCGTGGACGATGCCCCGGCCAGCGTGACGCTGATCCTCAATGCCGGCGTGGTAGAGCCGATTGGCCCGATCACGGCGCTGCACGAGACCACGCTCATCCCCCATCTGCTGACCAACCTGGCCACGCCGATGACCATGACAGGCGCGTTCATCGAGCACACTGCCCGCTTTGACTGCGCGCGCAAGGTGCTGGCGATCTCGTCGGGCGCCGCGCGCAACCCGGTGCCGGGCTGGAGCGCCTATTGCGCCGGCAAGGCCGCGCTCGACATATTCATCCGCTCGGTTAACGCCGAGTACGCGAGCGTGCCGGAGCCGCGCGCGGTGCGCGCCGTGGCGCTGGCGCCGGGCGTGGTCGATACCGACATGCAGGAAACCATCCGCGGTGCGGACTTCGCGGCCGTGCAGCGCTTCCGCGATCTCAAGGCCAACGACCAGCTCGCCTCGCCCGAAGACACGGCGCGGCGCATCGTGGCTTACCTGGAGCGTCCCGACTTCGGCAAGACCGAACTCGACGACATCCGCAATTACTGAACCGAACTGAACCGAACCGCGCCGGCGCCAAGCCGGAGCGATCCACCGACACATCATGACCGAACCGACCCGCGCCCCAGCCGCCGATACGCCTGCCGCCGACGAGAACAAGATCATCGCGGAGCGGCGCGAGAAACTGCAGGCCCTGCGCCAGCAAGGCGTGGCCTTCCCCAACGACTTCCGCCCGACGCATCAGGCCGCCGCGCTCCACGCCGAGCACGGCGAGACCGACCAGGCCACGCTGGAAGCGCAGCCCGTGGAAGTGGCCATCGCCGGCCGGATGATGCTCAAGCGCGTGATGGGCAAGGCCAGCTTTGCGACCGTGCAGGACGGCAGCGGCCAGATCCAGTTCTACGTCACGCGTGACAAGGTGGGCGAAGACGTCTACGCCGCGTTCAAGCACTGGGACCTGGGCGACATCATCAGCGCGCGCGGCGAGCTGTTCCGCACCAACAAGGGTGAGCTGTCGGTGCAGGTGCGCGAACTACGCCTGCTGTCGAAGTCGCTGCGCCCGCTGCCGGACAAGTTCCACGGCCTGGCCGACCAGGAGACCAAGTACCGCCAGCGCTATGTGGACCTGATCGTCTCGCCCGAGACACGCGCCACGTTCCGGGCTCGTACAAACGCCATTTCGTCGCTGCGCCGCCATATGGCCGACGCCGGCTTCATGGAAGTGGAAACGCCGATGCTGCACCCGATTCCGGGCGGTGCGGCGGCCAAGCCTTTCATTACGCACCACAACGCGCTGGACATGCAGATGTTCCTGCGCATCGCGCCCGAGCTGTATCTGAAGCGCCTGGTCGTCGGCGGCTTCGAGCGCGTGTTCGAGATCAATCGTAATTTCCGTAACGAAGGGGTGAGCCCGCGCCACAACCCCGAGTTCACGATGATGGAGTTCTACGCGGCCTACACGGACTACCGCTGGCTGATGGACTTCACCGAGAACCTGATCCGCCAGGCGGCCATCGATGCGCGCGGCAGCGCCACGGTGACCTACCAGGGCCGCGAGTTGGATCTCGCCAAGCCGTTCCATCGCCTGACGATCTGCCAGGCGATCCAGAAGTTCGCGCCCGAGTACACCGACGCGCAACTGACCGATGCCGATTTCCTGCGCACCGAACTGAAGAAATTTGGCGTGAATACGAGCGCGCCGCAGTTCCTGAACGCCGGCCTCGGCACGCTGCAGCTGGTGCTGTTTGAGGAAACGGCCGAGAGCCAACTGTGGGAGCCGACCTTTATCGTCGATTACCCCGTCGAAGTGTCACCGCTGGCGCGCGCCTCGGACACGTTGCCGGGCATCACCGAGCGTTTCGAGCTGTTCATCACGGGCCGCGAGATCGCTAACGGCTTCTCGGAATTGAACGATGCCGAGGATCAGGCTGACCGCTTCCGCAAGCAGGTGGAGCAGAAGGACGCCGGCGACGAGGAAGCGATGTACTTCGACGCCGACTACATCCGCGCGCTCGAGTACGGCATGCCTCCGACGGGTGGCTGCGGCATCGGCATCGACCGTCTGGTGATGCTGCTGACCGACAGCCCGAACATCCGCGACGTCATCCTGTTCCCGCACCTGCGCCGCGAGGACTGAACCGCAGGTACGCACCCAGACAACCCACCGCATGCGTGGCAGGTGGCAGAGCACTGACAAACCCCACACTTTTTCGAGTGTGGGGTTTTTCTTTGTGGCGACCGAAATGCGAACGTCTCTGTACCCGCGGTCTAAGGAATCAGCGATTGTTTCCCTGTGTTCGCTCCTGCTAGGTTGATGGCCGCCCCCAGTTGATAAGGGCGACCTAACCAGGAGCGAGGATGCTATTTATTACGAAGCAAGGGCATGTCGACGCGGAGCGAGTGAGGGTGAAGATTTTCCCGAAGATCGAGCGCGGACCGATGGATACCGTAAATGGGATCGTTGTACACCAGACAAGCGCCCCGGAGTCGTCCCATACATTTAACAGCTATGGCGATGTTGCGGCCAATGGCGCTCACTTCTTGATAGACAAGGACGGCATCATCTATCAAACCGCATCCTTGCGGAGAGTGACGAATCACGTCGGACGACTCCGGTCGCGCTGCATTTTGACCAAACAGTGCTCTCCCATCGAGCTAGACAAGATATCCAAGCTCGGAACTGGTGCGCTACATCGACACGAAGTAAAGAAAAAATGGCCCAACCGATTTCCATCCAATCATGACTCGATAGGCATAGAGCTGGTAGGCATGGCCATCGGACCCAAGAACAAGGAAGTTTACGAGGATGTAACTGCCGCTCAAAACTCTTCATTGGACTGGCTGATCTCAGAGCTCATGGACACCTTTGCGGTGGCGGCGCGGGAAGTCTATCGGCACCCCGATATTTCCTACAAGAACCTGACCGAAGCGAGGACCGCAAAATGGTGAGATCAAGAACTCTTCCCCTCTTGAGATCCGCTGCCTTTGTTTTGCTGTGCATGACGGCCGCGCTTTGCTCAGCCAGAGATGTCAGAAAAGTGGTGATTGAAGAAGTCGGCCAATCGCTACCAGATGGAGATCCGCGGACAGCCGAGCTATGCAAGAGATTCCGGCCAACGGTGACGCAGGTAAAGAACTTCTTTTCCAAGATATACCCTGTCCAGGCGCGCATGGTGCTCCACGACTACTACTCCCCATGTTATGCCACGGGCACCGTCGTGTTCGGGGACAGCAGTACCGGGGCGTGGAGCCTATATTCCGGCGGGACGGCAACACTGGTATGGACGCACGGAGGCGATAAGGTCTACGTCTACTATGGAAAGAACAAATGGTACGACCCCTTCGCATGTACTTACGGGCTTGAGGATGAGGGAAAATGTTAGAGGGAGCGCCCGCTTCCATGAGCCAATTTGTTACTGGAGCGCCTGTAGGACGCACTCCGATAGCGCGACAAACCCATGATTGACAAGGGTTTTCCGCGCTACGAATGCTTACAAAATCGAACGGCAATCGGGGCGCGATTCGGCCACACTTGGGGTATCGACCGGCAAGTCCGGTCACCCGGAGAACAACAAATGCAGCACCCCACTCCCGCTACCGCCCATCCGTCGAATTCGCCCACCCCGCCGCTGCCGCCCCAGCGCCGCCTGCACCCGCTGGTCGGCGCCGCGGCAGTCGCCGTAGTGGTGGCCAGCCTGACCGCGGTGGCGGCCGTGACCGGCGTGTTGCCGCTCACGAAGGCGAACCAGGGGCCAGCCGACTACCCGGCCCCGGTCGCCACCCAGTCCATTACCCCCCCGCCGGGTTCGACCACCCGCCCGCCGGCTTATGACGCCCAACAGGCTCAACAGGCCCAGCAATCCCAACAATCCCAGCAGGCGCGTAACGAGCCGCCCCCGCAGCAGGCTCAGGCCGAGGAGCGTCCCGCCACCCGGCCCAGCCATACGGCTGGCCGCGTCACGGCCGTGAGCGTCGTGGAATCGGAGAAGCCCACCAGCGGCGTGGGCGCGGTCGGCGGCGCCGTGGTGGGCGGCCTGCTCGGCAACCAGATCGGCAGCGGCAACGGCCGGATTCTCGGCACCGTAGCCGGTGCGGCGGCGGGCGGTTACGCCGGCAACGTGGTCGAGAAGCACGTGAACAAGGACAAGGCCTACCGCGTCAGCGTGCAGATGGACGATGGCACGCGCCGCACCTTCACCTACAAGAACCCGCCGGGGGTAGATGTGGGCCAGCGTGTCCACATGGAACGTGGCGTGCTGGTAACGGGGTAAGCGGGGGTAAGCGCTTCCCCTGGGAAAGCGAAACGGCCGCGCTGGTGGATGCCAGCGCGGCCGTTTTTCATCGATCTACGATAGGTGCAGCTTTACGCCGCTTCCTCGATCCACGCAGCCTGGATCGCCTCGAGAATCTTCTCACCCGAGCGCTCGGGCAGGTCGTCGAAGCCGTCCAGTTCAAGGACCCACTGGCGCAGTTGCGTGAAGCGGACCGTCACTGGGTCCACCTCGGGGTACTTGTCGTAGAGCGCCGCGGCGATGTCGAAGGTGTCAGTCCATTTCATCTCAGTGGCCTTCCTTGGCGTGGTTGATCGTGTATTTTGGAATTTCTACGGTCAGATCCGCGTCCGCCACCAGCGCCTGGCAAGACAGGCGCGAGTTCGGCTCCAGGCCCCAGGCCTTGTCGAGCAGGTCTTCTTCCTTTTCCTCGGCGTCTTCCAGCGAATTGAAGCCTTCGCGCACTACCACGTGGCACGTGGTGCAGGCGCAAGACTTCTCGCAGGCGTGCTCGATGTTGATGCCCTGGCTCAGCAGCGCGTCGCAAATGCTGGTGCCCTGGGGTGCCTCGAACACGGCCCCCTCGGGGCACAGTTCCACGTGAGGCAATACGATGATTTGTGCCATGTCTGTCCTGGTATGACTATTCTCAATTCGGTGCGGCTCAGCCGAGCTCCTGCACCTTGCGCCCCGCCAGCGCGCTTTTGATCGAGCGGTCCATGCGGCGTGCGGCAAATTCGTCCGTGCCATGCGACAACTGCTCCACGGCGGTCTTGATCGCGTGGTGGTCGTCGCCTGTTGCAATCTGTCGCACATTGGCCATCAGCACTTCCACGCTCGCGCGCTCCTCGGCGGTCAGCAGGTCGCCGTCCACCTCGAGCGCGCGCGTGGTGGCTTCCACCAGCCGTTCGGCTTCCACGCGTTCCTCGGCCAGCGCGCGGGTCTTCATGTCGTGCTCGGCCTCGCGGAAGCTGTCCTGCAGCATGCGCGCGATGTCGTCGTCAGCCAGGCCGTAGGACGGCTTGACCGAGACTGACGCCTCCACGCCCGAGTGCATCTCGCGCGCGGCCACCGACAGCAGGCCGTCGGCATCCACCTGATAGGTCACGCGGATCCGCGCGGCACCGGCCACCATCGGCGGAATGCCGCGCAGCTCGAAGCGCGCCAGCGAGCGGCAATCGCTCGCCAATTCGCGCTCGCCCTGAAGCACGTGGATCGCGATCGCGGTCTGGCCGTCCTTGAACGTCGTGAATTCCTGGGCGCGTGCCACGGGAATCGTGCTGTTGCGCGGGATGATCTTCTCGACCAGTCCGCCCATCGTTTCCACGCCCAGCGAGAGCGGAATCACGTCGAGCAGCAGCCAGTCCTCGCCGGGCGCGTGGTTGCCGGCCAGCAGGTTGGCCTGCATGGCGGCGCCGAGGGCCACGACCTTGTCCGGATCGAGGTTGGTCAGCGGCGTCTGGCCGAAGTAGTCGCCCACAGCCTTGCGGATCGACGGCATGCGCGTGGCACCGCCCACCAGCACGACGCCCTTCACGTCCTGCGTCTCGACGCCGGCATCGCGCAGCGCCTTGCGCGCCGGCGCCAGCGTTTTCTGCACCAGATGCTTCGTAATATCGTTGAAAACCGAGGCGGACAGCGGCAGGTGAACGATCTCGCCACTGGCCAGCACCGCGTCGATCACCGTGCTGTCGCTCTCGGACAAGGCTTCCTTGGCGGCACGGGCGCGCACCATCAGCAGCCGGGTGTCTTCGGCGGACAGCGGCTGCAGGCCGGCCTGTTCCACGATCCAGCACAGCAGGCGCTGATCGAAATCGTCACCACCAAGCGCGGAGTCACCGCCGGTGGACATCACTTCGAACACGCCCTTGGTCAGCTTGAGCACGGAGATGTCGAAGGTGCCGCCGCCGAGATCGTAAACCGCGTAAATCCCTTCGGCCGCGTTGTCGAGGCCGTAGGCAATGGCCGCCGCGGTCGGCTCGTTGAGCAGGCGCAGCACCTCCAGGCCGGCCAGTTGGGCCGCGTCCTTGGTGGCCTGGCGCTGGGCGTCATCGAAATAGGCCGGCACCGTGATCACGGCGCCGACGAGATCGTCGCCAAGCGAATCCTCGGCGCGCTGACGCAGCGTCGCCAGGATCTCGGCCGACACCTCCACCGGGCTCTTCACCCCGGCGGCAGTCTTGATCTGCACCATGCCCGGCGCATCGACGAAGTCGTACGGGCTGTGCTCGATATTGGCCACGTCGCGCAGGCCACGGCCCATGAAACGCTTGACGGAGACGATGGTGTTCTTGGGGTCGCGCACGGCTTCGTCCTGCGCGCGATAGCCGATGTGGGCCGTACGGTCCGGCAGGTAGCGCACGACCGAGGGCAGCAGCGGACGGCCGCGCTCGTCGGACAACACTTCGGGAATGCTGTTGCGCACAGCAGCCACCAGCGAGTTGGTGGTGCCAAGGTCGATACCGACTGCCAGGCGCCGCTGGTGGGGGGCCGGCGACATGCCGGGTTCGGAAATCTGGAGCAGTGCCATGATGATTCTTCGCGTGTTCTTGTGGGGCGATGTCCGGACTTCGCCGGGGAGGACCGTGCCGGGAGACTGGCGATTCGCCTAGTTTTCCAGCCGGTCGATCGCCTCGCTGGCGTCGTGTTCGATCTTCTCGATAAACATCAATTGCCGCGCCGCAGCGCCGGCTGCCTCATTGCTCCCGGCATCGAGCAGCGCGCCGAGCGCCTCCAGGCGCTCGCGCCGTTCCTGGCGCAGGTCGCGCAGCAGGCCGTCGAGCCGGTCCGTTGCGCGGTCTTCCACCGCTTCCTGCAGCGCCTCGCGCCATTCCATCTGCTGCATCAGGAAGGCCGGGGCCATGGCGGTATTGTTCTCCGCCTGGATGTCCACGCCGCGCAGCGTGAGCAGGTAGATGGCGCGTTTCAGCGGCTGGCGCAGCGTGCGATAGGCTTCGTTGGCGTGCGCGGCCCATTGCATCGCCACGCGCCGCTCGGCGTCGCCGGCGTTGGCAAAGCGGTCCGGATGGGCCTGAGACTGCACGGTGCGGTAGGCTTCATCGAGTGATGCCTGATCCACATCGAAGCGCACCGGCAAGCCGAACAGCGAGAAAAAATCGTCTTTCAAAACCTTCCCCAACAAAAAGGAGCGGCCACGCCGCCCCCCTTTCGCACTTCATTGCACTTCAGCGCACTTCAGCACGTCGCCGGATATCAGACCCGGAACGACTCGCCGCAGCCGCACTCGTCCTTGACGTTCGGGTTGTTGAAGCGGAAACCCTCGTTCAACCCTTCGCGTGCGAAGTCCAGTTCAGTGCCGTCGATGTACGGCAGACTTTTCGGGTCGACGATCACCTTGAGGCCCCGCGTCTCGAAGACCTGGTCCTCGGGTAGCACTTCGTCCACGTATTCAAGCTTGTAAGCCAGGCCGGAGCAGCCGGTGGTCTTCACACCCACGCGCAGGCCCACGCCCTTGCCGCGGCGTTCCAGGTAGCGGGCGACGTGCTTCGCCGCCTTTTCGGTCATTGTGATCATCGTTGCCTTGCTGTCAGACACCGCGTCCGGCCAATGCGCCGGGCGCGGCAGTTTCCAACGAAAAAGCCAGTCCGCCGATCAGGCAGCCTGCTGCGCGGCGGGAACGCCGTGCTTCTTCTTGTAGTCGTCGACCGCCGCCTTGATGGCGTCCTCGGCCAGGATCGAGCAGTGGATCTTCACCGGCGGCAGCGCCAGTTCCTCGGCGATGTGCGTGTTCTTGATCTCAAGGGCCTGGTCGACGGTCTTGCCCTTGACCCATTCGGTCACCAGCGACGACGACGCGATGGCCGAGCCGCAACCGTAGGTCTTGAACTTGGCGTCTTCGATCACGCCCGCCTCATTCACCTTGATCTGCAACTTCATCACGTCGCCGCAGGCCGGAGCGCCGACCATGCCGGTGCCCACCGCGTCGTCGTTCTTGTCGAACGAACCGACGTTGCGCGGATTTTCATAGTGGTCGAGAACCTTGTTGCTGTAAGACATTTTGGCTACCTCTGACGAATCTTGAATGGGGGTCGTTATTGTTTTGGGCGCTGCTCAGTGGGCGGCCCACTGGATCGAGTTCAGGTCGACACCGTCCTTGAACATTTCCCACAGCGGCGACAGGTCGCGCAGCTTGCCGATCTTGTTCTTCAGCAGTTCGATCGTGTAGTCGATCTCCTGCTCGGTGGTGAAGCGGCCCACCGTGAAACGGATGGAGCTGTGCGCCAGTTCGTCGTTGCGGCCCAGGGCGCGCAGTACGTACGACGGCTCCAGCGAGGCCGACGTGCAGGCCGAGCCCGACGACACGGCCACGTCCTTGATCGCCATGATCAGGGACTCGCCTTCCACGAAGTTGAAGCTCACGTTCAGGTTGTGCGGCACGCGGTGTTCCAGCGAGCCGTTCAGGTACACCTCTTCCATGCCCGACAGGCCGCGCCACAGGCGGTCACGCAGCATGCGGATCCGTTCGTTCTCGGTGGCCATTTCCTCGCGGGCCAGGCGGAACGCTTCGCCCATGCCGACGATCTGGTGCGTGGCCAGCGTGCCCGAACGCATGCCGCGCTCGTGACCACCGCCGTGCATTTGCGCCTCAATCCGCACACGCGGCTTGCGACGTACATACAGCGCGCCCACGCCCTTCGGGCCGTAGGTCTTGTGGGCCGAGAACGACATCAGGTCGCACTTCAGCGTGTTCAGGTCGATGGTGACCTTGCCGGTGGCCTGGGCCGCATCGCAATGGAAGATGATGCCCTTGGCGCGGCAAATTTCGCCGATCTGCGCCACGTCCTGGATCACGCCGATCTCGTTGTTCACCAGCATCACCGACACCAGGATCGTATCCGGGCGAATCGCCTGCTGGAACACGTCCATGTCGATCAGGCCGTCGTCCTTGACGTCGAGGTAGGTCACCTCGAAGCCCTGGCGTTCGAGCTCGCGGGTGGTGTCCAGTACCGCCTTGTGCTCGGTCTTCACCGTAATCAGATGCTTGCCCTTGCCCGAGTAGAAGTTCGCGGCACCCTTGATGGCCAGGTTGTTCGACTCGGTTGCGCCCGACGTCCACACGATCTCGCGCGGATCGGCGCCCACCAGCGCGGCCACCTGCTCACGCGCTTCTTCGACCGCGCGCTCGGCTTCCCAGCCATAGGCGTGGCTACGCGAGGCCGGATTGCCGAACTGCTCGCGCAGGTACGGAATCATCTTGTCGGCTACGCGCGGGTCCACCGGCGTCGTGGCCGAATAATCCATGTAGATGGGGAAATGTGGGGTGCTCATCGTTATGACTGCCTTATAGGGACCGCTAATCGCTTACTGTCTACCGATAGTTTAAACCAACTATCTGAAATCTGCTCAGGACTGCGCGAGGCTGAACACCGAGTTCACCACGCGGGGGCGCGCCGGCTTTTCCTGCTTCTCGGCCTTGCTGCGCGTCACCGGCACGGGCTGCGCGGCGTCTTCGCGCATGTCGTGCAGCACCGCCGGCTGGCGGGCGCGCTGCTGGTCAACGAGGTTCTTCAGGGAGACGGAGTCGAGGTACTCGACCATCTTCTGGTTCAGCGTGGCCCACAGCTCGTGGGTCATGCATCGCCCGGATCCGTCATCTCCGTTACAATTGCCCTTCCCGCCGCACTGCGTGGCGTCCAGTGGCTCGTCCACGGCGATGATGATGTCCGCCACGGTGACGTCCTCGGCCTTGCGGGCGAGGCTGTAGCCACCCCCCGGACCGCGCACGCTTTCCACGATCTCGTGCCGGCGCAGCTTGCCAAACAGCTGCTCCAGGTAGGACAGAGAGATTTTCTGGCGCTGGCTGATGCCAGCGAGCGTGACGGGCCCCTGATCCTGGCGCATGGCCAAGTCGATCATGGCGGTTACCGCAAAACGGCCTTTGGTGGTCAGTCTCATGATGCTCGGGGAGAAGGAAATACTTGATCGTTTCGCTCAAGTATAAATTTATCCGACCAAATCAGTCAAGTACCCCTGCTGCAGTGCACGGTATCCGGCACGACGCTTTTCAGGCCACATCGCCCGGCGCAGGCGCCGCCACGGGCACCGCGCGCGGCGGAATCAGCAGCGACATCGGGTGCCGCACAATGCGCCTGCGCACCGCCGCACTGAGTTCGCGCCGATCCACGCGAGGCAGGTTGCGCGACCGCATCGCCATATAGAATGCCAGCGCAAAGCTGACTGCCACGTTCAACACCCCCATCAGCGCGATACCGGCCACGGCCAGCCAGAGCGACGGCATGCGCAGTGCATCCATGCCGAGCACGCCGATGGCCGTGCCCACGGAACCGGTGGAAAGCGTCACATGGCGCACTTCCATATGCGGTCCAAAGAAGCTCAGGATCTCCGGCCCGAGCCCAAGCAGGAAGCCCAGCGACACATTGCCCGCGATGCCCGACAGATTGCGCTTCCAGAAATCCGCCAGCTTCATCGCCCCGCCCTGCCCCAGCACGTAGCGCAGCCGGCGGTGGTAGGCCATCACGTCGTGCACGCGGTGCAGCGCGAACCAGTTGTCCGCCCAGCCGGCGATCAGGCTCGACAGCCACAGCAGCACGCCGGTGAACGCGGCGTAGAGCGGCGTGGGGCCGAGAATCGAGAACGATTCGATCGTGGCAATGGCCTTGGCCGGCGTGATCAGGTTGGCGCCGAGCAGCCTTCCGGCCAGCCACTGCACCAGCAGTGCCACCGGGAACACCACGGCCAGGTTGCCGAAAATCGCCGCCGCGTTCGAGCGGATCATCGCGATGGTGTCGTCGACGAAGGCCTCGCGCCCCTCTGGCCGCCCTACGCCATCGAGCCGGTGCGCCAGCGCCGGGCCGGTCATCGCCGGCTGCTTGGTGGCCAGCGTGAAATGCGCGAAATGGATCGCCAGGAAGCTGCCGGCATAGTTCAGCGAGGCCAGCAGGCCCTCCAGGAACTTGTCCAGATGCAGGCCGTAGATCAGAAATTTCAGATAGACCGTGACCACCGTGACCAGCCCGCCGCCGGCCGCCGCGCGCAGCAGCTCGCCGTACTCCTTACGGTCCCGCGTGATGTAGTGCTCGCCGGTCTCGGCGGACCGCTCCACCACCTTGCGCGCCAGTTGCGCGAACGATGAGCCGGCCAGATGCGCGATGCTGCGCCGGGCCTGCGTGGAGCGGATCAGCTCGGCCATCAGGTGCGCGTGGCGGCTGTGGCGGCCTGGGTCCACCCAGGCGTTGAGCAGCAGGTCGATCCGCGCCAGGCGGACCTTCATGCGCTCGATCTGGAACACCACCTCGACGGAGACGCCGTTCTCCTCGAGATCGGCATAGACATGCTGCGCGGCGGCCAGACAGCCATCGAGCAGCGCGCGGAAATAGTTGAGCCGATGGCCGAAGACCTCGTTGTCATGGGCCAGCCCCTCTTCGCACAACGCCGCGATGGCCATGTCGAGCCGGAAAAATGGCGTGTCCTGCACGCGGCCGGGCAGACGCGAACGAATTGACTGGCTCAGGCCGGTGGCGCGCACCTGACTGGCGAGCACCTGGATGCTTGCGGCCAGCGTGTCCTCGAGCTGGATGCGATCGCCCCCGGCGCCCGATTGCAGCGCTGACGCGATGCGCTCGATCAGGTCGGCATCGAGTCCATCGACCCAATCCGCATCAGCCTCATCGGCAAAGACCAGCGCGAACAGGCCGGCCATGTCGTTGCGGTTGGGCGGCGGCGGCAGGAAGCGCGCCTGGAGCCGATCGACCATCTCGCCCCAGAAACCGGGGTGGGAGGCCACGCCGGTATCGCAGAACAGCGAGGTGGGATCGTTGTCACGGACGATCGAGCGGATGGTGCGCGCGAAGCGATCCGCCCAATCGGGGTGCCGCGCCAGCACCTGGAGCAGGTAACGCAGCCGCACGTGGGCGGGATAGCTGCGCGCCGGGGCGTTGGCCTGATCGGGGTGGGTATCCGGATCGGGATCGACGGCCAGGCTGCCGTCGCGCCGGAGCCAGTAGCCCAGCTCGACGAGCCAGGCGTTGCGGTCCGCGAGCAAGGCGTCGGGATTGGCCGAGGCCAGGATGGCGTCGAGCTGCAAGCTCGCATTGCGTGACTCGCGCCACTTGCGCCATTTGCGGAACAGGGAAAAAACCATGGATATCTCTGGAGGGCCGGCAACGTGCCGGCCTGGGGCTGCGGGGCTTGGCGGGGACCTCAGCGGGTGGGCGCCAACCGTTCGCGCAGCATGGCTACCACACCGTCGCAGGCGTCTTCGACGTAGTCGAGCACGGTTTCGAAGCCATCGCCCTCGCCGTAATAGGGATCGGGCACTTCCTCGGCAGGGTGCCGGGTGGCAAAGCTCATCAGCAGCCGGAGCTTGTCCGGGCTGACTTCGGGATGCAGTGTGCGTAGCGTGGACATATTGGCGTGGTCCATCGCCAGCACAAGGTCAAAGCGCTGGAAGTCCGCCACCCCCACCTTGCGCGCCCGCAGCGCGGACAGGTCATACCCGCGCTGCAGCGCGTAGCGCTGGCTGCGGGCATCGGGCGGGCGCCCGAGGTGATAGTCGTGGGTACCGGCGGAATCCAGTTCGACCTGCTCCGCAAGACCCGCGGCGATCAACTTGGCGCGCAGCACGCCTTCCGCCGTCGGCGAACGGCAGATATTGCCCATGCAGCACATCAGGATGGCGAATTTTTTCATCGGCATGATTTTACTTTGCCGATGATGTCGGCACTATGCCAACTGCACCGCCAGCTCCCGCCCTCTCTCCCAGCCGGCCGCTTCCGCCTCTTCCGGTGTCTTGAAGTGGTCCGTCGGTGGCGCGGTTTCCACCAGCGTGCCGGCCGCGCGGATATTGGTGCCGGGGCGGCAGACGCGCACCGTGTATTCCCACTCGATCGACGAACGGGGTTTCACCTGCACCTGGATCTCGTGCGTCTCGAAAACCCTCTTTTTCCATTCACTGCTATAGGCCATGTCTTGTCTCCTGTGCTGCCGGCGACCCTTGGCCCGGGTCAGTTCACCTCGCCGGCATCGATTGTGCGCATGGCGGCAGCTTCGGCCAATGCCAGGGCCGCCTCCGGGGTGGCCGCCGCGCCGGTCTCCGATTCGAATGTCGGACCGCTGACCTCGCCGAACGCGTCGGCGATCGTCACAACGCCCGAAAACCCGCCTCCGGCATGCGGAATTGCCCGCGCCACCACCGCGTAACCACCGTATTCGAACTGTGTCACCATGGCGCGCTCCTCGTTGTTGACCGGCTCCGTCCGGCGTGGATGCCCCCGGACACCCTAGACACTATAGGATGTGATCGCCGCTCGCCCCGAACACCTGGGCGCGCAGCTTGGCCAGTTGGTCGCGAACCTGGGCCGCCTTTTCGAACTCGAGATTCTTGGCATGGTCGAGCATCTGCTTCTCCAGCCGCTTGATCTCCTTCGCGACCTGCTTCTCGCTCATGTCCTCGTATTTCGCGCGCTCGGCGGCTGCGCTCAGTTCCGCCCGGACCTCGTTCGGGTCATAGACCCCGTCGATAATGTCCTTGATCCGCTTGACCACGCCGCGCGGCGTGATGCCATGGGCCTCGTTATGCGCGATCTGCTTGATGCGGCGCCGCTCGGTCTCGTCGATCGCCCGCTTCATCGAATCCGTCATGCGGTCGGCATAGAGGATGGCGGTGCCGTTGACGTTCCGGGCGGCGCGGCCGATGGTCTGGATCAGCGAGCGCTCGGCGCGCAGGAAGCCCTCCTTGTCCGCATCGAGGATGGCCACCAGCGACACCTCGGGAATATCGAGGCCCTCGCGCAGCAGGTTGATCCCCACCAGCACGTCAAACGTGCCAAGACGCAGGTCGCGGATGATCTCCACGCGTTCCACGGTATCGATGTCCGAGTGCAGATAACGTACCTTGACGCCGTTCTCGGACAGGAATTCGGTCAGCTGCTCGGCCATCCGCTTGGTCAGCGTGGTCACCAGCACGCGATCGCCGGCCTGCACGCGGATGTTGATCTCGGATAGCAGGTCGTCCACCTGGGTCGTGGCCGGGCGCACCATGATGATCGGGTCGACCAGGCCGGTCGGCCGCACCACCTGCTCCACCACCTGCCCCGCATGGTCCTTCTCGAACTGCGCCGGCGTGGCCGAGACGAACATCACCTGGCGCATCTTGCGTTCGAATTCGTCGAATTTCAGCGGCCGGTTGTCCAGCGCGGACGGCATGCGGAAGCCGTACTCGACCAGCGTGGTCTTGCGCGCGCGGTCGCCGTTGTACATGCCGTTGAGCTGGCCGATCAGCACGTGAGACTCGTCGAGGAACATCAGCGCGTCCGGCGGCAGGTAATCGACCAGCGTCGGCGGCGGCTCGCCCGGCTTGGCGCCGGAAAGGTGCCGGGAATAGTTCTCGATGCCCTTGCAGAAGCCCAGTTCCGAGAGCATTTCCAGGTCGAAGCGCGTGCGCTGCTCCAGCCGTTGCGCCTCCACGAGACGATTCTCCTTGTAGAAGAAATCGAGCCGCTCGCGCAGTTCCACCTTGATGTCCTCGATCGCCCGCAGCACGGTATCGCGCGGCGTGACGTAGTGGCTCGACGGGTAGACCGTGAAACGCGGAATCTTCTGACGCACGCGCCCGGTCAGGGGGTCGAAGTACTGGAGCGAGTCGACCTCATCGTCGAACAGCTCCACGCGCACGGCCATCTCGGCGTGCTCGGCCGGGAAGATGTCGAGCGTGTCGCCGCGCACGCGGAACGTGCCGCGCTGGAAATCGGTCTCGTTGCGCGTGTACTGCATGGCGATCAGCCGCGCGATGATGTCGCGCTGGCTCAGCTTGTCGCCGGTGCGCAACGTCAGAATCATCTTATGGTATTCGCTCGGATTGCCGATCCCGTAGATCGCGGACACGGTCGCCACGATAATCGTGTCGCGCCGCTCGAGCAGGCTCTTGGTGGCCGACAGCCGCATCTGCTCGATATGCTCGTTGATCGACGAGTCCTTCTCGATGAACAGGTCGCGCTGCGGCACATAGGCCTCAGGCTGGTAGTAGTCGTAGTAGCTGACGAAGTACTCGACCGCGTTGCGCGGGAAAAACTCGCGGAATTCCGAGTACAACTGGGCCGCAAGTGTCTTGTTCGGCGCAAAGACGATGGCCGGCCGCCCCATGCGCGCGATGACGTTGGCCATGGTGAAGGTCTTGCCGGACCCGGTCACGCCCAGCAGCGTCTGGAACGACAGGCCATCCTCGACGCCCTCCACAAGCTGGCGGATGGCCTGGGGCTGGTCCCCCGCGGGCGGGAACGGCTGGTAGAGCTGGAACGGGGAGCCCGGAAAGGTGACGAATTTGTCTTCGTCCAGGACCGGGGCGACTTCGGCGAGATTCGTCATAGGGTAGGGAAAAACCTGAGGAAAAACTGGCGGATACGCTAGAATCTTGGGGTTGCGCGGACCCGCTTCAAGCATTGTGGCATCACGCTACTGTCAGTTCCTGTCAGTAGGGCCATCGACGCGATCCGCCAGCGCAGCCCGAAGCATTCTACGCCCTCCGTTTTGTTACACAGCTGACCACGAGAATCCAAATGAGTTTGTTTTCTGCCGTCGAGATGGCCCCGCGCGACCCGATCCTGGGCCTGAATGAAGCCTTCAATGCCGACACCCGCACCACCAAGGTGAACTTGGGCGTTGGCGTGTACTTCACCGACGAAGGGAAAATTCCCCTCCTGCGCGCCGTGCAGGAGGCCGAGAAGGCTCGCCTGGCCAGCGCCACGCCGCGTGGCTACCTGCCGATCGAAGGCATCGCCGCCTATGATCAGGCCGTGCAGACCCTGCTGTTCGGCAAGGAATCGGCCCTGATCACCGAAGGCCGCGTTGTGACGGCCCAGGCACTTGGTGGCACCGGCGCCCTGAAGATTGGCGCCGACTTCCTGAAGCGCCTGTACCCGGATGCCAAGGTCGCCATCAGCGACCCGAGCTGGGAAAACCACCGCGCGCTGTTTGAATCGGCCGGCTTCCCGGTCGTGAACTACGCCTATTACGATGCCGCCAGCCATGGCCTGAACTTCGCCGGCATGGTGGAATCGCTGAAGTCCTACGCGGCCAACACCATTGTCGTGCTGCACGCCTGCTGCCACAACCCGACCGGCGTGGACCTGTCGGAAGCCCAGTGGAAGCAGGTGGTGGAACTGGTCAAGGAACGCAACCTGATCCCGTTCCTGGACATGGCCTACCAGGGCTTTGCCGATGGCATCGACCCGGACGGCGCCGCCGTGCGCCTGTTCGCCAATTCCGGCCTGCCGTTCTTCGTCTCCAGCTCGTTCTCGAAGAGCTTCTCGCTGTACGGCGAGCGCGTGGGCGCGCTGTCGATCGTGACCACGAGCAAGGAAGAATCCCAGCGCGTGATGTCGCAGGTCAAGCGCGTGATCCGCACGAACTACTCCAACCCGCCCACGCACGGCGGCACGGTGGTGGCCACGGTGCTGAACAGCCCCGAGCTGCGCGCCATGTGGGAGCAGGAACTCGGCGAAATGCGGGATCGCATCAAGCTGATGCGCCATGCGCTGGTGGACAAGCTGGCCGCCAAGGGCGTGCCGGGTGACTTCTCGTTCGTGAAGGCCCAGCGCGGCATGTTCTCGTACTCGGGCCTGACCACTGACCAGGTGGATCGCCTGCGCAACGACCACGGTATCTACGCCGTGGGTACGGGCCGGATCTGCGTGGCGGCGCTGAACAGCCGCAACATCGACGCGGTGGTCAACGCCATCGCTGCAGTGTACTAAGCATCACAGCACGAAGGCTTCGGCGCATTGCACCAAAAAGCAACACGCCGATTGCGCCAGTTCTGACGCAGTGCCACATAAAAGGCGACGGGGAGGTCACTCCCGGTCGCCTTTTTGTGTCTGTAGGTGTCTGTCACCACGAATTCAAGCCAATGTCCTATTGTCTTCCCCGCTTGGCGGCGTAACTTGGAAGCGTATGCTGCAAAGCACGACCGTTCGATTGCGGGCATAATCCATCGGGCACAAACGCCCGACAGAAAGGCAACAGGTACCGGCATGCTTTACCAACTGCACGAATTCCAGCGCTCCATGCTGAACCCGCTGACCGCCTGGGCTCAGGCGACGGCCAAGACCTTCACCAACCCGCTCAGTCCTCTTTCCCTGGTGCCGGGCGCACCTCGCCTAGCGGCCGGCTACGAACTGCTCTACCGGCTCGGCAAGGAATACGAGAAACCGTCGTTTGACATCAAGTCGGTGCGCTCCAACGGCCGGGACATCCCCATCGTCGAGCAAACCGTCTTCGAAAAACCGTTCTGCAAGCTGGTGCGCTTCAAGCGCTACGCGGACGACCCCGAGACCATCAAGCTGCTCAAGGACGAACCCGTCGTCCTGGTCTGCGCCCCGCTCTCCGGCCACCACGCCACGCTGCTGCGCGACACCGTGCGCACCTTGCTGCAAGACCACAAGGTCTACGTGACCGACTGGGTCGATGCGCGCATGGTCCCGTCCGATGTCGGCCCGTTCCACCTGTCTGACTACATTTATTACATTCAGGAATTCATCCGCCATATCGGCGCGGATAACCTGCATGTGATCTCGGTCTGCCAGCCCACGGTGCCGGTGCTGGCCGCGATTTCGCTGATGGCGTCGAACAAGGAAACCACCCCTTGCACGATGACGATGATGGGCGGCCCGATCGACGCGCGCAAGAGTCCCACGGCGGTCAATTCGCTGGCGACCAACAAGTCGTACGAGTGGTTCGAGAACAACGTCATCTACACCGTGCCGGCGAACTATCCGGGCCACGGCCGCCGCGTCTACCCGGGCTTCCTGCAGCATGCCGGCTTCGTGGCGATGAACCCGGACCGCCACCTGTCCTCGCACTATGACTTTTACCTGAGCCTGGTCGAGGGCGATGCCGACGATGCCGAGGCGCACGTGCGCTTCTACGACGAGTACAACGCCGTGCTCGACATGGCCGCCGAGTACTACCTCGACACCATCAAGGAAGTGTTCCAGGAGTTCCGACTGGCCAACGGCACGTGGGAGATCGACGGCGCGCCGGTGCGTCCGCAGGACATCAAGACCACGGCCCTGCTGACCATCGAAGGCGAACTGGACGACATCTCGGGCGCCGGCCAGACCGCCGCCGCGCACGACCTGTGCACCGGCATTCCCAAGGCCAAGCGGCATCACATCACCGCGCCGAAGGCCGGCCACTACGGGATTTTCTCGGGCCGCCGCTGGCGCGAGAATATTTATCCGGAACTGCGCGATTTCATCCGTAAATCGCGCTGAAGCGAGCCGGACGCCGAATGCAAAAATGCCCGCGATGATCTCGCGGGCATTTTTGTTTTTCCGACCGGGATAACCGCTCAGCGCTTCTGCAGGAAGGCCAGCAGCATGTCCGTGTGCAACTCGGCAAAGCGCGCGTGCTCGTCTTCCGAAGCCACGTCGCGGCCAATTACCGCGCTGATGGTGTAGCGGTTGGACAGCACGTAGTACCCGAGCGCCGAAATGGTCAGGTAGAACTGAGGTACGTCCACGTTATCGCGGAACACGCCCTGCTGCTGGCCGCGCCGGATAATGTCTGCCAGCACGTTGACCACCGGATTGATCAGCTGGTGCAACTGGGCGGACTTCTTCAGGTGGCGCGCTTCGTGCAGGTTCTCGCTGTTGACCAGGCGGATGAACTCGGGGTGCTGGTAGTACCAGTCCCAAACGAAGCGGGCCAGCGTGCGGACAGCAGCGACCGGGTCTTCATCGGTCACGTGAAGCTGTTCCTCGGCGGCACGGAACTCGGCGTACTGCTTTTCGAGCACGGCCAGGAACAGACCTTCCTTGCTGCCGTAGTAGTAATAGAGCATCCGCTCGTTGGTCTCGGCCCGCCGGGCGATCTGGTCGACGCGTGCGCCGGCCAGTCCGCCCTTTGCGAATTCTTCAGTGGCGGCGGCCAGGATGCGCCGGCGCGTGCCTTCGGGATCCCGCTTGGTTTTTGGCTCGTTTGACATGGGTTCCGGAGTCGGTCGGTTGCGCGGGATTATATGGCACGGGCGAGCATATATTGCTCGTGCCTCGTCCAAAGATCCGCCACATATCGCCCAAACGGGTGAGGCGACGGCGTGGCGCGCCAATCATCGCCGGTTCTGCCGTTTCGGGAAATCGGGGATAATCCTTGCCGCGCACACGCCCGCAGAGGCGTGCAGAAGCGTTAGTCGTCCCTCACATCGTTCCTCGCAGTCGTGACCATCACCCTCAACGCCGCCGCCACGCTGGCGGACCGCCTAGAAGCCCTGCTGCCGCAAACCCAATGCACCAAATGCGGGTTCGATGGCTGCCGCCCGTACGCCGAGGCCATGGCCCGGGGCGAGGCCACACCCAACCGCTGCCCGCCGGGCGGCGCCGAGGGCATCCTGCGGCTGTCCGCCCTGCTCGGTGTGGCGCCGCGTGCGCTGGACCCGGAGCATGGCGTGGAGCAGTCGCGGGCCGTGGCGCGCATCGACGAATCGCGCTGCATCGGCTGCACGCTTTGTATACAGGCATGCCCGGTCGATGCCATCGCCGGCGCGGCCAAGCAGATGCACACCGTGCTGCCCGACTGGTGCACAGGCTGTGATCTCTGCGTGGCACCGTGCCCGGTGGACTGCATCGACATGATTCCGGTGACGGGCGACAAGACGGGCTGGGCTGCGTGGTCGCCCGCGCAGGCCGACGCCGCCCACACGCGCTACCTGGCGCGCCGCGCCCGGCTGGTGCGCGAGCGCGAGGAGAACGACGCGCGCCTGGCCGCCAAGGCCGCGGCCAAGCTGGAGGCGCTCCAGGCGGAACCCGTCATCTCCGATGCCGAGCGCGCCGCCCAGGACCGCAAGAAGGCGATCATCCAGGCCGCGATCGAGCGCGCGCGCCAGAAACAGGCGGCCGCCACGCCGCGCAACACCGAGAATGTGTCGCCGGCCGTGCAGGCCCAGATCGATGCCGCCGAAGCCCGCCGCGCCAAGGCCGGCCTGACGCAGGCAACCCCCGACAACAACAAGAAGACTCCCGACGCATGAACGCCGCCAAGACCCGCGCGATCTTCGAAACGCTGCGAGACGTCAACCCGACCCCGACCACGGAACTCGAATACAGCTCGCCCTTCGAGCTGCTGATTGCCGTGCTGCTCTCCGCGCAGGCCACCGATGTTGGCGTGAACAAGGCTACGCGCCTGCTGTTCCCGGTGGCCCACTCGCCCCAGCAGATGCTGGCGCTCGGCGAGGCGGGGCTGATCGACTACATCAAGACCATCGGCCTCTACAAGACCAAGGCCAAGCATGTGATGGAGACCTGCCGGATTCTGGTGGAGCGGCATGGCGGACGCGTGCCGCCGGACCGCGAGGCGCTGGAGGCCCTGCCAGGGGTGGGCCGCAAGACAGCCAACGTGGTGCTCAACACCGCGTTTGGCCAGCCGACCATCGCCGTGGATACGCACATCTTCCGCGTCTCCAACCGCACGGGGCTGGCGCCGGGCAAGAATGTGGATATCGTCGAGCAGAAGCTGCTCAAGGTGGTGCCGAAGGAGTTCCTGCACGACGCGCACCACTGGCTGATCCTGCATGGGCGCTACGTGTGCAAGGCACGCAAGCCCGAATGCTGGCATTGCGCCATCGAGCCGCTGTGCGAGTTCCGCGAGAAAACCCCGGCGCCGAAGGCGTAAGCCCCGGCGCCGGCGGGGATCAGACGATCCGGCAGGCTTCGTCGAACGACAGGCGCGGGCCGCGCGGATGCAGCTGGGCAGCGTCGCCGTAGCCCAGGTTCACGAGGAAGTTCACCGACCACTTGCCGTCAGGGAAGAACGCCGCGTTGACCTTGGCGGCATCGAAACCACCCATCGGGCCGCAGTCCAGGCCCAGCGCGCGGGCGGCCAGGATGAAGTAGCCGCCTTGCAGCGAGCTGTTCATCAGCGCATCGCGCGCGATCTTTTCGGTGTTGCCGGCGTACCACGCGCGGGCGTCGGCATGCGGGAACAGCTTCGGCAGTTGGTCGTGGAAGTGGTTGTCGAAGGCGATGATCGCGGTGACAGGCGCCGAGCGGGTCTTCTCGACGTTACCGGCAGACACGCATTCCAGCAGCCGGGCCTTCTCGGCGGCCGACTTCACGAACACGATGCGGGCCGGGCTGCTGTTGGCGGCGGTCGGGCCGAACTTCATCGCTTCATAGATCTGCTGCAGCAGGGCGTCGTCCACGTGCTTGTCCTGCCACACGTTGTGCGTGCGGGCTTCGGTGAACAATTGTGCGACTGCTGCCTGATCGATCGATTTCATTGCGCGTCTTCCCGGTTTCTGGATGAAAGAAAGCGCGATTGTACCGATCGATGCGCGGAAAGCCGAGCAACGGCTTTCACGATGTCCCTCAAATCCTTTCGTCGACGGCGGTGTCTGGCTGGGCGGTGCCGCTGGCGCGACGCGTGAGCCACAGCACCCCGGCCAGGATCAACCCACCGCCGATGGCCTGCGTGGCGCCAATGTGCTCGCCCAGCAACATTGCCGCCAGCAGCACCGTCACCACCGGCTCCAGCGTGGACAGCATCGACGCCTTGGAAGCGCCCAGCCGCTGCAAGCCCGCGAAGAAGGTCAGGATGGCCAGCACCGTGGAGACCAGCGCGATGGCGATCAAGGCGAGCCAGCCGCCGGCGTCGCCCGGGAACTGCGGCGGCACGCCGGCGCCAGTGCGCAGGATGCCGACCGTCACATAGACCAGCGCCGCCGCCGTGCAGATGACCGTGGTGGTGGCGATGGCGTTGACGCCGGCCGTCACGCGCGCGCCCACCACGATATAGATCGAGTAGATCACCGCCGCCGCCACGCCCAGCGCGATGCCGAGCGGGCTGCCCTCCCCGCCGCCCACTGTCAGGCCGGCGCCGACCGAGCACAGCACCAGCGCGATCACCGCCGCGTTGGTCAGCTTTTCCTTGAGAAAGATCGCCGCGAGGATCGTCACGAACAGCGGGTAGAGATAGAGCAGCAGCGCCACGAGGCTGGCCTGCGCGTAGTTCAGCGCCGTGAAGAAGCAGTAGGACTGGCTGACGTAGCCGATGCCGCCCATCGCCGCCAGCGCCAGCACGCGCCGCCACGGCGGCAGACGGATGCCGCGCGTGCGCATGACCACGGCCATTGCCACGGCGGCGAGCACGAAGCGCACCGCCAGCAGGCCATAGACATCAGCGCCGGCGGCATAGGCGTAGCGCGCGAAGATCGCCATGGCCCCAAAGGCGCTGGCGGACAGCGCAATCATCAGCACGCCGGCGAGCGTGTGGCGGGCCTGGCCGAGAGTGGCGGAAGCGGTCATGGGCGGTGCGAAGAAGCGGGAAGGAGACACCAGGAAGCCCGCATTCTACTTGCGCGCGGCGGGCGGCCGGCAGCGTTCGGAGGGCTCGTTTACAATACCGCCCATCATGTTCAATCCATCAAGAGAAGAAGTCCGCCGGTTCTTCTGCGACGCGTGGCAGAAACGGGTGGCGGGCAATGTCCTCACCCCGCTCGAAGTGATTGCCGTCGACTGGATCGACGAGCATCCCGAATACCACCCGCTGCTGACCGATACCGAAGGCGCGCTCACGCGCGACTACACGCCCGAAGGCGGCCAGACCAATCCGTTCCTGCATCTGGCGATGCACCTGTCGATCTCCGAACAGGTGTCGATCGATCAGCCGCCCGGCATTCGCGCGGCGTATGAGGCACTTTCGCGGCGACTCGATTCCCAGCACGAGGCCCAGCACCAGATCATGGAATGCCTCGGCGAAATGCTCTGGAATGCACAGCGCACCGGTATGCCGCCAGATGGGCAGGCCTACGTCGACAATATCCGCCGCCGCGCTGCCGGCTGACCGGCTTACCCCGCACTTTTCACACCAACAATTCGTCACAAGATGCCCGCGAGCCACGTGTTAGGCTGTCGGGCATTCCAAACTCTGACGTGTCCCCGGCCCCTGCGCCGACGCGACGCGCACGATCCATGTCTCTCTCCGTGCCTCGCCGCGCCGGCTTCGGCAGCGCGGCTCTCCTTTCGTTCGCCCTGTCGGGCCCGATTTCCGCGCACGCCGCCGTCTCGCTGCTGCAACCGCCGCGCGTGATCGACGGCACGCGCCCCTTCACGCTCACGCTGCTGGTCAGCGCCGACCAGTCGACGCGGCGCTACGCGGTGCCCGATACGCTCCAGGTGAGCGCCACCGGCGATCTCGCCGCGCCCGTGCGGATCGAGATGAAGCGCACCGGCGGCGGCCCCTCCGTGCTGAACCTGCGCCACGGCGACATCCGCACCATCACCTATACCGCCGACTGGCCGGCCGGCATGCGTGGCCAGGTGCGGCTCGACGTGGCCGGCATCGACGCCGCGCCGGTCGTCGTCTCGCTGAACCGCGCGCCGCTGCCGGGCGAAGTCCCCGCTGCACCCGCCGTAGCGGCCACGGCCCCGGGCACCGCCGCGACGGAGCACAAGGATCTGGCTTCCGCCCAAGGCACGCCGCAGCCGGATGGGGCAACCGTACCCGTCACGCCGATCGTCACCGCCGCCAACGGCGGCACGCCGGGGCCCTCGCCGGCCGACCTGCGCGACGCGCAGCGCCTCTCGTTCAACGAGCCGATGTACCTGATGTTCGGCGGCCACGACGGCGCCAACGCCAAGTTCCAGATCAGCTTCAAGTACCGCCTGTTCGAGGGCGAGAACCCGACCTCGAAGAGCGTGCTGGACAACCTGTACTTCGCCTACACGCAGTTCTCGCTATGGGACCTGCACGACGAATCGCGCCCGTTCCGCGACACCAACTACCGGCCCAGCCTCTATTACTACCTGTCCGATACGGGCGTGAAGAACAGCGTGATCAGCCGACTCTCGCTGGCCACCGGTTTCGAGCACGAGTCGAACGGGCGCGATGGCGACCAGTCGCGCAGCGTCAACACGCTGTTCCTGAAGCCGACCATGTATTTCGGCGACCAGACCGACTGGCACTGGCGCGTGGCGCCCAAGGTGTACGCCTACGTCGGCAAGAGCGACAACGAGGACATCGCCCACTATCGCGGCTACATGGACCTGCTGGTGGCCTATGGCCGGCCCGATTCGTGGGAGTTCGCCGCCACGCTGCGCAAGGGCACGCGCAAAGGCTATGGCAGCGTCGACGCGCAGCTCACCTACCCGCTCGCGCGGCTGCTGCCGGGCACGGCGGGATACCTGATGGCCGGCTACTTCTACGGCTACGGCGAGAGCCTGCTCGACTACAACCAGAAGACGCCGTGGCAGTTCCGTATCGGCTACGCGCTGTCGCGCTGATCAACCGGCCAGCGGCTTGCCCTCGGCCTTGAGCCGCGCGTTAGCCACGGCGGCCGTGAACTGGCCGTGGCCGTGCCAGCCCGTGGCGCGGCCCAGCTTCTTGCCCCGCTGGAAGAACATGAACACCGGAATGCCGTGCAGGCCGAAACGCTTGCCCAGCTCGGGGTGTTCGTAGACGTTGGCGTGCAGCCAGCGCAGGTTCAGCGCCCGAATCGGGTCCGGGTTGGCGAGCATCGCCTTCTTGGCCATCTCGCAGTTGAAGCAGTCCACGCCCCAGAAGAACACGCAGACCAGGTCTTCGCCAGCGGCGGCGATGGCCGCGTCGATGGTGCTCCCATCAACAGCCTGCATGGCGAAGGCGTCGAAGGCGCGGTGATCGAGATGATCGGGATGGGGGGATTGAGCGTCGTCTGACATCGCAGGGTTCCTGGAAACAACAACGCCCGGGCGTTCAGGCACCGGGCGTCGGGTCAGGCTTGGGGGTTTCCGGCTTGCGCGGGATTTAGCGCGGCGCCGAGACCGTCACCAGTGCCGGGCGCAGCACGCGCTCGGCAATCATGTAGCCGCGCTGGAGCACGTTCACCACGGTGTTGGGCTCCTGCTCGGACGGCACCATCGAAATCGCCTGATGACGATGCGGGTCGAACTTCTCGCCCACCGGGTTCAACTCGACGATCTTGCCGCGCTCGAAGGCGGCGGCCAGCTGGCGGGCGGTCAGCTCCACGCCTTCGCGCAGCTTCTTGAGGTCGCCGGTGTTGTCGGCCAGCGCAGCCTGCAGGCTGTCCATCACGGGCACGAGGTTGTCGGCGAAGTTCTCGATCGCGAACTTGTGTGCCTTGCTGACCTCGTCCTGCGACCGGCGGCGGATGTTCTCGCCCTCTGCCGTGGCGCGCAGGAACAGCTCGTAGTTTTCCTTGGCCTTGGCCTCCAGGTCGGCCACCTGTTGCGTGAGGCGGGCCACGTCATCGCCGGCCGGGGCGTCCGTGCCAGGCTGCTGGGCGCGCAGGGCATCGTCCGCCGCCTGCGGCGTGCTCGAAGCTGAGGATGGCGTCTGGGTCTGGTTCTGTTCTTCCATGTCGATCCGTATCAAATCTAAAACTCGGCCCGCCTGGCGCAGGCCGTCGGGTGGGTCGGGATGCCAAACCGGCAAGTCTAGCCGCAGTTGGCGCCACTCCCCGTTTTTTCAAGTGTGAAGGGGGCGAGACGCCGAAATACGCGGTTACAAAGCCGTGATTGATGCAATCTGGTGTTCATTGCTTTGCTGCAACGCAATGACTAAGATCTATCAATGAAAAATGACAAAAATAACGGGAGCACGCTGTGAATCATTTTGGTGCATCCTTCGGAAGGTTCGCCATGCACAAGCTGCCTGTTGTTACCGTGTGCCTACTCGCCGCGCTGTCGGTGATGACACTCTTCATCTGCGCCTCCGGCGCGTTCACGCCGCGTGAAACCGAGTATGGCAGCGGCAAGGCGGTGTTCAAGCACTACATCGTTCCGTACTTCCCGTACAACCGCTGAATCCCTAATTTCTGAAATCGTCGATCCGGCGCCGATCGCGCTTGGTCGGGCGGCCCTGTAGCTGCGCCGTCGGCTCAGGCTGCATGCGCCGCCGTTCCGCCTCTTCCTGACGCCGGGCCTGGCTTGCCGGCGTTTCTGCATACAGCGTCTGCGCCACGGGCGCCGACCCGCGCGAGGCGGCCACGCCCTTCACCTCGATCTCCCAACGCTGCTGGTGCGCGTCGATCATCACGGCGTCGCCGGGCTTCACTTCGCGTGAATTCTTGACCGGCTGGCCGTTAACCTCCACCCGGCCCCGCTCCACGGCCTCGGCCGCCAGCGAGCGCGTCTTGAAGAACCGGGCGCACCACAGCCATTTGTCGATGCGTTGCCGGGCACCCGCCTCGAAGTCCACATCCATCGTCTAACTCCTTGATTCCTTACGCCGCGGCACCGCGGGTCTGCGCCCGCAAGCGCCGCGCTTCCAACTCGTGCGGATGCGGCTGGCGCAATGGCCAACCCTGCAGATGCTGCAGCGCGATCTCGGCCAGCCCGGCAATCCAGTAGTCCGCATCATTCAGGCAGGGAATGAAATGGAATTCCTGGCCGCCCGCCACGCGGAATTCGGACTGCCCTTCCATGGCGATTTCCTCGAGCGTCTCGATGCAATCGGCCGGGAAGCCGGGGCAGAACACGTCCACGCGATGCGTGCCGACCTTGCCGAGTTCGGTCAGCGTCGGCGCGGTATAGGGCTGGAGCCATTCCGCCTTGCCGAAACGCGACTGAAACGTCACTTGATACTGACCCGCTTGCAGGCCGAGCGCCTCGCCCAGCATCCGCCCGGTCTTCAGGCATTCGCAATGGTAGGGGTCCCCCAGATCCAACAATCGGCGCGGCAGGCCGTGGAAGGACAGGATCAGCTTGTCGCCCCGGGCAAAGTCCGGCATGCCGTGCTGCGCCCAATAACCGCTCACCTGCTGCTGCAGGGCCGAAATATAGGCCGGATGATCGTGAAAGTGCTTTATCAGTCTCAATTCCGGCTGATTTCGCCAGCCGGCGAGCACGCGAAAGACCTCGTCGAACGCGGTGGCCGTGGTCGTCCCGGAAAACTGCGGATAGAGTGGCAATAACAGCACTTGTTCCGTACCCTGCCGGCGCAGGGCCTCCATAACCGAAGCAATCGACGGATTGCCGTAGCGCATGGCGCAGGCCACGGTCACGTCGTGGCCGAGCCGGTGCATGTGCTGCTGGAGCGCGTGGGCCTGACGCTCGGTGTGCACCAGCAGCGGCGAGCCGGTCATGTGCGCCTCGCGCAGCCAGATCGATTCGTACTTCATGGCCGAAGCGCGCGAGCGGAACGGCAGGATCAGCCCGTGCAGGATCGGCAGCCAGGCCAGACGCGGGATCTCGACCACACGGGGGTCGGACAGGAACGCCTTCAAATACTGCCCCACCGCCTTGGGCGTGGGCGAATCCGGCGTGCCCAGGTTGATAAGCAGGATGGCCGTGCGGGGCGCCTGGCCATGCTGGTAAGCCGGTTCTGCCGAGAACGTCATAGGGTTTCCGGAAATGGCGGGCGCCACGCACGCGCTGTCACGTGGCGTGCCCGCAAGCTGCCATCAGTTCTGGGAGAGCGCGCTCGAGAGCAGCCGCGCGGTGATGTCGACGATCGGGATGACCCGTTCATAGGCCATCCGCGTCGGGCCGATCACGCCGAGCGTGCCGACGATCTGCCCATCGACACCATAGGGCGCGGTAATGACGGCCATGTCTTCGAGCGGCACGAGCTGGCTTTCGCCGCCGATGAAGATCTGCACGCCCTGCGCGTGGCTCGAGACATCGAGCAGCTGCAGCAGGTTGGTCTTGTGTTCGAAGACATCGAACAGCCGGCGCAGCTTGTCCATGCTGGACGACAGGTCTTCCACCTCGAGCAGCTTGCGCTCGCCGGAGATGAACACCTGGTCGTCATCCTCGGCCATGGCGCTGCTGCCCGCCTCCACGGCGGCCTGCATCAGCGCTGACATATCGCGGCGGATGTCCTGCAATTCCACGCGCAGATGGCTGCGCACGGCATCGAAACTCATGCCGGCGTAGTGGGAATTGAAGAAATTGGCCGCCTCGATCAGCTGGGCGGGGGTGTACGGCAGTTCGGTCTGGATGATGCGGTTCTGGACGTCGCCCTCGGGGCTGACGATGATCAGCAGGATGCGCTTCTCCGACAGGCGCATGAACTCCACCTGGCGGAACGACTGGCCCCGGCGCGGCGTCATGATCACGCCGGCAAAGCGGGAGAGGTTCGACAGCGTATGCGCGGCGGCCGTGATCATCCGCTGCGGCCCCAGCTGCTGTCCGCCCAGCTGGCCCTGGATCTGGCCGGTCAGCGCGGCCAGTTCGGCGGTCATTTCGATCGTGCCGCCCTCCAGCGGGCGCGCCGTGAGCATCGAATCGACAAACAGCCGGTATCCGCGCGGCGTGGGAATCCGGCCGGCCGACGTATGCGGGCTGGCGATGAACCCCATTTCCTCGAGGTCGGACATCACATTGCGGATGGTCGCCGGCGAGAGATCGAGACCCGAGTACTTGGACAGGGTGCGCGAGCCCACGGGCTGGCCTTCGGCGATGTAGCGCTCGATCAGGGTCTTGAGAAGCGTTTTCGAACGTTCGTCCATAGTGCCCCGATTTTAAACAACTTTCCCCGGTTCGGGCGGGCTTCGCACCGGTGCGTGCCCGCCTACTGACAATGGTCACGGCGGTATGGTCTAATCCCGGCATGTCTGCCCCCCAGAACCCAGCCATCGCCCCCGCCGCCGCGCCCCGCGCCGCGTTCCAGACCGTTGCCCTGGTCGGCCGGTACGCGACCGCCGGCATCGAGGGCCCGCTCGAGGAACTGGCCGCCGTCATCTCGCGCAACGGCCAGGACGTGGTGTTCGAGCGCGAAACCGCGCAGGCGACCGGCCTCTCCGGCTACCCCGTCTTCTCGGCCGACGAGATCGGGCGCGAGGCCGACGTGGCCGTGGTGCTCGGCGGCGACGGCACGCTGCTGGGCCTGGCCCGCCAGTTGGCCGGGCTGAATGTGCCGCTGATCGGCGTGAACCATGGCCGGCTGGGCTTCATGACCGACATCCCGCTCGAAGACGTGACGCGCGCCCTGCCCGAGATGCTGGCCGGCCGCTACGAGGCCGAGACCCGCATGCTGCTGGAATCCCGCGTGATCCGTGACGACGGCGTGATCTTCTCCGCGCTGGCGTTCAACGACGTGGTGGTCAACCGCTCGGGCATTTCCGGCATGGTCGAGCTGGCCGTCTCGGTGGACGGCTATTTCATGTACAACCAGCGTTCGGACGGCCTGATCGTCTCCACGCCCACCGGTTCCACCGCCTACGCGCTGGCCGCCGGCGGACCGATCCTGCATCCTACGCTGTCTGGGCTGGTACTGGTGCCAATTGCTCCGCACGCGCTGTCCAATCGCCCGATCGTGCTGCCGCACGACGCCGAAGTGACGATCGAGGTGGCCACCGCGCGCGACGCGAGCGCCAATTTCGACATGCAGTCTCTGACCTCGCTGCTGCAGGGCGACCGGATCGTCGTGCGCCGCTCCAGCAAGACCGTGACCCTGTTGCATCCGGTGGGCTACAACTACTACGCCACGCTGCGCAAGAAGCTGCACTGGCACGAATACCCGACCGAGGACAACCGGCTCTGAGCCGGCCCCCACTCCCCCCAAGGCCACGATGCTCCGCAGCCTGTCCATCCGCGATTTCGTCATCGTCGATACGCTCGACCTCGACTTCACCACCGGCTTCACCGTCTTCACCGGCGAGACCGGCGCCGGCAAGTCCATCCTGATCGATGCACTGGCCCTGGTGCTCGGCGAACGCGCCGACGCCGGCGTGGTGCGCGAAGGCAGCACCCGCGCAAGCATCAGCGCCACCTTCGGCACGCACGCGGCGCTGGACGCCTGGCTGGCCGAGCGCGAACTGTCCGGCGACGAAACCGGCCTGGACGGCGAAGGCACCGTGCTGCTGCGCCGCACCGTCGATGCAGGCGGGCGCAGCAAGGCGTTCATCAACGGCACGGCGGCCACGCTGACCCAGTTGCGCGAGGTGGGCGACCAGCTTGTCGACATCCACGGCCAGCACGCCCATCAGCTACTGCTCCGCCCGGACGCCCAGCGCCACCTGTTCGACGCCCACGCAGGCCTGACCGAACAGGCCGGCGCGGTGGCGGAGGCGTGGCGGGCCTGGCGCGCCTGCGTGCGCCAGCGCGAAGCCGTGGAGTCGCAATCGCGCGAAATGCAGCTCGAACGCGAGCGCCTGGAATGGCAGGTTGGCGAACTCGACAAGCTGGCGCCGCAGGCGGGCGAGTGGGAAGAGATCCAGGGCGAATACAACCGCCTCTCGCACGCGGCCGGCCTGATCGACGGCAGCCGCGCCGCGCTGGACGCGTTGTCCGAGGCCGATGGCGCCGTGCTGTCCGTGCTCAACAGCGTGGTGCACCGCATCCAGCAACTGGCCGATGTCGATCCCGCGCTACGCGACGTGCTCGCCGCGCTGGAACCGGCGCAGGTGCAGGTCGAGGAAGCCGCGCATTCGCTGACGCGCTACGTCGACCGGCTCGAACTCGATCCGGAACGCCTGCAGGCCGTGGAAGCGCGCATGCAGGCACTGCACACGGCGGCGCGCAAGTATCGCCTGCCGCCGGAGCAACTGCCGGACGAACTACTGGCCCGCCGCCAGCAACTCGACGACCTGCAGTCCGCGCAAGACCTCAACAAGGTGCTGGCCCGCGAGGCCGCCGCGCGCGCCGCCTACCTGACGCTGGCGCGGCACCTGTCCGCCGCACGCAAGACCGCTGCCAAGGCGTTGTCCGGCGCGGTCACGGACGCCATGCAGGGCTTGTCGATGGCCGGCGGCACCTTCGTGGTGGCGCTGAACCCGCTCGACGAGGCCGAAGGCCAGAGCCACGGGCTGGAGCAGGTGGAATTCCTCGTCGCCGGCCATGCCGGCGTGACGGCCCGCCCGCTGGCCAAGGTGGCGTCCGGCGGCGAACTGGCGCGGATCAGCCTCGCCATCTCCGTCATCACGAGCGAAGCCGCGCCCACGCCCACGCTGATCTTCGACGAGGTGGATACCGGCATCGGCGGCGCCGTGGCCGAGGTGGTGGGCCGGCGCCTGCAGGAACTGGGCCGCGCGCGGCAGGTGCTCTGCGTGACCCACCTGCCGCAGGTGGCGGCGCAGGCCGGCACGCACCTGCTGGTCAGCAAGGAGACGGCCGACGCCACGAAGGCCCGGGCCGCCGTCACGCGGTCCAGGATCCGCGTGCTCGACACCGAGGGCCGTGTCAACGAGACCGCGCGCATGCTGGGCGGGGCCACGGTCACCGCCACGACGACGCAACACGCGCAGGAGATGCTGGCGCAAGGGGCACGCGCTGCGGAACTGGCCGCGAGTCCTGCGGCCAACCAGGCCAGCACCACCCCGCGCGAAGGGGGCTCGCGCCGCCCGCGCCGGGCTGCTGGCTAAAGCCGCACCGTCGCCACGTCCGCATCCCGCTATATATATAGATACAGATTTCAGGAGCTTCGCCCCATGACCGCTGGTCAGTCCCCGCAACACCCCCGCCGCAAGGTCCTGGCGATGGCGCTGGCCGCCGCTGCTTCGCTGGCATCGCTGGGCGCCGTCTCGGGCTGCGCGTCGGAGTCGAAATCGTTCGCCCCGCCGCGCGGCAGCATCACCGACGACCGCGCCATCGGCGACATCCTCGTCAAGTTCACACCACCCGAGGTGACGGTGTCCGAGGATGCCGGCAAGCTGCTGGCGACGATCGAGGGCCCGGTGCGGTACGTGGTGAAGCGGCCGATGTCCGGTGGCGTGTGGCTGGTCACCGCCATAACGGCCGCGCCCGACATCACGCTCGAGCAGGCCGTGACCACGCTCCAGGCCGCGCCGCGCGTCGAATCGGCCACGTCGGACCGCACGCTCAAGCCGCATCGCACCATGCCGACTTCCCGGGACATGCCCGCACAATAAGGCGCCCGTTTTCCTGTAGGTTGTAGCTCAGCAGTTCAGCAGTTCGCATCGCACTACCAACGCCCCCAGGAGTCGTAGATGCCACACCACACGCTGAAGCGCGGCCGTCGCGCCGCCCAAGGGCTGTCCGCCGCACTGCTGGCGGTAGCCGCCTGCTGGAGCCTGCCGGCGACCGCGCAGGGCGCCGCCGGAGCGCGGGCCGCGCCGGTCTACACGGGCAACTACATCGTGCGCTGGCGGGACGGCAGCCAGCCCGCCACCTCCACCCAGATGTCCACCCAGATGCGCAACGTGGAGGCCAACACGGGCCTGGCGCTCGGCGTGAAGCGGTCGATGGCGGGCACGCTGCAACTGATGAGCGTGACCGACACCAAGGGCGACAACCCCGAAACGGTGGCGAAGCGGCTGCGCCAGGACCCGCGCATCGCCGATGCGGTGCCCGACCGCTGGCTGCGCCTGCACGACTCCATTCCCAACGACCCCGAATTCGCCAGCGCCCAGACCTATATGGCCCTGCCGAGCCAGGTCGTGGGCGCCGCCAACCTCACACGCGCCTGGGACCGCTCGCGCGGCAACGCCAGCATCGTGGTGGCCGTGGTCGACACCGGCTACCTGCCCCACCCCGACCTGATCGACCGGCTCGTGCCTGGCTACGACTTCATCAGCACCACCGCCGTCTCCAATGACGGCGATGGCCGCGACAGCGATCCGATCGATCCGGGCGATTTCGTGCCGGCCGGCCAGACGTGTCAGGACGGCAGCGGACAGGCCAACAGCACGTGGCACGGCACGCGCGTGGCCAGCGTGCTGGGCGCGCTGACCAACAACGGCGTGGGCATCGCCGGCGTGGACTGGGCCGCGCGGATCCAGCCGGTGCGCGTCTCGGGCCGCTGCGGCGCGCTGTTGTCCGATACGGTCGATGGCATGCGCTGGGCCGGCGGGCTCGCCGTGCCCGGCGTGCCGGCCAATCCGACGCCCGCCAAGGTCGTCAATATCAGCCTGGGCGGCGGCAGCTGCTCGTCCATCGAACAGCAGGCCGTCAACGACCTGAACGCCGCCGGCGTAGTGGTCGTGGCCGCAGCCGGCAATTCGGCCGGTGCCGTGGAAGCCCCCGCCGACTGCACCGGCGTCATCGCCGTCACCGCTCACGCGAACGATGGCGAGAACGCCAGCTTCGCCAACGTCGGCCCGCAGGTCGCCCTGAGCGCCCCGGGCGGCGGCTGCGGCAACTCGCGCGTGGTCATGGTCGGCAACACACCCACCTGCTCCACGCCCGGCGGCTCGTCGCTGATCCGCACGCTGAGCAATTCCGGCACGACCACCGCCGGCAACTTCGTCATCAGCAACTCGGCCGGCACCAGCTTCGCCGCGCCGATGGTCTCCGGCGTGGTATCGATGATGTTCGCGGTCAACGGCGCGCTGACGCCAGCCCAGGTCACCGCTGGCCTGAAAAGCTCCGCGCGCGCCCATCCCGCCAATACCTACTGCACGGCCAGTGCCAACGTCGGCAAATGCGGCGCAGGATTGCTGGACGCCGACGGCGCGCTGGTGGCCGCCGCGAACCCGGCCGCCACGGCAACCCCCGCCCCCGCGCCGGTGGCCTCGGATAGCGGAGGCGGGGGTGGTGGCGGTGGCGCCATCGCGCCCTGGAGCGCGGTGGTGTTGCTGGGAATTGGGGTGGTGGGATTTGGGATGCGGCGGCGGGTTCGCTAGCGCCCCGCGTCATTCCCGCGCCGCGTGCGCCACCATTCCTGCAGGACCCAGCACGCCAGCCCGGCGATTGCGCCGGCTGCGTGGGCCGCGCGGACGATGCTGAAGCCCCAGGAGGGGTCGAAGACGAGAGCGGCGAGCCAGGACTGCTCGGTCCAGACTTTGCCGATCACCACCAGGCAGGTGATGACGCCGATCACGCGCGAGACACCTGGGGCTTGCAGCAGGCGCAGGCCGGTCCAGAGGGCCAGGCCGTGGAGCGCGCCGGAGAGCCCGCCGTACCAGCCGACCGAGGGGATTCTTAGCAAGGCCACCTGCACGGCCAGCCCGCTGATGACCAGCACGGCCAGCATCTCGCGGATGCGGGTGGCGCGGCCGGCCAGCAGCAGCAAGCCTGCGGCCGCGGCCAAGTCGACCAGATAGTGGCGCCAGTCCAGATGGACCCACATTGCCGTGGCCAGGCGCCACCACTGGCCGTCCAGCCGCACGGCATCGCGCAGGTACAGCCCGTGGGCGTGCAGCCAGGGGACGAAGGTGAACAGCGCGGCCACCCCGGCCACACCGGCGATGGTCGCCAGCATGGCCGGCCAGCCGTGGTCGGGCTGGGGCGGGGCCGAACTACTCACCGAAGACTGCGCTCCACAGGGCTCGCACCTGCGTGGCCTGCTCCGCCACGGACGCCGGCGGCACGCGCGCCTGGTCCTGGCCATCGAGCCGCAGCTTGTGCTGGCGTGCGCGGAATAGCCGGTAGGCATCGCCCACGGCCACAGCGACGGTCTTGTCGATCAAACCCAACTCGCCGGCCATGCGCAGCAGCGCGATATTGCCCTTGTTCCCGGTCAGCGACGGATGCGCGCCACTGTGCAGCAGCACGAGGTACTGCACCGTGAATTCGATGTCGACCATGCCGCCCCGGTCGTGCTTGAGGTCGAACAGCGGCATGGGGTTGGGATGGCCCTCGGCCACCTTGGCACGCATCTGCACGATTTCGTCGCGCAGCGCGGCGGCGTCGCGCGGCTGTCGCAGCACCTCTTCGCGCAGTGCTTCGAAGCGCGCGCCGATCTCGCTGTCGCCGGCGCACCAGCGCGCCCGCGTGAGCGCCTGATGCTCCCAGACCCAGGCCGTGTTGTCGCCCTCGCGCAGTTGGTAGCGCCGGAACGCGTCGAAGCTCGTCACGAGCAGCCCCGCCGCGCCGTTGGGCCGCAGCCGCATGTCCACGTCGAACAGCATCCCGGCCGCCGTGTGACTCGTGAGCCACGTGATCAGGCGGCGAGCGTAGGCTGCGTAGACGTCAGGCGCGCGCTCGTGGTCATCGTCATAAAGAAAGATGATGTCGAGGTCGGACGCATAGCCCAGCTCCTTGCCACCCAGCCGCCCGTAGGCGATGACCGCGAAGCGCGGTGTCTCGGTGTGGCGCGTGGCCAACTGGGCCCAGACCGCCCCGAGCGTGACTTCGAGCATCGCATCGGCCAGATCGGAGAGACGGTCGGCCACCTGCTCCACCGTTAGCAGGCCGTGCAGGTCCTGCAGCAGGATCCGGAAGGTCTCGGCATGGTGCTCGCGACGCAGGATGTCCATCTGCATCTCGATCTGCCCGTGCGCCACCTGCAGGCGCTCGGCCACGCGGGCACGGAAGGCGGGCCAGTCCGGCGCGCTCGCCAGGGCCTCGCTATCGAGCAGTTCGTCCAGAAGTTGCGGATGGCGCGTCAGGTAGGCCGCCGCCCAGCGCGAAGCATGCAGCGTCTGGGCGACGCGATCCATCGCCTGCGGGTACTCGGACAGCAGCGAAAGATACGAGGCCCGCCGACTGATCGCATCGAGAAAATCGAGGAAACGGGCGATGGTGCTGTCGGCATCGTCCTGCTTGTTGGCGAGGTCGAGCGCGCGGTTGACCAGTTGGTCGAAGCGCGCCCGGCTCGACTCGGACAACGCGCGGTAGCGCACCGAGGTGGCGATGGCGCGCAGGCGGTCGTAGAGGCCGGTGCAGTCGCTGAAGCCGGCCGCCTGGAGCCGCTGGCATGGCGAGGACTCGGGATCGGTCTCGTCCGGACCGTCCTGCGTGGGCCGCGAGCCCTGCCCTTCCCGCACGATCTCGGGCCAGAGCGCCTCGCACTGCGGCGCGTCCGGGTCGCTGAACGGATCGGCGAAGGTGGCTTCGAACTGCTGCGCCACGGGCGCCATCAGCCCATCCATCTGGGCGACCAGCGCAGGCCAGTCCTCGTAGCCCATCATCCGCGCCACGGCCAGCTGTTCATCCTCGCTGGTCGGCAGGTGGTGGGTCTGGGCGTCGTCGCGGTATTGCAGGCGGTGTTCCAGCTGGCGCAGGAAGCGGTAGGCATCGGCCAACTGCTCGGCCTGCCCCGCCGGGAGGAGGTTGCGGGCCACGGCGACGTCGAGGACTTCGAGCGTCGGCCGCACGCGCAGCGCGGGGTCCTGGCCGCCGCGGATCAACTGGAACACCTGCGCCATGAACTCGATCTCGCGGATGCCGCCGCGCCCGAGCTTGATATTGAACGAGCGCTGGTTCACGCCGTGGCCGGCCAGCCCGCCGCTGCGCTTGGCCGCTTCCGCACGGATCTGGGCGTGCAGCGCGCGGATGGCGGCGATCACGCCATAGTCGAGGTAGCGCCGGAACACGAACGGCGTGGTCAGCCGGCCCAGCAGCGCGGCGGTGCGCGTGGCGTGCGGCGTGTCCAGCGCGGACACCACGCGGCCCTTGATCCACGCGTAGCGCTCCCACTCGCGGCCCTGCACGACGAGGTATTCCTCGAGCATGCCCAGGCTGCACACCAGCGGGCCGGCATCGCCATTGGGCCGCAGCCGCATGTCCACGCGGAACACGTAGCCGTCGGCGGTCACCTCGGACAGCAGGTTGATCAGGCGCCGCCCCACTCGGATGAAATATTCGTGGTTCGAGAGGCTGCGCGCCCCGCCCTGGGTATCGCCATCCTCGTCATAAAGAAAGATCAGGTCGATATCTGACGAGACGTTGAGTTCGCGCCCGCCCAGCTTGCCCATGCCCACCACCACCAGTTCCTGCACCTCGCCGCTCTGGGCGCCGGTGGGCCGGCCGTAGGTGGCGGCCAGGTCGTCGCCGAGCACGCGCAGGCCGAACTGGATGCCGAGTTCGGCGAGGTCGGTCATCGCCCCCGTGATCTCGCCGAGCGGGGCCAGCCCGCGCAGGTCGCGCTCGATTACCACGCACATGACTTCGGCCCGCAGCCGGCGCAGCGCCTGGGCGGCGGCGGCTTCGGCATCGGCGGACGGGGCGTGGAGCGCCTGCAGCCGCGACTCCATCCACGCACGCGTCAGGGGCGCCCGGGCGGCATCGGCCACCACGGCGGCCAGTTCGGGGCGCGCCTGGAGCACGCGGCGGGCGTAATGGGAGGCCTGCCCCGAGTACAATACGTCGCCCTCGCCGGCGGCATTGGAATCCGTGGCGGGTAACTCCCTGGCCATCACCGTGGCATAGGCCCCTTCGACCATGTTGCCGATGGGTCCAGGCGGCGCATCCGGCGCCTCGGTGGGAAGGGGGTGAGCCGGGGCGGCGCCCGCGGCGGAACTCGTCGGATCAGGGACAGTCATTCCAGTAACTTTGCAATGCGGGCAGGCGCCGTGGCGATACGCGGTGGCGCAACAACGCACCCTTATCGACCACTTTGGAGAGCGGCTAGTATTGTCGGATAATCTGCGCATGTCCAGACGCCCCGCCGCCCCTGCCGCGCCCGCCGACGGTTCAACGTCCGCCAGCGCCGCTGCCGAGGCGTCCGCCGCCACCGCCGGGCAGTCTTCCCAGGCTTCTCAATCCTCCTCCGCACCCGCGCCCAGCGTGGCGTCCGGCGTGGGTGCGCGGCTGCGTGCGGCCGCCCGTAGCGGCTGGCGCGCGCTGTGTGCCGGCGTCGTGCATCCGGTTTGGCCCCGGCTCTGGCGAATGTTGGTGCGCATCGTGCTGGCGCTGGCCGCACTCGCCGTGGTGGCGGTGCTGCTGATCCGCTTCGTGCTGTGGCCGCAGGCCCATACTGCGCGCCAGTGGCTGGAGCAGCAAGGCTCGGCGGCATTGACCGCCCAATTGACCATCGGCGAACTGGATACATTCTGGGACGGTTGGCATCCGGCGTTCCGCGCGCGCAACGTGCGCGCCGTGGACAGCCAGCAGCGCGTGCTGCTCTCCGCCGGCACCCTCGACGGCAAGCTCTCCTGGCATTCCGTGCCGGCGCTGACCCTGCAGTTCGCCAGCCTGATGGCCGAGCGCACCGATGTGCTCGTGCGCCGCACGCCCGAGGGCCGCCTGCTGGTGGCCGGCGTGCCGATCGAGGCGCACCCGTCCACGACCAATGACGATCCGCTCCTGAACTGGCTGCTGGCCCAGGGCCATATCGAGCTGATGAGCGGCAACCTGCGCTGGCTCGACGAAAAGGCCCGCCTGCCGCAGCTGGACGTGGCCGACATCCATTTCACCGCGCACCGCAACGGCGCCCAGCACACGGTCCGGCTGGAGGCACGCAGCGCCTCGCTGGCGCCCCAGCCACTGGTCTTCCAGGCCGCGCTGCGTCACGACTACCTGCGCGCCACCGGCGACTGGCGCCACTGGACCGGCCAGGCCAACTGGGACTTCAGCCAGATGCAGCTGCCGGTGGTGCAGCGCTACCTCGCCATCTTCGACCACGTGGACAGCGGCGTCTTCAGCACGTCCGGGTCGGTCGATTTCCGCGAAGGCCACCTGATCGGCAGCCAGATGCGGATGCGCGCCACGGGCGTGGACCTGCAGCTGGCCGGCGCCGCCGAGCCGCTGAAGCTGGCCAACGCGCAGGCGCTGCTGCTGCACAAGGGCGACCGTGCCGGCAACCACCAGTTGACCATCGACACCCTGCTCTGGCAGCCCGAGCCGCTGGCCGGGCCGCCTTCGAGCGCCGATACGTCCTGGCGCGAAGGCATGCGCAAGGTCACCGTGAACTGGACCCGCGACAACCAGGGCGAACTGCGCAAGTTCGCGCTCAAGGCGCCCACGTTCGACCTGAACACGGTGCGCGCGCTCGCCACCTCCCTGCCGCTGGACACCGCGCTGCTACGCCAACTGCGCGCGCTCCAGCCGGCCGGCCACATCGACAACCTCGACGTGGCGTGGTCGCGCGACCGCGCCGGGAGGCTGTCACGCGCCCCGGGGGCATCCCACTACGCCGTGCAGGGCACGCTGCGCAAGGTTTCGGTGAACAGCCAGCCGGCCGTGCCGGCCATGGCTGCCGATGGCCTGCCCCGCGCCGGCACGCCCGGCTTCGCCCAGATTTCGGGCAATTTCAGTTTCGATGACCGCCAGGGCACCGCGCGCGTGGACAGCACCGATGCCGCGCTGATGTTCCCGGGCGTGTTCGAGGAGCCGCGCATCCCGTTCGACGAACTGCGCGGCGAGATCCGCTGGACGCAGGAGTCCGGCAAGCTCGCGGTGCACACGGATGGCGTGCGCTTTGCCAACGCCGACACGGCCGGCACGGTGCGCGGCGGCTGGCACGCCGGCGGCGACGGCCATGGCGGCATCGCCGATATTTCGGGCGAACTGGACCGCGCCCTGGCCAACCGCATCGTCCGCTACCTGCCGCTGACGCTGCCCAGCACGCGCCATTACCTGGGCGGCGCGCTGGTCGGCGGTGAGGCCACCGGCGCCAAGTTCCTGATCAAGGGCGACCTGGCCCACTTCCCGTTCCATCCCCCGTTCCAGAAGGCGGGCGACTTCCGCGCCGAGATTCCGGTGCAGAACGTGAGCTACCAGGTGGCCCCGCACGAGACCGGGCCGAACGTGAATGGTGGCGTGACCGGCAACAGTAATGGCAACGGCCACGGCAAGACCAATGGCAACGGAAATAGCAATGCCAACGCCGGCACGGCCTGGCCCGACTTCACCGACATCCAGGGCAATGTGATGTTCGAGCGCGGCAGCCTGACCTTCCTGGCCAAGCGCGCGGCAGTGCGCGGCGTGCCGGGCGTGGTGCTGCAGAACGTCAACGGCCGCATCGACGATCTGAGCGACCACGGCCACCTGATGATCGATGGCATGGCCAACGGGCCGGTGCAGAGCTTCCTGCGCTTCATCGCCAATACCCCGGTCAAGGGCTGGACCGGAAACGTGACGGAAAACTCACACGCACCCGGTCAGGGCGACCTGAAGCTGAAACTCGACCTGCCGCTGCATCACGCAGCCGGCACCAAGGTCGACGGCCAGTTCCGCTTCCCCGGCAACGATGTGACGCTGTTCCCGGAACTGCCCACGCTCTACGGCGCGACCGGCGTGGTGGCCTTCAACGAGCACGGCTTCCGGCTCGATAACGTGCGCGGCCGCTTCCTTGGCGGCGAGACGCGGATCGGAGGCGGCACCCAGTCCGACGGCACCACGCGCGTGACCGTGGGCGGCACCGCCACGGCGGCCGGCCTGCGCGACGCGCTGGCCGCGGCGGGCAGCAGCGCGGGCACGCATATGGAAGGCGCCACCGCCTACAACGCCGAGATCGGCATCCGCGACACGCATCTCCAGATCCAGGTGGGCTCCAGCCTCGTCGGCATGGCGCTGAACCTGCCGGCGCCGCTGGTCAAGACGGCTGCGCAGGAAATGCCGCTGCGTTTCGACCTGCGTCCCGCCACGGCGGCGGCCCGCGCCGGGCAGGACGATCTGACCGTGCAACTGGGCAACGCGGTGGCGGCGCGCTATGTCCTGCGGCGCGGCGCCGAGGGCCTGGAGGTCATCTCGGGCGGCATCGGCGTGGGCCAGCCGGCGCCGCAGCCGGCCACCGGCGTCACGGCCGCACTGACCGCCGAGCGGTTCGACGTCGATGCCTGGCGCAACGCGCTGGGCGGCACGGCGCCATCGCCGGCCGCGCCGGGCCGCGACAACCCGAACAACGTCGATCGCAACTCGCCCTTCCTGCCCGAGCGCGTGACCGTGCGCGCCAAGGCGCTCGATGCCTTCGGACGCAGCCTCGACGACGTCTCGCTCGACGCCACCCGCGAAGGCAGCGGCTGGAACGCGCAGATGACCTCGCGCCAGATCGCCGGCACGGCGCAATGGCGGCGCGATGCCAACACGCCGTCCGGCGCGCTGTCCGTGCGGCTGTCGCGGCTGGACATCCCCGAAGCCGCCGATGACGGCCATGCCGTCGACACCATGGCGCGCAATATCGAGGAACTGCCCGCCCTGGACCTCGTGGCGGACAAGTTCATCCTGCGCGGCAAGGACTTCGGCAAGCTGGAAGTCAAGGCGCACACCAGCCACGCCGGCAACGAGCCAGTCTGGACGCTGGACAACCTCACCATCGAACAGCCGGGCGCCACGCTGACCGGCAATGGCACCTGGCGCGTACCGCGCCGCCTGCGCGATGCCGTGGCGAGCGGCAACGCCTCTCCCACCGAGGGCCGCCGCACGCTGCTGAACTTCAAGCTCGACATCCGCGACGCCGGCGACGTGCTGGACCGCATGGGCATGGCGCACACGCTGCGCGACGGCAAGGGCGCGTTCGAAGGCCGCATCGCGTGGCGCGGCTCGCCGCTGTCGATCGACTACCCGTCGCTGTCCGGCCGGCTCTCGCTGAAACTGGAAAATGGCCAGATCCTCAGCGTGGAGCCGGGCGCCGCGCGCCTGCTGGGCGTGCTGAGCCTGCAAAGCCTGCTGAAGTTCGCGACGCTCGATTTCCGCAGCCTGTCCAACCGGGGCGTGGTCTTCGACGACCTGACCGGCAGCGGCACGATCGAGAACGGCGTCGGCAAGATCGACGAATTCCAGCTCAAGAGCAGCCAGATGATGGCGTCGATGAGCGGCACGGCCAACCTGCTGCGCGAGACCCAGGACCTCCAGGTCTCGGTGGTGCCGCGCATCAACGCCACGACTACCTCGGTGGCGGCCGCGTTCATCAATCCGGTGCTCGGCATCGGCACGCTGGCCGCCCAGTTGCTGTTCGCGGACGAGTTCTCCAAGGTGTTCACGCTGCACTATCACGTGTCCGGATCCTGGGCCGATCCCAAGATCACGAAAGTGGAGGACAATAAGCCCCGACAGCCGTCGATCCAGGACCGCGCGACCGAGTTCCTTCGCTAGGAACCGGCTGGCCGCCCAGACACAGGACGCCCCACGATGACCGCTTCCGCCCCGCCTTCAGCCGCACCTTCCGCCACACCTTCGGCCCCGTTCCGCGTCGCCGCCGTGCAGACCGTGACGGGCACATCGCTCGATGCCAATCTCGTCCGCGCCGACGCGCTGATCGCCGAAGCCGTGCGCGGCGGTGCCGAACTGGTGCTGCTGCCCGAGTACTTCGGCATGATGGGCCGACAGGAGACCGACAAGGTCGCGATTCGCGAGCAGGACGGCGACGGGCCGGTGCAGCAATTCCTGGCCGATGCCGCGCGACGCCACCGGATCTGGCTGGTGGGCGGCACGCTGCCGCTGCACTGCGGCGACGCAGGCCGGGTCTACAACACCTCGCTCGCCTTCGACCCGCGCGGCGAGCGCGTGGCGCGCTACGACAAGATCCATCTGTTCGGCTTTACCAAGGGCACCGAAAGCTACGACGAGTCCCGCACCATCCTGGCCGGGACCGAGCCGGTGGCCTTCGAGGCGCCGTGCGGACGCGTGGCGATGTCGGTCTGCTACGACCTGCGCTTCCCCGAGCTGTACCGCCATCTGGCCGCCGGCGGCGGCACGAGCTTGATTCTGATGCCGGCCGCCTTCACCTACACCACGGGCCAGGCGCACTGGGAGATCCTGCTGCGCGCCCGGGCGATCGAAAACCAGTGCTATGTGCTGGCTGCCGCACAGGGCGGCAAGCACGAAAACGGCCGCCGCACGTGGGGCCACTCGATGCTGGTCGATCCGTGGGGCGAGGTGCTTGGCGTGCTGCCCGAGGGCGAAGGCGTGGTGGCCGGCGTGATCGACCCGGCGCGGCTGGCGGAAGTCCGCCAGAACCTGCCGGCGCTGCGCCATCGGGTGCTGTAGCATCTACCCCAACGACTACGATCTGAAGCCGGCCCGTGCCGGCTTCAATGAATGCTGAAAGGACAATCATGAACGCCGGTGATCTCGGAATCCGCAACCTGGCCACGGCGCAGCAACTGCTGCTGGCGCCGTATGGGCTCGACGAGGCCAAGCTCCAGCGCGTGCTGGCCGACATCTTCACGCACAAGGTCGACTATGCCGACCTGTACTTCCAGTACACGCGCAATGAGGCGTGGAGCCTGGAGGAAGGCATCGTCAAGTCGGGCAGCTTCAGCATCGACCAGGGCGTAGGCGTGCGCGCCGTATCCGGCGACAAGACCGCGTTCGCCTATTCGGACGACATCAGCCTGCCGGCGCTGTCGCAGGCTGCGGCGGCCACGCGCACCATCGGCAAGAGCGGCAGCGGCCGCGTGAAGGTGGCCGGCGCGCTGGCCTCCCAGACCGGGCGCAACCTCTATACGCCGAACGATCCGCTCGATTCGATGACCGCCACCGAGAAGGTGGCGCTGCTGGAGCGCATCGAGAAGATGGCGCGCGCCAAGGACCCGCGCGTGGTGCAGGTCATGGCCGGGCTGGCCGGCGAATATGACGTGGTGCTGGTGGCACGCAGCGACGGCGTGATCGCCGCCGACGTGCGTCCGCTGGTGCGCGTGTCGGTCACGGTGATCGCCGAGCAGAACGGGCGGCGCGAGGTGGGTTCCTCGGGCGGCGGTGGCCGCTACGCCTACGGCTACTTCACCGACGAACTGCTGGCCAAGTATGTGGATGAAGCCGTGGCGTCGGCGCTGGTGAACCTGGAGGCGCGCCCCGCCCCGGCCGGCGCAATGACCGTGGTACTCGGCCCGGGCTGGCCCGGCGTGCTGCTGCACGAGGCCGTCGGCCACGGGCTGGAGGGCGACTTCAACCGCAAGGGCTCGTCGGCCTTCGCTGGGCGCATGGGCGAGCGCGTGGCGGCCAAGGGCGTGACCGTCGTCGATGACGGCACGCTGGCCAACCGGCGCGGTTCGCTGAACCTCGACGACGAGGGCAACCCGACGCAATGCACGACGCTGATCGAGGACGGCATCCTGCGCGGCTACATCCAGGACACGCTCAATGCGCGCCTGATGAAGATGCCGGTCACCGGCAACGCCCGCCGCGAGAGCTACGCCGCCCTGCCGATGCCGCGCATGACCAACACCTACATGCTCAACGGCGACAAGGACCCGGCGGAGATCATCGCCAGCGTGAAGCGCGGCCTGTACGCGGTGAACTTCGGCGGCGGCCAGGTGGACATCACCAACGGCAAGTTCGTGTTCTCGGCCAGCGAGGCCTACCTGATCGAGGATGGCAAGATCACCACGCCGGTCAAGGGCGCCACGCTGGTCGGCAACGGCCCCGAATCGCTCAAGGACGTGACCATGATCGGCAACGACATGCGCCTGGACTCGGGCGTGGGCGTGTGCGGCAAGGAAGGCCAGAGCGTGCCGGTGGGCGTGGGCCAGCCGACGCTGCGGATCGAGAACATGACCGTGGGCGGCACCGCCTGAAGTCTGTGACGGACCCGGGATCGATGGCGGCGGCCTGCCGTTTTTTGGCGAAATCTGTTGCGATTCCACGCGATTGACGCTTGCCATCGATCTTGAAAAGCGATATAAAGATGCTTCGTTGTCGGGCGTGTGGCGATTGCGAGCCATGATTTGACCGATGGCCGCGCAATTAAATGCCTTTTCATCGCGCACCACAGCATAAATTCGACGCATCACCCAGATTCCGACACAAGCTGACCCGAAACACCGCCATGTCCGCCAAGTTTTACTTTTACTTTTTTAGCGATCTCGCACCGCTGGCGGATGGAGAGGGACAGTTGTAAGTAGCCCGAAATTCAGAAAAAGCCGCCAGCGAACCTGGCGGCTTTTTTTATCCCCGCCACGTCCGCGTCGCAACCCACCACCAGACTAACGACCTCACAAAGACCCGGAGCCATCATGTTGAAGAACACCGACGACCTGCGTATTCGCGAACTCAAGGAACTGTTGCCGCCCGCGCACCTGATCCGCGAGTTCGCCTGCTCGGAGGCAGCGTCCGACGTGATCTACGGTGCCCGCCAGGCCATGCATCGCATCCTGCACGGCATGGACGACCGCCTGATCGTCATCATCGGACCCTGCTCGATCCACGACACCCGTGCCGCGCTGGAATACGCCAAGATGCTCAAGGTGCAGCGCGACCGCTTCGCCAACGAGCTGGAAGTGGTGATGCGGGTCTATTTCGAGAAGCCGCGCACCACGGTGGGCTGGAAGGGGCTGATCAACGACCCGCACATGGACGGCAGCTTCAAGATCAACGACGGCCTGCGTACCGCGCGCGAAGTGCTGCTGAACATCAGCGAGCTGGGCGTGCCGACCGGCACCGAGTACCTCGACATGATCAGCCCGCAATACATTGCCGATCTGGTCAGCTGGGGCGCGATCGGCGCCCGGACCACGGAATCGCAGGTGCACCGCGAGCTGGCGTCGGGGCTGTCGTGCCCGGTGGGCTTCAAGAACGGCACCGATGGCAACGTCAAGATCGCCGTCGATGCGATCAAGGCCGCTTCGCAGCCGCACCATTTCCTGTCGGTGACCAAGGGCGGCCACTCGGCCATCGTGTCGACGTCCGGCAACGAGGACTGCCACATCATCCTGCGCGGCGGCAAGACGCCGAACTATGACGCCGCCAGCGTGCAGGAAGCGTGCGACGCCATCTCGAAGGCGGGTCTTGCCGCGCGGCTGATGGTCGATGCCTCGCACGCCAACAGCAGCAAGAAGCACGAGAACCAGATCCCGGTCTGCGAGGACATCGGCCGCCAGATCGGCGGGGGCGACCAGCGCATCGTCGGCGTGATGGTGGAGTCGCACCTCGTGGGCGGCCGCCAGGACCACGTGCAGGGCACCCCGGTGGAGAACCTGACCTACGGCCAGTCCGTGACCGATGCCTGCATCGGCTGGGACGACTCCGTGACCGTGCTCGAAACCCTGGCCAATGCGGTGAAGCAGCGCCGCCTGGTGACCGGCAGCGGCAACTAAAGCCTCTGCGGGCGCTCCAGCTTCAGCGCCGGCGCAACAAAAAAGCCGCTTCCTCGGAAGCGGCTTTTTTTACATCCCCGCGTGGGGACTTACTTCTTCAGTACCAGGTCGCCGGGCAGCGACTCGATATACGCGGCGATGTCCTTCAACTCCTTGCGCGTGAACGGGCGCGGCTTGCCGGCCTTGTCGGTCACGGCCGGGTTGGCGTTGACCTGGCCAGCCATGATCGCGTTGGTACGACCCACCTGCGGGTTGCCGCTGATCTGGTAGGACACCAGCGCGTGGTAGAGGTAGTCCGCATGCTGGCCAGCCAGCTTGGGATAGTCGGGCGTAATCGGGGCGTTCAGGCCCGCACCGTGGCAGGCCACACAGGCGCCCTTCTCCACCAGCGCCTTGCCGGCGGCGATGTCGGCGGCGGCGGCCGGGAGGGTGGCAGCGCCCAGCACGAGCGCGCCCACCGCAAATCGGAGCTTGTTCAGCGTCATCAGCGTCTTCATGTCTCTGAGCCTCTTACTTCAGCGTGTTGTTCTTGGTATCGGCCTTCTGCTGCGAGTAGTAGGCCGCCACGTCTGCAATGTCCTTGTCCGAGAGGCTCGCGGCAATCGCCCGCATCGTCGGATGCTTGCGATCGCCCTTCTGATAGCTCTTGAGCGCGTTTTCAATGTACTTGGCGGTCTGGCCGCCCAGCATCGGTACTTCGTATGTCTCCGGGAACGATGCACGGTAGCCCGGAATGCCGTGGCAACCAATGCACATTGCAACCTTGTCCTTGGCAGTGTCCACATTGCCCTTTGCGTCCTGGGCCTGCGCAGCCGTTGCGGCCGCGCCCAACACCACCATCGTGAGGAGCTTTTTCATTGTCTTTAGATGATTGGGAAGTGTTAAACCGTGCGTGACCTGCCCTGCTGGCCGGAGACGGTTTAGGAACGGGGGTGGGGATGCAATCGCGGAAAAGCGTTGTGGATGTGCCGCGGGTGCTCTGACACCATTCTGCAACCATCTCGCGCTTGTTGCCGGCACCGGGGGATCTGCATGACAACGGGCAGACTGCCGGGCATGTGGGAACTTGACTTTGGGGGCGCGTCAAACCGGCGCATTGTACCGCAGGCGGCACGTGGCAGTCCAGACGACCAGCCCCGGGTGTCCCCCACTAAACGCGAATCGGTTTCTGCTTTTATACTGGCCCATTCCGCCTAAAACAGGTTGCCTCATGTCCACGCCCGCCAACGCCAATCCGTCCCCGTCCACACGCTTCGAGGGTAGCGCCCAGTACGTTGCCACCGATGACCTGAAGCTGGCCGTCAACGCCGCCCGCACGCTGCAGCGGCCGTTGCTGATCAAGGGCGAGCCGGGCACCGGCAAAACCATGCTGGCCGAGGAAGTGGCCGCCGCGCTGGGCATGCCGTTGTTGCAATGGCACATCAAGTCGACCACCAAGGCCCAGCAGGGCCTGTACGAGTACGACGCGGTGTCGCGCCTGCGCGACTCCCAGCTCGGCGACGACAAGGTCCACGACATCCGCAACTACATCGTCAAGGGCGTGCTCTGGCAGGCTTTCGAGGCCGACGAGCCCGTGGTGCTGCTGATCGACGAGATCGACAAGGCCGACATCGAATTCCCGAACGACCTGCTGCGCGAACTGGACCGCATGGAGTTCTACGTCTACGAGACGCGCGAGCTGATCCGGGCCAGGCACCGGCCGATGGTCATCATCACCTCGAACAACGAGAAGGAGCTGCCGGACGCCTTCCTGCGCCGCTGCTTCTTCCACTACATCAAGTTCCCCGACGCGGACACCATGCAGCAGATCGTGGACGTCCACTACCCGGGCATCAAGCGCGAGATGGTGGCCGCCGCGCTGGACGCGTTCTACGAGATGCGCAACCTGCCGGGGCTGAAGAAGAAGCCGAGCACGTCCGAATTGATCGACTGGCTCAAGCTGCTGATGGCCGAGGACATTCCCGCCGAGGCGCTGCGCAGCCCCGACCGCAAGGCCGCGATTCCGCCGCTGCACGGCGCGCTGCTCAAGAACGAGCAGGACGTGCACCTGTTCGAGCGCCTGGTGTTCATGAACCGCGCGAACCGCTGATCGGCATGGCTTTCGTCCAACCCGTCACGCTGACCGGGCGCCACGCCACGCTCGAGCCGCTCTCGCCCGACCACGCTGCCGGCCTGCGCGAAGCCGCCGCCGATGGCGAACTGCATCAGCTCTGGTACACCAGCGTGCCGACGCCCGAAGGCATGGAGGCCGAGATCCGGCGCCGCCTGGACCTCCAGGCGCGCGACCTGATGCAGCCGTTCGCCGTGCGCGACGCCGCCGGCCGGCTGGCCGGCATGACCACCTATATGAATGTCGACGGTGCCAACCGCCGCGTGGAAATCGGCTCGACCTGGTACGCGCGCCGCGTGCAACGCACCGGGCTCAACACTGAATGCAAGCTGATGCTGCTGCGCCACGCGTTCGAGACGCTCGACTGCATCGCCGTGGAATTCCGCACGCACTGGATGAACCACCAGAGCCGCGCCGCCATCGCCCGGCTGGGCGCCAAGCAGGATGGCGTGCTGCGCAGTCACTCGCGCATGCCGGACGGCTCGCTGCGCGACACGGTGGTGTTCTCCATCATCGCCAGCGAATGGCCCACCGTGCGCGCGCATCTGCAGTTCCAGCTCGAGCGGCCGCGCTGATCGCAGCCAGAAATTAAGGGAAATGCGATGCTGATCGACTTCTTCTTCTCGCTGCGGCACGCCAAGCTGCCGGTCTCGGTCAAGGAATACCTGACCATGCTGGAGGCCCTGCGCGCGCAGGTCATCTCGCCGTCGATCGACGAGTTCTACTACCTGTCGCGCATGACGCTGGTCAAGGACGAGAAGCACTTCGACAAATTCGACCAGACCTTCGCCGCCTATTTCAAGGGCGTGGAGAGTCTGGTGGACTGGAAGAGCGACATTCCGCTCGACTGGCTCCAGAAGACGCTCGAGCGCGAACTGTCCGCCGAGGAAAAAGCCAAGATCGAGGCCATGGGCGGGCTGGACAAGCTCATGGAACGCCTGAAGCAGCTGCTGGAAGAGCAGAAGGAAAAGCACGAGGGCGGCAACAAGTGGATTGGCACGGGCGGCACCTCGCCGTTCGGCCATGGCGGCTATAACCCGGAGGGCATCCGCATCGGCGGGCCGTCCAAGGGCAACCGTACCGCGATCAAGGTCTGGGAGTCGCGCGCCTACAAGGACTACGACGACCAGGTCGAACTGGGCACGCGCAACATCAAGGTGGCGCTGCGCCGCCTCCGCCGCTTCGCGCGCGAGGGGGCCGACACCGAACTGGACCTCGACGACACCATCCACTCCACGGCCGCCAACGCCGGGCTGCTGGACATCAAGCTGCGGCCGGAGCGCCACAACAAGGTCAAGGTGCTGATGTTGATGGACGTCGGCGGCTCGATGGACGACCACATCAAGCGCGTGGAGGAGCTGTTCTCGGCCACCAAGACCGAGTTCAAGCACCTCGAGTACTACTACTTCCACAACTGCCTGTACGACTACGTGTGGAAGAACAACCGGCGCCGCCACGCCGAGAAGATCGCCACCTGGGACCTGATCCACAAGTACACGCCCGACTACAAGGTGATCTTCGTCGGCGATGCCACGATGAGCCCCTATGAGATTCTTCAGCCGGGCGGCTCGGTCGAGTACAACAACCCCGAGGCCGGGGCGGTGTGGCTGAACCGGATGATCGAGCAGTTCCCGCGCTTTGTCTGGCTCAATCCGGAGCCGGAGGGGCTGTGGCAGTACCGCCAGTCCATCACGGTGATCAACCAGATCATGAAGAACCGGATGTATCCGGTGACGCTGGCCGGGCTGGAACAGGCGATGAAGGTGCTGTCGAAGTAGTTCAGGCCCTCGTTTCCCCTCACGCCACCACGTCCACCCCTTCCATCACCCACGCCCGGAACGTCTGCAGCGCCGGCAGGTGCGCCTTCTGTTCCGGGTAGCACAGGTAGTAGCCTTTCCGCGCCAGCACGCGCGCGGGATGGGCGACCACCAGCGTGCCGGTGGCCAACTCCTCCTCGATCAGGCAGCGCGGAATCAGCGCGATGCCCAGCCCCGACATCGCCGCCTGCGTGAGCAGCGAGAACTGGTCGAAGCGCGCGCCGCTCCAGGCCTGGCGAGTGGAGACGCCCAGCTCGGACAGCCAGTCTGGCCACGCCTCGGGCACCGTGGTGTGGTGCAGCAGCGGGTAGCCCAGCAGCACCGCCGGCGTGCGCGCCACCCCGTCGGGCTCCTGGGCCAGCAGGCCGGGCCGGCAGACTGGCAGCACCTCGCGCCCGGTCATATAGTCGGCCAGGCTCCCCGGCCAGACACCATCGCCAAAACGAATCGCCGCATCGAGATCGGGCTGGGAAAAATCGTAGCCCTGGGCATGGGGCACGAACTCCAGCGTGACTTCCGGATACCGGGCGAAGAACTGCGGCAGGCGCGGTATCAGCCACTTGGCGCCGAGCGTAGGCATGCTGGCGATGTGGAGGATGCCGCCGCGGCCCTGTCGCGCGATCAACTCCACACTGGCCGCCTCGATCTCGTTGAGGCTGGGGCGGATGCGCTCCAGATAGCGCTCGCCCGCGTCGGTCAGCATCAGGCGCTGGCGGACACGCTCGAACAATTCCACGCCCAGAAACGCCTCCAGGCTGCGCACCTGCTTGCTCACGGCCCCCTGTGTGACGTGTAGTTCACGTGCGGCGACGGTAAAGCTGTTGTGGCGCGCCGCCGCTTCGAAGGCCTGCAACTCCGTCATTGACGGACATAAGCGGCGCATGCTTCACCTCCCAAATCTAACTCCTTCAATACCAATTGGAATGATCCGGGGATTTTATTTCGTTTGCCAGTCCCTTGCACGCACGCGCAGAATCGGAAAAACCGTTCTTTTCGAATCTCTTCCCCCTCTTCCCCCTCTTTCCCTCCTCGGAATCGACCTGATGCAACGCCGTCCCCTGCTCCAAGCCATCGCCGCCGCCACTGCCTTCGCGGCCGCTGGCCTGACCCTGCCCGCCTTTGCCCAGGGCACGTATCCGACCAAGCCGATCACGCTGGTCGTGCCGTTCCCGGCCGGTGGCACCACCGACATCGTGGCCCGCATCGTGGCCGACAAGCTGGGCCAGCAACTGGGCCAGGCCGTAGTCGTGGATAACCGCGGCGGCGCCGGCGGCAGCATCGGCACGGGCTACCTCGCCAAGGCCGCGCCGGACGGCTACACGCTCGGCATCGCCACCGCCTCGACCCACGGCATCAACCCGGCCGTGTACCCGCGCCTGCAATACGACGCCACCAAGGACTTCACCCCCATCACGAACCTGGCTTCGGTGCCGAACGTGATGAGCATCCACCCGGGTGTGAAGGCCACCGACATGAAGTCGTTCATCGCGCTGGCCAAGGCCGAGCCGAACAAGATGGCCTATGGCTCGGCCGGCAACGGCAGCGTCTCGCACATGATGGGCGAACTGTTCAAGATGAGCAGCCACACCGAACTGCTGCACGTGCCGTACAAGGGCGTGGGCCCGGCGCTGAACGACGCGCTGGCCGGCCAGGTCCAGGTGCTGTTCGACAACCTGCCCTCCTCGCTGCCGTTCATCGAAGGCGGCAAGCTCCGCGCGCTGGCCGTAGCCGCGCCGAAGCGCGTGGCTGCCCTGCCGAACGTGCCGACCTTCGCCGAACTGGGTCTGGGCGAAGTGAACGACTCGGCATGGTTCGGCCTGATCGCCCCGGCCAAGCTGCCCGCCGACATCCAGGCCAAGCTGAACGCCGCCGCCGTGAAGGTGCTGGCGATGCCGGAAGTGAAGGCCAAGCTGGAAAAGCTCGGCGCCACCCCGGTGGGCGACACCCCGGCGCAGTTCGCCAAGCAGATTTCCACCGAAGTGGCCAAGAACAAGCGCGTGGCAGCCGCCGCCAAGATCTCCCTGGACTAATCCACGGAACAAACTCAGGCACAGCATGACTGAAGCAGACCGAAAGACCGCGGAAAGCCCGTACTTCCTGCACATGCCGGAAGGCGAGAGCAGCCCGCTCTTTCTCGATTCCCCGCACAGCTGCACCACGTATCCGGCGGACTTCCGCTACGCCGGCAACCTGCCCCTGCCGCTGCTGCGGCAGGCGGAAGACACCTTCGTGGATGCGCTCTATGCCGACGCCCCCGGGCGCGGCATCCCGCTGCTCTGCGCCGGCTTCCCGCGCAGCTACCTCGACGCCAACCGCGGCCTGGGGGAGATCGACGAAGTCCTGCTGGACGCGCCGTGGCCCGGCGCCAAGCAGGAAACTTCCAAGACCCGCCTCGGCAAGGGCCTGGTCTGGCGCGTGCTGGACACCGGCGAGCCGATCTACGACCGCAAGCTCGGCGTGGCCGAACTCCAGTCCCGCATCGACCGCTACTACGTGCCCTACTACGCCCAGCTGCAACGGCTGGCGGACGAAGGCGTGGCGCGCCACGGCAAGGTCTGGCACATCAACTGCCATTCCATGCCGAGCGAGGCCGCCCAGTACGCGACCGAGCACCCCGGCCTGCAACACCCGGATTTCGTGGTGGGCGACCGTGACGGCACCACCTGCGACACGCGTTTCACCGACCGGGTGGAAGGCGTGCTCAAGGAGATGGGCTACGACGTCTGGCGCAACCACCCCTACAAGGGCGTGGAGATCGTGCGGGTGCTGGGCCAGCCCCAGGCCAACCGCAACAGCCTGCAGCTTGAGATCAACCGCAAGCTGTACATGGATGAAGTCGGCCTCGCGCCCAACGCCGGCTTCGACAAGCTCAAGCGCGACCTCAACGCGCTGATGGACGACCTGCTGCGCTTCACGCGCACCGCCTGAGGTCTTCCCCAAGGTCATCCCTGACCGTTCCCGCCCGCGCTCGCGGGCGGGGATCATTCCATCGCGTGCACTGCATCGGGGTTCGCCTGACTTGCGCCGCGTGCGCCTTTTCTGATATTGGAACGGAGCCGATCCCGCATGAACGCAGCGTGATCACGGCGGTTGCGCTGCCGTTACGCGCAATTCGAACGGAACGTAACAACATTTCGGAACTTTGGCGCGGGGCTTTCCTCTATCATGGCAATCCTTCGCCAACCCTCCTTGCTGAACAAGCAAAGACGATCCCGTGATCCGACGAATTTCCGAACTGTTTGGTGGCCGGCTGTGCATGCTGACCGCCGCAGTGGCAGGCGCGCTGGCCCTCGCCGGGTGCGCCACCGCACCGGGCGATGAGGCCACCGACACCGCCGCCGCCCCGGGCACCACGCCCGCCGCTACCGCTCCCGCTTCTGCCACACCGACTGTCAAGCCCCCGCCAGTCGTCAATACCAACCCACCGATCAAGACCGTGACGTTGCCCGACAAGGGCCGCGTGAGCCTGGCCGAGTATCGGACCCGGATGCGCGAACAGCTGATGAAGACCGAGAACGCGACGGCCAGCGTGGCCGATTGCGCCGCGCATGCCAGCTGGGTGGTGCCGCGCTCGGCCACCTACGACGCGCTCAAGATTCCCACCGGCGCGCTGAGCAATGGGCAGGCCACGGTGGAGCCGTGGAGCGGCCGGTTCTCGCAGGGCAAGCAGGCTGTGCCGGTGAATTCGGTGGTGACGTTCGCGGCCTCGGCCCACAAGCGTGTCGGCGAGGCGCAATGGCAACCCGTGCGGGTGCGTTGTGGGTATGACGAGGGGATGATGCTGGCCTACGAACTGCTCGACAGCAACGGCGACGTCATCGCCGAGCCAGCCGCCGCGCCGGCCGTGGCCACGCCGACGACGACGTCGAAGAAGAAGGGCAAGAGCAGCGCCAAGGCGTCGACATCGTCGTCGAAGTCGACAAAATCGACGACGAAGACGTCAACCAAGACGAAGAAGAAGCAGTAAGCGCTGGAGGTTCTCCCCTCGCCCGCTTGCGGGGAGGGGAGGAACACCTTGAGCCTTATTCCAGATACTCCAGCACCGCCTGGAGCATCGCCGTGCCCAGCAGGCCGCTTTTCGCACCATTCCATCCCACCGCGGGATCGGGCAGGTCGGCGTTGTCCTTGAACGGCATTTCCAGCGTCAGCGCCAGGCACCCGAAGGTGTGGCCGATGTATTTCGACGCCAGCTTCAGGGCGTCCGCGTTGTACTTGCTGGCCGCGTAGCCGTGCACGTCCTGGAAGTCCGGCGTGGCGCGCTTGAAGGCGTCGATAAAGCGCGTCTGCTGCTCGCGCTGCGCATCGGTGAAGCCCGGCAGCATCTCGCTCCCGGCCACGAAGTTATAGGGCAGCCCTTCGTCGCCGTGGATGTCGAAAAACAGGTCCACGCCCGTGGCCTCGATGGCGCGGCGCACGTGCCATACCTCGGGGCTGGTTTCCAGGCTCGGCTGCATCCACTCACGGTTCAGGTTCGCGCCCGCGGCATTGGTACGCAGGTTGCCGCGCGCAGAACCGTCCGGATTCATGTTCGGCACGATGTGGAACACCGCCCGGTCCAGCAGCTTGCGGGCCACCGGGTCGCCGGCCCACATGCCGGTGCCGGTCAGCCGCTGCAGCACGCCTTCGCAGAACCATTCGGCCATGCTCTCGCCCGGATGCTGGCGGGCGATCATCCACACTGTCTTCTTGCCTGGCCCCGGCTGGCCCACGGTCACGCAGGTCAGGTCGCGGCCATCGACGGTACTGCCCAGATGCGACAGCCGCGCCAGCGGCGAGCGCTGGCACGAGGCCAGCAGCGACAGGTGGCGCTCCTCGGGATACGGCTCGAAATAGGCCAACCACACGCTGTCGTGCTCGGGCGTGAATTCGACGGTCAGCGTGCCGCCCTCATAGCGCGTGGGCACGCGGAACCAGTGCGCGCGGTCGTAGGACGCCACCGCGCGGTAGTCGCGCCAGCCATCGGGATAGGTGCACTCGCCGGCGTTCACGAATTGGAGCCGGCACGCCTGCCCCGCCGCCCCTTGCAGCCGGAAATGGAACCACTGGCGGAAATCGGCGTGGGAGTCGGCGCGAATGCGCAGGCGGATATCGTCGGCACGGTCCAGCGCCTCGACTTCGATCGCGCCGGAATCGAACAGCGTGGAGATATGCAGGGCTGAGGTCATGGGAATCGGGTTCTCCAGTCAGCGATCAGTCTTCCAGGCGGCGGCGGAACACCCAGCGGGTGTCGTCCGACGCGGCCTTGTCGTAGGCGTAGCCGTCTTCGGCAAACCGCTTGAGCTTGCTGGCCTCGGTCACGCGGTGCGTCACCGCATAGCGCGCCATCGTGCCCCGGGCGCGCTTGGCGTGGAACGAGATGATCTTGTAGCGCCCGCCCTTCCAGTCCTCGAACACTGGCGTGATCACGCGCGCGGCAAGCACCTTGGGTCGCACAACCTTGAAATATTCCTCGGAGGCGAGGTTCACGAGCGTGGCCGCGCCCTCGTGCTTGAGGTCGGCCATGTCCTTGTTCAGGAGGGTCGTGACGTCGTCGCCCCAGAACGCATAGAGGTCCTTGCCGGCCACGTTGTCCAGGCGCGTGCCCATTTCCAGCCGGTACGGCTGCATCCAATCCATCGGGCGCAGCACGCCATACAGGCCGGACAAGATGCGAATGTGCTTCTGGGCGAACCCGAGGTCATCGGTGGACAGCGATTTCGCGTCCAGCCCATCGTAAACATCGCCATTGAAGGCCAGCACCGCCTGCTTGCTGTTGGCCGCCGTGAACTCGGGGCTCCAGTCCGCAAAGCGGGTGACGTTGAGCACGGCGAGCTTGTCGGAGATGTCCATCAGCGCGGCTACGTCCTGCGGCGCCAGCCGGCGCAGGCGCTCGATCAGCGTGGTGGAACGGTCGACAAAACGCGGCATCGTGTGGGTCTTGATGCGCGGGGGCGTCTCGTAATCCAACGACTTGGCAGGAGACAGAACGATGAGCATGGCAAAATCGCGGGCAGGAACAAAGACCAGATTGTAGCGAATGCCCACAGACACCACCGCCGGCGCCCCTTGCGTCGCTTTTGCCGCCCCGCCGCCCCGCGTGGTCCTCGACTCCAATATCTGGGTCGATTTGCTCGTATTCCAGGACCCCCACGTGGCGCCGATCCGCGCCGCGCTTGACGCCGGAACCATCGCCCCGGTGATCCGCGCCGACTGCCGGGAGGAGCTGTGCCGGGTACTGGCCTACCCGCAATTCGCGCGGTTTTCGGTCGATATCGATGCCGCGCTGGCCCAGGTGGACCGGCTCGCCACGCTCGAACCCGCCCCGGACCAGACCGACTTCGACGCCGTGCGGCTGCCCAAGTGCCGCGACACCGACGACCAGAAGTTCATCGAACTGGCGCATTTCTCGCACGCCGCGCTGCTGGTCTCCAAGGACAAGGCCGTGCTGAAGCTCAGGAGCCGCCTGCGCCGCATGAGCGGCGTGGAGATCCTGCCGCCGCCGGCTTTCGCCGCCTGGCTGGCCGCCGCGACCGAGGCATCCACTGCCGGCGCCGATCCCCGCTAAAATGACCCGCTTGTCCTGAACCCGCCGCCCTAACCTGCCTCCTTCCCGCGCCATGTCCGCAGAATCCTCGCTCGCACCCCTGACCCCGCCGCTGTCGCGCCTGCCCAAGGTCGGCACGACCATCTTCACCGTGATGTCGGCGCTGGCCGCCGAGAAGAACGCCGTCAATCTCGGCCAGGGTTTCCCGGATTTCGACTGCGACGCGCGCATCGTCGATGCCGTGGCCCACGCCATGCGCACCGGCCACAACCAGTACCCACCAATGGCCGGCGTGCCCGCGCTGCGCCAGGCCATCGCCGGCAAGATCGCCACGCTGTACGACCACACGTACGACTGGAATACGGAAATTACGATCACGGCCGGCGCCACGCAGGGCCTCCTGACGGCGATCCTGTGCGCAGTGCATCCGGGCGATGAAGTGATCGTGCTCGAGCCCTGCTACGACAGCTACCTGCCCGCCATCGAAATGGCCGGCGGCGTCGCAGTGCCCGTCACGCTTGAAGCGCCGGCGTTCCGCATCCCGTTCGACAAGCTCGCCGCCGCCATCACCCCCAAGACGCGGATGATCCTCATCAACACGCCGCACAACCCCACGGGGACCATCTGGCGTACCGATGACATGCAGAAACTGGCCGATCTGCTAGCCGGCACGGACATCCTGCTGCTCTCGGACGAGGTGTACGAGCACATGGTCTACGACGGCCAGCGGCACGAGTCGGTCTCGCGCCATCCGGAGCTGGCGCGGCGCAGCTTCGTGGTGTCGAGCTTCGGCAAGACCTATCACGTCACGGGCTGGAAGATCGGCTACGTGGCCGCGCCGGCTGCGCTGTCGAACGAATTCCGCAAGGTGCACCAGTTCAACGTGTTCACGGTGAACACGCCGGTGCAGTTCGGGCTGGCCGACTACATGGCCGACCCGGCGCCCTACCTGGACCTCGCCGGCTTCTACCAGGCCAAGCGCGACTACTTCCGCACCGGGCTGGCCTCGACGCGCTTCAAGCTGCTGCCTTCGGACGGGACGTACTTCCAGTGCGTCGATTATTCGGCGATTTCCGATATGAGCGAAGCCGATTTCTCGATGTGGCTCACGCGCGAGATCGGCGTGGCCGCGATTCCGGTGTCGGCGTTCTATTCGCAACCGCGCGAATCGGGCGTGGTACGGTTTTGCTTTGCGAAGAAGGAAGAGACGCTGAAGTTGGCGCTGGATCGGTTGGCGAAGATTTGAGGGATTCCGGCAGCCCGGGAACGTGGTCGGCTCCCGGGCTGCATGGGTTAGTTGCCGACGTGCCACCTTCCCTCCATTCTTCCTGTTGAACTGGCTCATAGGAATTCAGAGTCGGCTCGAATGCAAACGCCTCCTCGGTCCAACCATCCAGTTCCCCGCATATCACGCGGTAGGTGTACATCATTTCCGCTGCAACGCCGATTTGCACAAACCTGCATCGCGCACCGGGTGCGACTTCCCCAACCAAGGGGGCAACTGGAGGCACCATTCCTTCGGGATTCCCGTAGAGGGGGACGGGTTTCGTCGCCACATGCGTTCTGATCGGTACTTGGTAGCCGCTGCAATATCCCAGAGCCAAGACGATGCAGAACAATGCTGCGACGAACCATGGCCACGCCTTACCAGTTTGCCAACGCGCCACCTTCCCCCCCCTTTATTTCAGTGAGAACAGTTCGTACGGATCTAGCCGCGGCGCAAATGCACCACCGGCGTCAGTCCATCCGTCCAAATCCCCACACTTCACCCGGTAGGAGAACATCATTTCCTCCGCAATGGTCACCTGAATAAACCTGCAGCGTTCACCGGCCTGCACCTTACCTATGACGGATTCAACGGGCTCAACCATCCCAGCGGCATCTCCGTATAGCTCGATGGGTATTGTCGCAACGTGAGTGCCAAGAGGGATGCGATAGCCCGCCCAGTATCCATAGAGCATTCCGCCAACAATGCAGGCAAGCCCCACGGCGCACCAGTGACGGGCTTTACCAGTTTGCCGACGCGCCACCTTCCCACCCCTTTTTATAGTTTCGCGTCTCGACGAGACGATTCGACTTCTTCAATACGCCGAGTAATTCAGCGGGCATGACCGGTGTCAGCTCGCCAAACGCTCGCGGATCGCGCGCCATGATGCCGGCCAACTCAAGCACATCGGCAACGTTGGAGCTGCATGAATTATCGAATAATGAGTATTTCGCATTGACCGCCACACGTCTTTCCAGTTCGTCTCTAATGAGGGCCTTCTCTCGTAGAGATACCCACATCAGCAGCCCGACGGCATCGCGATATACGCCCTTTCCGATTGTGCCGTCTGGCTTGGTTCTCCATCGCCTCGTGTTACCAATCAGATATTTTCTGTACCCGCCCTTGAAGAATAATATTGGGGCACGGCTGTAGACGGTGCCGTCAATTTCGATGGCAGCGCGCCCCCACTGCGAGCCACGGCTAAGCAACCTCGAATCAAACACCACCACCTCAATAAACTCCCGCTGCACGGGAATCGGCTTCGCTTCATCAAACCTTGTCAACGTAGTCGCCCGGACGCCGGCGCGCACCAGCGTCTTGCCCGTGGTCGGAGAGGTCAGCGTTTCGGTCATCGCTCACCCCTCGACGTAGATCGTCACGTTATCGGCCCGTTGCTGGGCTGCCAGCAGATGGGTGCGGCCTTGTGCGTCGGTTGTGCCGAATTCGGGCGCGGCGCCGGCCCGGACCGCCGCGTATTCCGTGTTGGGCAGCGGCTCGCCGGTGACGCTGTCGCGCAGGATGTAGCGGTCGTCGTAGCGGTCCTCTTCATCGGGCGCCGGGTCGGCCGAGGTTCCGCTCACCGGGTGCCGGTTCCCCGTAGAAGACGAACGTGGGCTCGCCCTCCAATACCTTGCCGCCGTGTGTCGTCGTATCGCCCCGGCGAACGATGCCTTTTTGACCCGCCATACGTGCCCCTTCGTTGTTAGATGAGCCGCCATCTAACCGACGAAAAAATCGGCCGTATATAGAAGAATCCTGATTAATTTGCACCAAATGGTGAGTGCTCGGAAAACCCCGAGCCGCGCATTTCCCATCGGCCCTGCCAATGCAAAGCGCCCCGCAAGCGGGGCGCCAGAAAATGCTGATCAAAGCCTATCCGGTGAATCGCGGCGATTTACCGGTTGCGGCTCAGCATCAGCTCGGTGTTGGCCTTGCGGTCCGCGTTGACCTTCTGCACGCTCGCCCGCTCGGACATGGCCTTGAGGTAGGCCTTGACCGGCAGGTCCGCCAGCAAATCTTCGCCGTAGATGATTTTCGTGCAGGACGACACCAGCGGCAGGTGGCAGATGGCGGCGCAGTCGGCCAGCGTGAAGGTATCGCCAGCCACGAAGGGCGAGAATTTCGCCAGCTTGGCGAAACCGGGGATATAACGGTCCAGCAGGCGGCGCTGGCGCTCCTTGAGGTTATCGCTGACCTTGCCGCCGAAAAACGCCTCCGGATACAGCTCGCGCACCGTCAGCTCCAGATATACCTCCATGAAGGTGACGAGTTCGCGCACCTTGCCCGCCTGGTAGGCGTCATGCGGCAGCAGCGGCGCCTGGAGATAAGTCGCCTCGATGTATTCCGCGATGGTTTCCGATTCGCACAGCGGCCCGGAATCGGTGATGATGTAGGGCACCTTGCCGAGGGGCGTCGCCGCGAGGTCGGTTTCGCCGATCCAGGCCAGCACTTCCTCGAATGGCAGGTTCTTTTCCAGCAGCGCCAGCTTGACCTTGTTGTAGTAATTGCTGGCGGCAAAGCCGCAGAGCTTCAGCATGTCGTCTCTCTCCGTTATTGAAATGGATCGTCCGGGTCGCGTCCATGTAGACCCGAGGACGCTTGAGGCGCCCCCGCCTGGCCGATCTTCGCACGCCACGTAAGCCTACCCGCTGTCGCGGAAGATGCAGAAATCGTACGATCGTGCTAATTTAACCACAACTTTTTTTGGACGAACGATGAGCCAACCCACTATTCAAACGCTCGGCATCGTCGGCACGGGCGCCATGGGCCGCGGTATTGCCCAGATTGCCGCACAGGCGGGCCTGACGGTCAACCTGTTCGACGTCAACGCCCAAGCCGTGGCCGCCGCGCGCCAGTACCTGCAGGACACGTTCGCCAAGCTGGCCGACAAGGGCAAGATCAGCGCCGCCGACAGCGAGGCCGCGCTGGCCCGCGTGAAGCCGTGCAACGCGCTGGAAGACCTGGCCGGCTGCGACATGGTGCTGGAAGCCATCGTGGAGAAGCTCGAGGTCAAGCGCGACCTGATCGCCAAGCTGGAAGCCATCGTCCGGGAAGACGCGGTGATCGCGTCGAACACCTCGTCGCTGTCGATCACGGCCATCGCCGTGGGCGCCAGGCACCCGGGCCGCGTGGTGGGCTACCACTTCTTCAACCCGGTGCCGCTGATGAAGGTAGTGGAGGTCATCGACGGCCTGTCGGGCAACCCCGCCATCGGCGATCAGCTCATGGAACTGTCGCGCCGCATGGGTCACACGCCGGTGCGTTGCAAGGACATGCCCGGCTTCATCGTCAACCACGCCGGCCGTGGCATGAATATCGAAGGGCTGAAGATCGCCCAGGAAGGCGTGGCCGAATTCGTCGATATCGACAACATCATGCGCGAGCAAGCCGGTTTCCGCATGGGCCCGTTCGAGCTGATGGACCTGACCGGGCTCGATGTGTCGCACCCGGTGATGGAATCGATCTACAACCAGTTCTATCAGGAAGCGCGCTACCGCCCGTCGCCGATCACGGCGCTGCGCTACACGGGCGGGCTGCTGGGCCGCAAGACCGGCGCGGGCTTCTACGCCTACCCGGACGGCCAGAAGCAGGTGCCTGCCGCCAAGCCGGTGCCCGATGCGCGCCCGGCCAGCGTGTGGGTGAGCCGCGCCAATGAGCGTGGTCATGCGATGACCGTGAAGCTGCTGACCGCGCTCGGCGTCACGCCGGAAGGCGGCAACGCCCCGTCCGCCGACGCACTGATCGTGGTCACCCCGCTGGGTCTCGACGCCACCACGACTGCCCTGCAGCAAGGGCTCGATGCCAGCCGCGTGGTCGCCATCGACACGCTGCTGCCGTTCGAAGCCACCAAGCGCCGCACGCTGATGACCACGCCGGCCACCAGCGCCGCCGCCCGCGACGCCGCGCACGGCCTGTTCGCCAGCGATGGCGTGCCCGTCACCGTGATCCGCGACTCGGCCGGCTTCGTCGCCCAGCGCATCATCGGCTGCATCGTCAATATCGCCAGCGACATCGCCCAGCAACGCATCGCCACGCCGACCGACATCGACCTCGCCGTGAACCTCGGCCTGGGCTACCCCAAGGGCCCGCTGGCGCTGGGCGATGCGATTGGCGCCGCGCAGATCCTCGAAGTGCTGAGCAACCTGGACCGCCTGACTGGCGACATGCGCTACCGCCCGAGCCCGTGGCTGTGGCGTAGGGCCGGCCTGGGCCTGTCGCTGCTGACCGAAGAAGCCTGATCCTCCCGGGCGCCCCGCCGAGACACGGGGCGCTTTTTTCTCCCGCATTGCCCATCAAGAGGCCGCCATGACCGCTCAGCTGCTTTCCCAACGCGTGGACGCCACGCTCGTCCTGACCATCTCGAACCCCGAGGCGCGCAACGCGCTGCATCCGGACATCTACGCGGCAAGCCAGGAGGCGCTGGAAGTGGCGGCGCGCGACAACACCATCCGCGCGGTGGTGCTGACCGGCGCCGACGGCGTGTTCTGCGCCGGCGGCAACCTGAACCGCCTGCTCGGCAACCGCTCCCAGCCGGCCGAGGTACAGGCCAAAAGCATCGAAATCCTCAATCACTGGATCGAAACGCTGCACGCGTTCCCCAAGCCGATCATCGCCGCCGTGGAAGGCCCCGCCGCCGGCGCGGGCTTCTCGCTGGTGCTGGCGTGCGATTTCGTGGTGGCGGCCAGCGACGCCAAGTTCGTCATGGCCTATGTGAAGGTGGGCCTGACGCCGGACGGCGGCGGCTCCTACGAACTGGCCCGCATGCTGCCGCGCCAGCTCGCCAGTGAAATGATGATGGATGGCAAGCCGGTCGATCCGGCACGACTGGCCCATTTCGGCATCGTGAACCGCGTAGTGCCGCCAGGGCAGGCCGTGACCGAGGCGCTGCGCATTGCCGAGAACCTGGCCAAGGAATCGCCGAACGCGGTCCAGGGCATCAAGGCGCTGATCAACCACGCCGGCAGCGCCTCGCTGACCGAGCACTTGGCCGCCGAGCGCGACAGCTTCGTGAAAGCGCTGCACCACCCGGACGCGGGCGAAGGCATCAGCGCCTTCCTGGAGAAGCGCAAGCCGAACTACCGCTGAAGTCCCCCCGCGCCACGCACCGACGCCATCGCCACATAAAAAAGACAGACCGGAGACAGCATGAGCAGCAACGTTTCGCATTTTGAAGGGACCCGCCCCGTGGCCGACCAGCAGCGCTTCGACATGGGCGCGCTCAAGACCTGGATGCGCCAGCATGTGGAGGGCTTTGCCGGCCCGCTGACCATCGAGCAATTCAAGGGCGGCCAGTCGAACCCCACGTTCAAGCTGATCACGCCCGGCCAGACCTATGTGATGCGCGCCAAGCCGGGGCCGAAGGCGAAGCTGCTGCCGTCGGCGCATGCCATCGAGCGCGAATACCGCGTGATGGCCGCCCTCGCCCAGACCGACGTGCCCGTAGCCCGCATGTTCGCGCTCTGCGAGGACGAGTCGGTGATCGGCCGCGCGTTCTACATCATGGAGTTCGTCAGCGGCCGCGTGCTGTGGGACCAGGCGCTGCCGGACATGACCCCGGCCCAGCGCGGCGCGATCTACGACGAGATGAACCGCGTCATCGCTGCGCTGCATTCGGTGGACTACAAGGCGATCGGGCTGGCCGACTACGGCAAGCCGGGCAACTACTTCCAGCGCCAGATCGAGCGCTGGAGCAAGCAGTACAAGCTGTCCGAGACCGAATCGATCCCGGCGATGGACCAGCTCATCGCATGGCTCCCGAATCACATTCCGGCCGATGCCGACGAACTGACCACCATCGTCCATGGCGACTACCGGCTCGACAACCTGATGTTCCACCCCACCGAGCCGCGCGTGCTGGCCGTGCTCGACTGGGAGCTGTCCACGCTGGGCCATCCGATGGCTGACTTCGGCTATCACTGCATGAGCTGGCATATCCAGCCGGGCCAGTTCCGGGGCATCGCCGGGCTCGACCATCAGGCGCTGGGCATTCCCGATGAAGCCGCCTATCGTCGCCTGTATGAGCAGCGCACCGGCCGCCAGATCACGGGCGACTGGAATTTCTACCTCGCCTTCAGCATGTTCCGCATCGCGGGCATCCTGCAGGGGATCATGAAGCGCGTGGTCGATGGCACGGCGTCGTCGGCGCAGGCCACCGACGCCGGCAAGCGCGCCCGCCCGATGGCCGAAATGGGCTGGGCCTACGCGCAGAAATCAGGCGCCTGATCCTGCATCTTCCTGCCCGACATCGCCCCGCACCGCCGGGGCGATGTGCCTTCTGGGGGGGCAATTGTCTGCATGTCATCAGACAACTGAGTACTATCCCTAGCCATAACCCTGATGACCAAAGGCTAAATCGCGTCTACACTGCTGCCATGTTGTACGACAACAGACGATAAGCAGATAAGCATTAGGAGACACAGCATGAGCAATCGCCGCCAATTCCTTGGCCAGGCATCGGGCCTGGCCGCACTGGGCGCCTTCGGCACCTCTGGCATCCTCGCCCCGGCGTCGGCCTGGGCTGCCGACAAGTGGCCGACCAAGCCGATCCGGCTGGTGGTGCCCTACCCCGCCGGCGGTTCGTCGGACATCATCGCCCGCCTGATCAGCAAGCCGCTCGGCGAAGCGCTGGGCCAGGCCGTGGTGGTGGACAACCGTCCGGGCGCCAACGGCAACATCGGCGCCGCCATGGTGGCGCAGGCCGGCACGGACAACCACACGCTGCTGCTGTGCGATGTGGGCGCGCTGGCCATCAGCCCGTCCGTCTACACCAAGCTGAGCTTCAGCCCTGAGAAAGATCTCAAGGGCGTGTCGATGCTGGCCTACTCGCCCCACCTGCTGGTGGTGCATCCGTCGGTGCCCGCCAACAACCTCAAGGAACTGGTGGCGCTGTCGCACAAGCAGACGCTGAACTTCGCCGTGACGGCCATCGGCAGCGCGCCGCATCTGGCGGGCGTGGCGGTGCAGCAGGCCACCGGCGCGGCATGGCAGTACGTGCCGTACAAGGGCGGCGCGCAGGCGATTGCCGACACCGTGGGCGGTACCGCGCAGGTGCTGATGAACGGGATGCTGGCGACCTATCCGCAGGTGCAGGCCGGCAAGCTCAAGCTGCTGGCCGTGTCCAAGCGCACGCGCATGGCGCTGGTCGGACAGGTGCCGACGATTGCCGAGCAAGGCGTGGCGAACTTCGAATCGGGTACGTGGCAGGGCGTGATGGCGCCGTCCGGCATGCCGGATGCGCTCGTGGCCCGCCTCTCGAGCGAGCTGATCCGCATCATCCGCACCCCCGAAATCCGCGCGCAACTGGCCGGCCAGGGCGCCGAAGTGGTGACCATGACGCCGCCGGAAACCAGCAAGTTCTTCTCGACCGAGGAAAAGCGCTGGGCCCAGGTGGTGAAGGCCGCAGGCGTGAAGCTGGACGGCTGACGCCACCGGCATTCCCCGCTGCAACGCGGCAAGCAAAAAGGGCGCGATATCTTCGCGCCCTTTTTGTCTTTCCTGCAGCATCAATCCGGCTGAATCACTCCCCCAGCGCCACCCCTTCACGGCGCGGGTCCGCGCCGCCGGCCCAGCCCGGCTTGCCGTTCGGCAGGGTCTTGCGCACGATGGCCTGCGTGCCGCTCGTCATCTCGATCTCGGCCACCTGATGGCCCATGCCGCGCAGCGATTCCACCAGTTGCGGCGTCACCAGACCCTTCTCCACTTCGGTCGGGCCATTGCGGCTGCCGAAGTTGCCCATGCCCACGGCGGTCTGCACGTCCATGTCCCAGTCCAGCAGGCCGACCAACGTCTTCGACACGTACTCGATGATCTGCGAGCCACCCGGCGAGCCCAGCGCCGCCACCAGCTTGCCGCTCTGGCGGTCGAACACCAGCGTCGGCGCCATCGACGAGCGCGGGCGCTTGCCCGGCTGCACGCGGTTGGCCACCGGCTTGCCGTTCTCGCTCGGCGTGAACGAGAAATCGGTCATCTCGTTGTTCAGCATGAAGCCGCGCACCATGATGTGCGAGCCGAAGTACGACTCGATGGTCGTCGTCATCGACAACGCCCCGCCCCGGTTGTCCACGGCCACGATCTGCGACGTGGAGATGCGCGGCGGCGAACGATCCGGCGCGAACGCCACCTTCACTCCCGGCGGCGTGCCCGGCTGGGCGCGGCCCATGCTCTTGTCGCCGATCAGCGCGGCGCGCTCGGTCAGGTAGGCCGGGCTGACCATCGCGGCCACATCCACGGGCACGAAGTCGGCATCGGCCACGTAGAGGCCACGGTCGGCGTAGGCCAGGCGGTCGGCCTCGGAGATGGCGTGCACGGCCAGCGGCGCGGCTTCCACACGCGCCGGGGTGTTCACCGGCTGCGGCTTCAGGCTGGCCAGCGCGTAGCGCGGGTCGCGCTTCTCAAGGGCCTCCAGCGTGCCCAGGATCTGGGCGATGGCGATGCCGCCCGACGACGGCGGCGGCATGCCGCACACCTTCCAGCGCTTGTAGTCCGTGCAGACCGGCACGCGCTCCTTGGCGCGATAGCCCTTCAGGTCGGCCGTGCTCAGGCTGCCCGGATTGGCATGGCTGTTGACCTTGGCAGCGATGTCCTGCGCAATCGGCCCGTTATAGAACACGTTCGGGCCGCCCTTGGCGATCTCGCGCAGCGTCTTGGCCAGTTGCGGATTCTTGACGAGGGTGCCGACCGGCTTGGCCTTGCCCTGCGTATCGAGGAAGTAGCCGGCCATCTCCGACGAGCCCATCATGAACTTGTCGGCCGCCACCTGGGTGTAGAGCCGCTGGGACATCGGGAAACCGTTCTCGGCCAGCGTGATGGCGCGCTGGAACAGTCGCGCCCAGGGTAGCCGGCCATGCTGGCGGTGCGCCATCTCCAGCGCGCGCAGCACGCCGGGCACGCCCACCGAGCGGCCGCCGATCTGGCCTTCGGAGAATTCCATCGGCTTGCCGTCCGCGCGCATGAACAGGTTCTCGGTGGCGCCGGCCGGGGCCGTCTCGCGCCCATCGAAGGCCTGCACGCGTTTGCCGTCCCAGTACATGATGAAGGCGCCACCGCCGATGCCGGTGGCCTGCGGCTCCACCAGCGTCAGCACGGCCTGCATGGCGACGGCGGCGTCGATGGCCGAGCCGCCCGCGCGCAGGATCTCGCGCCCGGCCTCGGTGGCCAGCGGATTGGCCGCGGCGGCCATGTGCTTCTGCCCGTAGCTGGTGGTCATGTCGGGCCGGTAGCCCGACGAGACCTCCGGCGCGGGCGGCATGGCAGCCGCCGGCGCCTGGGCCGGCGCGGCCGTGGCCGTGCCCGATGCCGATGGCGTGCCCGCATCCTTGGCGGCGGTGCCGCAGCCCGCCAGCACGGCGGCCAGCGCCACGGCCAGCGTGCCGCGCCACAGCAAGGAGGGGGTTGACGGGGAAACTGCCGGTGTCTTCGTCACTGCGCGAGCCATGCCATCTCTCCTGGGGGGAAGCTGAGGCGATTGTAGACGCAGATGACCGGTAATGCGCTTGTAAACGGCTGATTGGCCGATCGGGGATGACCGGCGCGGAGGCACGGGAACGAGGCGGCGGGCGCCGCCCCGTATACATAGTGTCAGTTCGCCATCACAGCGTGGTGAACGACCAGTTCAGGTTCACGCCCTGCCCGTTCAGCGTGCCGCCGACGGTGACGTTGTAGCGCGTGTGGGCGGCCAGCGGCGCGCGCGGCGTGCAGATGGCCAGCCCGCGCGCGTAGCTCGACATGCCCGACGTGCGCGCATCCACCTTCTCGCAGGGCACGTTGGTGCCGGCGGCGTCGGTGATGGTGAACGTATCGGCATTGAACACCAGCGACGTGTTGATGGCCTGCACCGTCACCGGGTAGCCCATGGTCTGGCCCGTGTACGAAGGCGCCGGGTTGGGGCTCTCATTGTTGACCCAGCTCGCCGGCACATCGGCCTGGCCGCTGTACGGGTACGCCACCACCTGGTTATCCGCGCCGCCCTTGCTGGCATCGGCGAGGTCGATGGTCTGGTAGTAGCTGGCCGAGGTGCCGCCGCTGCTGCCGGCGCCCACGCTTTCCGCAAACCCGCTGCCGGCCGAGCCGTAGCTGCCCAGCAGCGCGGCGCGGTGGAACGGCGCGTTGACGAGGTCCGCCACGAGCGCGTCCTTCGGCGCCATCGACAGGTTGGCGCCCGCCGCGCTGGTCCACTTGTTGCCAGCCGCCACGACTTCGGCCGTGGCATTGGTCGGATAGGCGGCCTGGATGCGGTCGTTCGGCGCGGCGCCCGTGTAGCCGGACTTGCCCGACTGCTCGTCGTGCGTGAGCAGGTTGTTGGCCAGCATGTAGGCGGTGTGGTTCTGGGCGACGGTATTGAGCGCGTCGCGCGCGGTCAGCGGCGGCAGGCCCACCTGCTCGCGCCGATAGTTGGCGTAGCAGAGGCCGGCGCTGCGCGCGTCGTCCAGCACGCGATAGCCCGAGACGCCGGTGCCGCGCGCCGGCAGCAGGCTCACGCTGCCCGTGACCGGCGCCGGCGCGCTGCCGGTCACCGTGTAGCAGGCGCGGTCGGCGCCGGCCGGGAGCGTCGCCGTCTGGCTGCCGTTGGCGGGGGCCTGCCCGGACGCCGCCTGGCTCGCATTGGCGGCGCCGGCTGCCGGGGCGGCGCTGGTGCCCGCGCTGGGGGCGCTATCGCCGCCACCGCCACCGCCACAGGCGCTGAGCGCGAAGGCAGCGCAGGCTGCCAGGATCGCCATCGGGATCGGTCGCGCGAAGGCGTTCGCGCGGGAGGGCATGAAATCGTTAGACAAGTGTTTCCCTGGCATCGGAATGCGGATCTGTCGTCGTGGATGGAGGGGGCTGCCTGGGTGTGGACGCGCGCGCGGCGGCGCGGTGTCATGCGTGGCATGAGGCGTCCGGGGCAGGTGGAACGGGACGATGTTAGGGAGCGCCTCCCGCACCGTCCAGCCTGCTAACAATGGCTTACGTTGTGACCCGCGCGCGCGGCACGCGGGGGAAATGCGCGTTACGCGTTACGCGTCGGCGGGGGGACCGTCGCCCATGCCATTGCCGAGCGACGTCATCACCGCCATCAGCTGCTCGCGCAGCCAGCGGTTGGCGCCGTCGTTCTCGCCGCCGGCATGCCAATAAAGATGCAGTTCGAGCGCCGGCACCTTGAACGGCAACGCCAGCAGCCGGTTGGCGTACGGTTCGTTGGCGATGCGGGCGTAGCGCATCGGCAAGGTGGCGAGCAGGTCCGTGCAACTGACCACGCGGCACGCCGCCGCATAGTGCTGGCAGCGCAGCCGCACGCGGCGGGTCAGGCCCATTCGGTGCAGCGCCTGGTCCTCCAGGCCCGCCCCGCGCCGGCGTGACGACACGTGCACATGTTCGGCAGCCAGATAGCGCTCCAGCGTCAGCTCCTTCTTCACCAGCGGATGGTCGCGCCGGGCCAGCACCACCATCGGATCGGACATGAACGCGGCATGGTGAATCGCCGGGGACACCGGCAGCAGGATGTCGATGGCCGCATCGAGCGTGCCGGCGAGCAGTTCGGACTCCATCTCGCGACGGTCGAAGCGGATCGCCGCGATCTCCACGTGCGGTGCCATGGCCGTCACACGCGCCATCAGCGGCGGCAGCAGCGTGGACTCCAGCGCATCACGCATGCCGATAGTGAAGCGGCGCGTGGTGGCGGTGGGATCGAAGTGCGGCGTATCCTGCAGCGTGCGCGCGAACGACTGCAGCGCGCCGCGCACCTCGCCCGCCAGCGAGCGCGCCAGCGGCGTGGGCGCCATGCCCTGCCCGCGCCGCTCGAACAGCGGATCGTCGAACAGCGTGCGAAGCCGCCCCAGCGCGTGGCTGACGGCGGGCTGCGTCAGGTTGAGCTGACGCGCGGCTGCGGTGATGCTGCCTTCGCTGTAGATGGCATCGAACACCACGAAGAGGTTGAGGTCGATCCGGGATAGCTGCATGGCAGGCATTCTGGCATGAAAATGCAGGACATTGATACTGTCCAATCCAGAAAATTCATTTTTCTTATTACGCGCAGTCCGCTAGAGTAGGCCCCAGTCGGCATCCTTCCCAAGCGATGCCTGCCGTCACACCCCCGAATGTAGCGAGGAGACCCCATGCAATTCGAGTACACGCCCAAGGTCAAGGACATGCAGGCCCGGCTGCTGGCCTTTTTCGACAAGCATATCTATCCGAACGAAAAGCGCTTCTACGCCGAGATCCAGGCCAACCGCGAAGCCGGCAACGCCTGGATTCCCACCAAGGTGGTCGAGGAGCTGAAGCCGCTGGCACGCGAAGCCGGGCTGTGGAACCTGTTCCTGCCGCGCTCCAAGCGGGCGCCGGAGGGGCTGTCGAACCTCGAATACGCACCGATGTGCGAGATCATGGGCCGCGCGCCCTGGTCGCCCGAGGTGTTCAACTGCGCTGCGCCGGACACCGGCAACATGGAAACGCTGGAGCGCTACGCCACCGAGGAACTCAAGGACCAGTGGCTGGAACCGCTGCTGCGCGGCGAGATCCGCTCGGCCTTCCTGATGACGGAGCCGGACGTGGCCTCCTCGGACGCCACCAATATCAGCTGCCGCATCGAGCGCGACGGCGACCATTACGTGATCAACGGCACCAAGTGGTGGTCGTCGGGCGCCGGCGACCCCCGCTGCAAGGTCTACATCGTGATGGGCAAGACCAATCCCGATGCCGGCCGCCACGAGCAGCAGTCGATGGTCGTCGTGCCGGCGGACACCCCGGGCATCACGATCAAGCGCTTCCTGCCCGTGTTCGGCTATGACGATGCGCCGCACGGCCATATGGAGATCGAACTCAAGAACGTGCGCGTGCCGGCCGCCAACATCCTGCTGGGTGAAGGGCGCGGCTTCGAGATCGCCCAGGGCCGCCTCGGCCCGGGCCGGATCCACCACTGCATGCGCAGCATCGGCGTGGCCGAGCGCGCGCTGGAACTGATGTGCAAGCGCAGCCTGGACCGCGTGGCCTTCGGCAAGCAGATCGCCCGCCAGGGTGTGACGCAGGAGCGCATCGCCGAAGCCCGTTGCGACATCGAGATGGCCCGCCTGCTGACGCTGAAGGCCGCCTACATGATGGATACCGTAGGCAACAAGGTAGCCAAGGCCGAGATCGCCATGATCAAGGTGGTGGCGCCGAATGTGGCGCTGCGCGTGATCGACTGGGCGATCCAGGTGCATGGCGCCGCGGGTGTCTCGGGCGACTTCCCGCTGGCCAACTGGTGGGCGCACCAGCGCACGCTGCGCCTGGCCGATGGTCCGGACGAGGTGCACCGCAACGCCATCGCCAAGCTGGAACTGGCCAAGCACATGAGCCTGAACCCGGACAGCATCCAGATGCCGGTGACGCGCGGCTCCTGAGCCTCGCTGGTAGTCGTAATTCCCCGAAACGCGCGGCCTGTCGGTCGCGCGTTTTTTCATGGGAGCCGCCGCGATGACCGCACCGCCAGCAGGCTTATTTCTTCTGTGCTCTAATCGCTCGGACCCTGGCGACGCTGGTCGCCGGGCCCCTTCCCCATCGGAATTTTCCGAAAGTTTCCGAAGCAGCCAGGAGAGCGCTCCCTCATGATCGACGTCTACACCTGGGCCACGCCCAACGGTCACAAGGTCCACATCATGCTCGAGGAATGCGGCCTCGAGTACAAGGTTCATCCGATCAACATCGGCGCCGGCGACCAGTTCGGCGAGGCCTTCCTCAAGATCAGCCCGAACAACAAGATCCCGGCCATCGTCGACAGTGACGGGCCGGACGGCCAGCCCATCTCGCTATTCGAATCGGGCGCCATCCTGCTGTACCTGGCCGGCAAGACCGGCAAGTTCCTGCCGGAGGACGTGCGCGGCAAGTACGAGGCCCTGCAGTGGCTGATGTTCCAGATGGGTGGCGTGGGGCCGATGCTGGGCCAGGCGCATCACTTCCGCATCTACGCGCCGGAGAAGATCGAGTACGCGGTGAACCGCTACACCAACGAGGCCAAGCGGCTCTACGGCGTGATCGACAAGCAGTTGTCGCAGCACGCCTGGCTGGCCGGCGACAGCTACAGCGTGGCGGACATCGCCACCTTCCCGTGGCTGCGCAGCTGGCAGAACCAGGGCGTGGAGCTGGACGACTACCCGCACCTGGAGCGCTGGTTCAACGAGATTGCCGAGCGCCCCGCCGTGAAGCGCGGCGTGGAAGTGCTCGCCAAGGAGCGCAAGCCTATGCGGACCGACGCGGAGCGCGAGATCCTGTTCGGCGCCACGCAGTACCAGCGCCGCTGATCGCCTGCATCCCGGTCAGCCTTCAGGCCGCCCGGGGCAGCGCGACCACGGGTTCGGCTTCCAAGATTGGCGAGCGCGCGCAGCACAGCAGACCCGCGCCGGGCACCATGGCGTCGATGCAGTAGTCGTCGTGACGGTCCGGCGCGAAAGCCATGCCCGGCTGCAGGTAGACGGTGCGCACACCGGCCGTGCCGCGCGTGGCGCGCCATTGCAGGCACAACGTGCCGCGATAGCAGGTGGCCCACATCGTGTCATGCGCGTGCAGCTGCTGGGCCCAGTCGGGCTCGCCGGGCTCGATCACGACAAAACTCGGCGTGCCGGGCCGGCTGCCGGCCTGCGGCACGGTGCGCACCAGCACGCTGTCCAGCACGGCCTGGAGCATGACCGGCTGCCCCGGCTGGGGCGTGAAGACATCGCCTCCGGCCAGCGCGGCCAGTTCCTGCCCGGAGGACAGCACGCGCAGGCCGCCGCGCAGGCAGGCCCACCATTCGGACGGGGCGGAAACAATGCCGGATTGCACGTCGCCGGCACGCAGGAACACGTGGTGGCAGGCGTGGCCGAGCCCGGCCGTTGCCGGAATGACACATAACTGTAAACCGACGCTCAGGTCCGGAGAGTCCGGCAGGGGCGGCGTTGCACCGCACAACCCGGCGTCGAAAAACGAAAAAATCTGCATGGCATTCCCCAAAACGGAGCCTGGGACGCAGGGGTCCCACGGAATGCGCAATGGCGGCAGGCCCGATGCGGCGCGGATCTCCCGCCCGACGACCTCCCCCCTCACTGCGCGACTGCCCCGTTTCGGTACGGCTTAGGTGCCGTCCGGTAATACCATCGCTCCGTACCCGTTTTGGGCACATCCCTTATGATGCGGATCTGGTACCGATAGAACGACGAACTATAGGTTGTCGTGACGCTTGGGTCAAACCCTTAGGCTCTGAGCGACTTAAAATCCACAAAGCAGCATATGACAGGCGACCCTCTCAAGCTGTTCGGGCGACATCTGACCTGGTTGCGCAAGCAGCGCGGCTGGTCACAAGAAGCCCTGTCGCTGGAAAGCGGTCTGGCAAGATCGTACCTCAGCGGCATCGAACGCGGCACACGTAATGTGGCTCTTTATAACATATGTACTCTAGCTGACACACTCGGCGTGGCTCCGCCCGAGATGTTGGACTTCTCGCGCCACGAAACCGCCGCCGCGCCCGTGGAGGCGCCGCGCTCGCCGTATCAGGCCGACACCTCGCCGGCCGTGCAGGCAACGATGCGCTACATGGCCGAACTGAGCGATTTCGAGCGCGACGTGGTGGCCGGCGTGGCCCGCGCGCTGGCCCGCAAGCAGCCGCGCTGAGCCTTATACCGTCAGCAGGCCCTGGCGTTCGATGAAGGCGATGATCTGATCGAGCCCCTGCCCGGCCTTGACACTCCCCATCACGAACGGCCGCTCCCCGCGCATCTTGCGGGCATCGGCTTCCATGATCTCGAGTGAGGCCCCCACGTACGGCGCGAGGTCAGTCTTGTTGATCACCAGCAGGTCAGACTTCGTGATCCCCGGCCCGCCCTTGCGCGGGATTTTCTCCCCGCCGGCCACGTCGATCACGTAGATCGTCAGGTCGGACAATTCCGGGCTGAAGGTGGCGGCCAGGTTGTCGCCGCCAGACTCGATGAAGACGATGTCGGCATCGGGAAACTTCGCCAGCATACGGTCCACGGCCTCGAGGTTGATCGAGGCGTCCTCGCGGATCGCCGTGTGCGGGCAGCCGCCGGTCTCCACCCCCATGATCCGCTCCGCCGGCAGCGCGCCGGAGATCGTCAGCAGGCGCTGGTCTTCCTTCGTATAGATGTCATTGGTAATGGCGACCAGGTCGTAGCGGTCGCGCATGGCCTTGCAGAGCATTTCCAGCAGCGTGGTCTTGCCGGAGCCCACGGGGCCGCCCACGCCAACGCGCAGGGGCGGATTTTTCTTGGTTCGGGTCATGTTTGTGGCTGGGTCAGGAACGGAACAGCCGGGAGTACTGCGTCTCGTGGCGTGCGGAGAGCAGGCCCAGCATCGGGGAAAAAGTGGACAGGCGGGGCGGATCGGCGTCGGCGCGCTGCGCCGCTTCGTCGACCACGGCCAGCACGGCCGGGTGCAGCCCGTGCAGGATGTGCTGGCCGGCCACCTGGCCGAGCGGCACCGCCTTGAGCGCGGCGGCGACCTGGTTTTCGGCCCAGTTGAAGGCATAGGCCGCGAGACCGTCGCGCGCATCCACGCCAAGCGCCACGCAGGCGGCCGTGAACGCGGTGGGCAGGCAGATCGGCGCCAGTTCGGACAAGTCCGATGCCATGGCGGCCTCGCCCCACCCCATCTGGCCGATCAGTTTCGACAGCGACCAGCCCATCTGCTCGGTTTCAAGCCGAAGCTCCGCCGTCTCGCGCGTGGCGTGAAACCAGTCGTTCCAACGCCGTACAGCAGCCAGGTCGTGCGCCTGCCAGGCACGATGAAGCAGCAGCCAGACCGGCGCCTCGCAGTGCGCCTGCACATGCGTGAGGTTGTCCCGGATCCACCGCTCGGCGCTGGCCGCATCGCTAACCAGCCCGCAGTCGATGGCCGCCTCAAGCCCCTGCGAATAGCTGAAACCGCCAATCGGCAACGCCGGCGACGCCAGATGCAGCAGCGAAATCAGTTGGGGGAGCGCGGTCATGGGTGCGGATGCGGTTTGCGCGGAGTGGACTTCGGCACGCGCCGGCCCTCTCCCCCGGCCCCTCTCCCTGAGGGAGAGGGGAGACAACCCACAGCATTTGCCGTGCCGAGGGGCTGCTCCCCTCTCCCGCTTGCGGGAGAGGGGTTGGGGGCGAGGGCGGGCGCGTCTACAAATCCGCGGGCGATCAAAGCCTGATGAATGGCCACCAGCACGGATTCAGTCTGCTGAAGCACCTCATTGTTCCAATACCGCAGGACGACATAGCCCTCGCGGCGAAACCACGCGTCGCGCTTCCGATCCGATTGGCCTCCGTGCTGGCCGCCGTCGGCTTCGAGCACGAGCTTGTATTCCATGCAGACGAAATCGACGATGTACGGGCCAAGCGGCACCTGGCGTTTGAACTTCAAGCCCAGGAAACGGTGGGCACGGAGGTGGTACCACAGTCGTTGCTCTGCCTCGGTCATGCCGGCTCTTAGCGCACGGACGAACGTTGGCTTCGGCGCGCGCCGGCCCTCTCCCCCAACCCCTCTCCCTGAGGGAGAGGGGAGACCACCCACGGCTTGCTCCCCTCTCCCGCTTGCGGGAGAGGGGTCGGGGGAGAGGGAAGGCGCCTCAACCTGCGTCATCGCGATTCAGTGCTTGTGGCCGCAGTGCTCGTCATGGACGTGACCATGGTCGTGACTGTGGTCGTGCCCGTGGTCATGGCTGTGGCCGTGGTCATGCCCGTGCGAATGCCCATGGTGATCCTGAAACACCGCCTGCGCCGCTGCGTAGTCTTCGGCGAAGGTCGCGTCGTGGCCGTGTTTGTGGCCGCCGCCGTAGGCGCCGGCTTCGGGTTCGAAGGGCAGTTCGGCGCGGGTGGCCTGCACGCCGAGGCGGGCCAGCATGTCGGCCAGCACGGCATCGAATTCGAGGCGGAGGTAATCGCGGCCGACTTCCACCGGGGTGTGGCGGTTGCCCAGGTGGTAGGCGGCGCGCATCAGGGCCAGCGGGTCGGCCGCCGTCACTTGCAGCACGGACTCGGGGGCCGCCTGCACTTCGACGAAAGTACCGTCCTCGGCTACCAGCAGGTCGCCGCCGCGCAGCACGGTGCCGCGCGGCAGGAACAGCGCTGCTTCCGCCCCGTTGTCGAGCACGGCGCGCAGGCGGCTCTTGCTACGCTCGCCGAACGGCAGCACGAGCTTCGGGGCGCGGCGCACCAGCACCGGCGCGATGCCGTGCGGGGCGGGGAGGTGTTTGTCGATCTTGATCACAATCCGGGGCCGTCAGAACAGGAAATAGCGCTGCGCCATGGGCAGCACGGTGGCGGGTTCGCACATCAGCAGTTGGCCGTCGGCCACCACCTGGTAGGTTTCCGGGTCCACGGTGACGTTCGGTTGCCAGTCATTGTGGACCATATCGCGCTTGCTCACCGTGCGCGTGCCGCGCACCGCCGCCAGCGTCTTGGCCAGCCCGTAGCGCCCGCCCACGTCCGCCGCCAGCGCCGCCTGCGACACGAAGGTCAGCGACGAGCGCGGCAGCGCCCCGCCCGCCGAGGCGAACATCGGCCGATAGTGCACCGGCTGGGGCGTGGGGATCGACGCGTTGGGGTCGCCCATCGCCGCCGCCGCGATCATCCCGCCCTTCAGGATCAGGCTCGGCTTCACGCCGAAGAAGGCCGGCTTCCACAGCACCAGGTCCGCCCATTTGCCGACCTCGATCGAGCCCACCTCGTGCGCGATGCCATGCGTCAGCGCCGGGTTGATCGTGTACTTGGCGATGTAGCGCTTCACGCGGAAGTTGTCGTGGCCGCCGCGCGCGTCGTGCGGATCGCCGGGCAGCTTGCCGCGCTGCGCCGCCATCTTGTGCGCGGTCTGCCAGGTGCGGATGATGACCTCGCCCACGCGCCCCATGGCCTGCGAATCGCTCGAAATCATCGAGAACGCGCCCAGGTCGTGCAGGATGTCCTCGGCCGCGATGGTCTCGCGGCGGATGCGCGACTCCGCGAAGGCGATATCCTCGGCAATCGCCGGATCCAGGTGATGGCAGACCATCAGCATGTCCAGGTGCTCGTCCAGCGTGTTCACGGTGTACGGGCGCGTGGGATTGGTCGACGACGGCAGCACGTTGGCCTCGCCGCAGACCTTGATGATGTCCGGCGCGTGGCCGCCGCCGGCGCCCTCGGTATGGTAGGTGTGGATCGTGCGGCCCTTGAAGGCGGCGATGGTGGCCTCGACGAAGCCGCCCTCGTTGAGCGTGTCCGTGTGGATGGCCACTTGGGTGTCGGTGGCGTCGGCCACGGTCAGGCAGGTGTCGATGGCCTGCGGCGTGGTGCCCCAGTCCTCGTGCAGCTTCAGGCCGATGGCGCCCGCCTCGACCTGCTCGGTCAGCGGGCCGGGCTGGCTGGCGTTGCCCTTGCCCAGGAAGCCGATATTCATCGGGTAGGCATCGGCCGCCTGGAGCATGCGCTCCATGTACCACGGCCCCGGCGTGACGGTGGTGGCGAAGGTGCCCGTGGCCGGGCCGGTGCCGCCGCCGATCATCGTCGTCACGCCGCTCATCAGCGCTTCCTCGATCTGCTGCGGGCAGATGAAGTGGATGTGGCTGTCGATGCCGCCGGCGGTGACGATCATGCCCTCGCCCGCGATGACCTCCGTCCCCGGTCCCACGACGATGGTCACGCCGGGCTGGATGTCCGGGTTGCCGGCCTTGCCGATCGACGCAATGCGGCCGTGCTTGAGGCCGATGTCGGCCTTGACGATGCCCCAGTGGTCCACGATCAGCGCATTGGTGATGACGGTGTCGACGCAGTCCTTGGCCATGCGCTGGCTCTGACCCATGCCGTCGCGGATCACCTTGCCGCCGCCGAACTTCACTTCCTCGCCGTAGATCGTGTAGTCACGTTCGACTTCGATCACCAGCCCGGTGTCGGCCAGCCGCAGGCGGTCGCCGGTGGTGGGGCCGAACATCTCGGCATAGGCCTGCCTGGAAATTTTCACGCTCATTACAGCGCTCCCATGATCTTGCCGTTGAAGCCGTAGACGATGCGGTCGCCGTCGAGCGCCACCAGTTGCACCGTGCGCGACTGGCCGGGCTCGAAGCGCACCGCCGTGCCTGCCGCGATGTCGAGCCGGAAGCCGCGCGCGGCCTCGCGGTCGAAGTCGAGCGCGGCGTTGGTTTCGTAGAAGTGGAAGTGCGAACCCACCTGCACGGGGCGGTCGCCGGTGTTGGCCACCGTGACGCTCACCGTGGCGCGGCCCGCGTTCAGTTCGATTTCGCCGTCGAGCGGCATCAGTTCACCGGGAATCATCGCAAGGCTCCTTGATCGTGACGTCCGCCGCTCAGGCGACCAGCAGGCCGGCGCCGTACAGCGCCACGCCAGCCCCGGCCACGCGGGCGAGCCAGCCCGCATGGCGGCGCAGGAACAGGCCCGCACCGATGCCCAGGCCGTGCAGCGCCATCGTCGCCACGGCGAAGCCGCCCACATAGGCCAGCACCGCCGGCATCGCCCCGGCCGTGGCCGGCAGCTCAGCGCCGTGCGCGTAGCCGTGGAACAGCGCGAAGCCGCCGACGATGGCCATCCCGGCCATGGCCGACAGCCGCGCCCGCACGGCCACCAGCAGGCCGATCACCAGCAGCGACACCGCGATCATCGGCTCCACGGCCGGCAGCGTCACGCCGGCAAGGCCCAGCGCCGCGCCCACCAGCATCATGGCGACGAAGGCCAGCGGCAGGCGCAGCAGGTCGGCCTTGGCCGGCGCGCCTTGCCCGAAGGCGCCGCGCGAATTCGTGGCGAGCGCGCTCCACACGCCCACGGCCGCCATCGCCAGCAGGTGGTCGGCGCCGGTGAACGGGTGCAGCACGCCGGCCCAGAGGCTGGCGCCCACGGTGCCGGCGTCATGACCGGGGTGGGCGAAGGCGGAGGCGGTGGCCAGGGTCAGCACGGCGCCGGTGGCGGCGCGATGGAGGAATCGGTGCATGGTTGCTCTCTTGTTGTGGAATTGGGTGTCAGACGATGGGATGGTGCACGGTGACGAGCTTGGTGCCGTCCGGGAAGGTGGCCTCGACCTGGATCTCGGGGATCAGTTCGGCCACGCCGTCCATGACGTCCTCGCGGGTCAGCACGGTGGTGCCCTCGTGCATCAGGTCGGCCACGGTGCGGCCGTCGCGCGCGCCTTCCATGATCGCGGCGGTGATCAGGGCCACCGCCTCGGGGTAGTTGAGCTTGAGCCCGCGTGCGCGGCGGCGCTCGGCCAGCAGGGCGGCGGTGAAGATCAGCAGCTTGTCCTTCTCGCGCGGCGTCAGTTCCATCGTTCTGTTCCTCGTTCTTTGCTTGTCTTGTTGTCAGGTGGCCCAGAGGCGCAGCGGCCGGGCCGCCACGCCATGGATCGGCGCGCGCAGCGTGGACCAGGCGCCGGTCATCACGCGCCGCACGGCTTCCATGTCGCGCCCGAGCACGCGCAGCAGCAGCATGGACTGCCCTGCAGACCCGGCGAGGCAGGTCACGCCGGCGCGCAGGTCCGGGACATAGGGTAATTGTTCAGCCAGGGTTTCCGCCAGGGCCGGCGTGGCGCCCTGCCCCACCGCCCAGAGCGTGCCGAGGATGTGCAGGCCGTCCATGCCCGCCACGGCGGGGCGCAGCGGCGAGGTGGCATCGACCTGCGATTGCTCGATCCACAGCGCGCGGTCGGGGCCGGCCACGCGGGTGTCCAGCCACAGCGCGCCGCTCGACCAGCGTTCGCCCGAGGCCTGCCGGCCCAGCACCACGGCATCCCAGCCGATGGCGCTGCCGGTGGGCGCCACGACGACGTCCGTGGCGATGCGGGCGCGTGCATCGTCGAACACGATGTTCTCTTGCGGCAGCCAGTCCAGCCGGGCGCCGTCGGCCACCTCGATGCGCACCTGCTGGGCGGCCTCGCGGCCGAGCGACTTGTACCATTTGGTGGCGCCCGGCGTGGCCAGCACGGCATGGGCGCCGGCTTCCACGGCGATGTCGATGTCGAGCCGGTCGCCACCAGCCACACCGGCGGGCGGATGCAGCACCACCACGTGGCAGATGCCGCCCTCGGGATACAGCGGCTTCTGCACCAGCAGCGGCCCCTGATGGCGGCGTTCGACCAAGGCCGTGCGGCCCGCGCGCGCGGCAAAGCGCAGGCGCAGGCTGGCATGCCAGGCAGGCATGGCGAGTTGGGAGGGGAAATCGGGGTGACGCATGGGCGAAGATTACACCGCGATCAGCTCCCGCACACCATCCTGTTCCATCGTGGCGCCCTCGCCCCGGGCCACCACCTCGCCCCGGCTCATCACGACGTAGTGATCGGCCAGATGGCGGGCGAATTCGTAGTACTGCTCCACCAGCAGCACCGTCATGCCGAACTCGTCCACCAGCAGGCGCAGCGCGCGGCCGATGTCCTGGATGATGGACGGCTGGATGCCTTCGGTGGGCTCGTCGAGGATCAGCAGCTGCGGCTCGCTCATCAGCGCCCGGCCGATGGCCAGTTGCTGCTGCTGGCCGCCGGAGAGATCGCCGCCGCGGCGCGAACGCATGGTGCGCAGCACCGGGAAGAGCTGGTAGATCCGGTCCGGCACGCCGTTCGGGCGCGCGCGGCTGGCGGCGCCGATCAGCAGGTTTTCCTCGACGGTCAGGCGCGGGAAGATCTCGCGGCCCTGCGGCACGTAGGCGAGCCCGGCCGAGACGCGCTCGTACGGGGCCTTCTTCTCGAGGGCCTTGCCCTCCCAGCTGATGTGGCCGCTGCGCGTGGGCACCACGCCCATCAGGCATTTGAGCAGCGTGCTCTTGCCCACGCCGTTGCGGCCGAGCAGCGTGGTCAGCTTGCCCTGCGGCACCTCGAACGAGATGTCGCGCAGGATGTGGCTGCCGCCGTAGAACTGGTTCAGTGCATTGACCTGCAGCATGGTTACCTTCCCAGATAGGACTCGATCACGCGCTCGTCGCGCTTCACGGCGTCTAGCGTGCCTTCGGCCAGCAGGCTGCCTTCGGCCAGCACCGAAACCTTGCCGGACTCGCCGGCCAGCGCCGCCACGAATTCCATGTCGTGCTCCACGACCATCATCGAGCAACTGCCGCGCAGGCTGTTCAGCAGGCCGGCCAGTTGCATCGTCTCTTCGTCCGTCATGCCGGCCACGGGTTCATCGAGCAGCAGCAGTTGCGGTTGCTGCATCAGCAACATGCCGATTTCGAGCCGCTGCTTCTGGCCGTGGGACAGCAGGCCGGCCGGGCGATACGCCTCGTCTTCGAGCCCGGTCAGCGCCAGCGTTTCCTCGATGCGGCGATGGCCCTCGCCGGTCAGCCGCGCGCGCAGCGACGACCACCAGCGCTTGTCCGCCTTCATCGCCAGTTCCAGGTTCTCCCAGACCTCGTGCTGCTCGAAGACCGTGGGCTTCTGGAACTTGCGGCCGATGCCGACCTGCGCGATGCGCGGCTCGGTCATCCGCATCAGGTCGATGGACTGCCCGAGGAAGACGCGCCCGCTGACGTTGGCGTTGCGCGGGCCGGTCTTGCCCGTGATGACGTCCATCATCGTGGTCTTGCCGGCGCCGTTCGGGCCGATCACGCAGCGCAGCTCGCCGTGATCGATGGACAGCGATAGCTTGTTCAGCGCGCGGAAGCCGTCGAACTGTACGGTCAGGTCCTCCAGGTAGAGGATGGGACCGTGCGAGGTGTCGATGACGCCGGGCTCCAGCACGCGGCCCAGGCCGGTGGCGTCGCCGCTCTCCGCCTGATCCGCGCCGTGTTTTGCACCTTGTTGCGAAGTGGCCGCGTTCATGCTTCGCTCCCTTGTTGCGGGGTCACGGCGGCCGGGTTCACCGGCTCGCCCGTGGCCGCCTGGATCTTCTGGGCGGCCGTGCGCTTGCCACGCAGGCGGCGCCACAGGCCCACCACGCCATCGGGCAGATACAGCGTCACGAGCACGAACATCGCGCCGAGCAGGAACAACCAGTATTCGGCGAAGTAGGCCGTGAACATGGTCTTGGCGCCGTTGACCAGGAAGGCGCCGACGATCGGCCCGATCAGCGTACCGCGGCCGCCCACGGCCACCCAGACCGCCATCTCGATGGAGTTGGCTGGCGACATCTCGCCGGGGTTGATGATGCCCACCTGCGGCACGTAAAGCGCGCCGGCAATCCCGCACAGCACGGCCGAGAAGGTCCAGACGAACAGCTTGTAGCCGAGCGGGTTGTAGCCGGAGAACATCACGCGCATCTCGGCATCCCGCACGGCGGTGACCACCCGGCCCAGCTTGGACGTGACGATATAGCGGCACGCCACGAACCCGGCCAGCAGCGCCAGGAAGGTCAGCACGAACAGCGCGGCGCGGGTTTCCGGCGCGGCCACGGCGTAGCCGGCGATGCGCTTGAAGTCCGTGAAGCCGTTGTTGCCGCCGAAGCCGGTCTCGTTGCGGAAGAACAGCAGCATCGCCGCGTAGGTCATGGCCTGCGTGATGATCGACAGGTACACGCCCTTGATGCGCGAGCGGAAGGCGAAGAAGCCGAACAGCCACGCCAGCACGCCCGGCACCAGCACCACCAGCAGCAGCGCGTACGGCAGGTGCTCGGTGCCGTGCCAGAACCAGGGCAGCTCCTTCCAGTCGAGGAACACCATGAAGTCGGGCAGGTCGCTCTTGTACACGCCTTCGCGGCCGATCGACCGCATCAGGTACATGCCCATCGCATAGCCGCCCAGCGCGAAGAACAGGCCGTGGCCGAGGCTCAGGATGCCGCAGTAGCCCCACACCAGGTCCAGCGCAATGGCCGCCAGCGCGAAGCACATGATCTTGCCGATCAGCGTCAGCGCGTAGGCCGACAGGTGAAGCGGGTGGCCCTCCGGAATCACCAGCGCGCAGATCGGCACGCCGACCGCGACCACCAGCGTGAGGATGACCAGCGCCAGCCACACCTTGCGCGAGAAGAGCGGCTGGCGCTCGGGAACCGAGAGGCGGAACGGCGCCCCGTTCGAGGATTTCGATTGAAAGCTACGCATGTCATGCCTCCGCGCTGCGCCCTTTGAGCGCGAACAGGCCCTGCGGGCGTTTCTGGATAAACAGCACGATCAGCACCAGGACGAAGATCTTGGCCAGCACCGCGCCGTAGAACGGCTCGATGAACTTGTTGATGAGGCCGAGCCCGAAGGCGCCGACGATGGTGCCGGCCAGCTGGCCCACGCCGCCGAGCACCACCACCATGAACGAATCGATGATGTAGGCCTGCCCGAGGTCCGGCCCTACGTTGCCGATCTGGGACAGCGCGCAGCCGCCCAGCCCGGCGATGCCGGCACCGAAGGCGAAGGCGTAGCTATCCACCTTCCACGTGCGCACGCCCACACAGGCCGCCATGGTGCGGTTCTGCGTGGTGGCGCGCACGAACAGGCCGAGCCGCGTGCGATTCAGCACCGCCCACGCCACGGCCACCACGGCCAGCGCGAAGGCGATGATGACGATGCGGTTGTACGGAATCACGAGGCCGGCCATCGCCGTGACGCCGCCGCTCATCCAGTTGGGGTTGGCTACCTCCACGTTCTGGGCGCCGAAGATGGTGCGCACGGCCTGCATCAGCAGCAGGCTGATACCGAACGTGGCCAGCAGCGTCTCGAGCGGGCGGCCGTACAGGTGGCGCAGCACGATCCGCTCGATGGCGAAGCCGACGACACCCGCTGCCAGGAACGACGCCGGCAGCGCCGCCAGCAGGTACCAATCGAACGCATTCGGCGCATAGGCGCGGAACAGCGTCTGCACCACGTAGGTGGCGTAGGCGCCGATCATCAGGAACTCGCCGTGCGCCATGTTGATGACGCCGATCAGCCCGTAGGTGATGGCCAGGCCCAGCGCGGCCAGCAGCAGCACACTGCCGAGGCTCAGGCCGGCGAACAGGTTGCCGAGCAGCTCGGCGCGGCCTTGCTCGCCACGCATCTTGTCGATGGCCTGCTGGGCGGCGGCGCGCACGTCGGCGTCGGGCTCCTTGAACTTGCCGGCTTCATCGCGCTCCACCAGCGGCGTCAGCTTCTGGCGGATCTGCGGATTGCTGTCCTGGCCGAGGATGCGGATGGCTTCCAGCCGCGCGTCGCGCGTGGCGTCGGTGCCCTGCGCCAGTACGGTGTTGGCCCAGATCACGTCGAGCCGGGCGCGCAGGCCGGCATCGGCCTCGGCCTTGCGGGCCGCTTCCACGACTTCGCGCGAGGCGCTCTCGGGTTGATCGGACAAGGTGTTGATGGCCTGCGCACGCACCGCGATGTCCGGCGACTGCAGCAGGAGGCTGCTCGCGGCGCTATCGACGATGGCCCGCAGGCTGTTGTTCAGCGTGAGGGACTCGAGTTCATCGGCCTTCACGGTCACCGGCTTGCCAGTGATGGCATCGACGGTCTTGTCGCCATCCTGGCGCACCATGCCCACCGATGGCGCAAATTGGAGTGCATCGTCCTGGAGCGCGCGCAGGATCGGGCCGGCCTGCTCGGGCGGCGCCTGGGTCAGCGCGGCGAGCGCGGCAGTCTTGGCGTCGAAGTCGTCTTCGACCAGCGGCTTGAGATCAGCCTGCGTGAGCGGTGCCGCCCACAGCGGCGCGGCGGCCAGCAACAGCGCAGCCAGCATGGCGCGCAGCCACGGCAAGGCGGACGGGAATGGAGATCGGTGCATAGGGCTGGCTGGCGTCTGATATGGCGCGATGGTTCGCGTCTTTTATGCGTGGAACGACCGAGGGAGGGCTCCCCTCTCCCAAGGGAGAGGGGCAAAACACCATGGGTACGCTGGAGATCAGCGGCCGGCGACAACCTTGTCCGGCTTGCCTTCGTTACCCGCGATGAACGGGCTCCACGGCTGCGCGCGCACCGGCTTCGCCGTCTTCCACACCACGGAGAACTGGCCGTCGCCCTTCACTTCGCCGATCATCACCGGCTTGTACAGGTGGTGGTTCTCGCCCATGGTCAGCGTGAAGCCGTCCGGCGACTTGAAGGTCTGGCCATACATGGCCTGGCGCACCTTGTCCGGATCGGTGGTGCCGGCCTTCTTGACCGCCTGCGCCCACATATGGATGCCGACGTAGGTGGCTTCCATCGGGTCGTTGGTCACGCGCTTGTCGCCGCCGGGCAGGTTGTTGGCCTTGACCCATGCCGCCCATTGCTTCTTGAACGCGTCATTCTCGGGGTTCTTCACCGACATGAAGTAGTTCCAGGCGGCCAGATGGCCGACCAGCGGCTTGGTGTCGATGCCGCGCAGTTCTTCCTCGCCCACGGAGAAGGCCACCACCGGCACGTCCTTGGCCTTCAGGCCAGCGTTGCCCAGTTCCTTGTAGAACGGCACGTTGGAGTCGCCATTGATCGTCGAGATCACGGCCGTCTTGCCGCCCTGCGAGAACTTCTTGATGTTGGCGACGATGGTCTGATAGTCGCTATGGCCGAACGGGGTGTAGACCTCCTCGATATCCTTGTCGGCCACGCCCTTGCTCTTCAGGAACGCGCGCAGGATCTTGTTGGTCGTGCGTGGGTACACGTAATCGGTGCCGAGCAGGAAGAAGCGCTTGGCGCCACCGCCTTCCTTGCTCATCAGGTATTCCACAGCCGGGATGGCCTGCTGGTTAGGCGCGGCGCCGGTGTAGAACACGTTCTTCGACATTTCCTCGCCCTCGTACTGCACCGGGTAGAACAGCAGCGAGTTCAGTTCCTCGTAGACCGGGAGCACGGACTTGCGCGATACCGAGGTCCAGCAGCCAAACGTGACGGCGACCTTGTCCTGCGTGACCAGTTGGCGCGCCTTCTCGGCGAACAGCGGCCAGTTGGAGGCGGGGTCCACCACCACCGGCTCGAGCTTGCGGCCCAGCACGCCGCCGCTCTTGTTGATCTCGTCGATGGTCATCAGCGCCACGTCCTTGAGCGAGGTCTCGGAGATGGCCATCGTGCCCGACAGCGAATGCAGGATGCCGACCTTGATCGGATCCTTCGACTGCGCCAGCAGCGGGCTGGTACCGATCATTGCCGCGGCGGCTACCGCCGACAGCTTCAGCATGTCACGTCGTTTCATTGCAGCTCCCAGTTTGTCGTATGTGGTCAGGGACTCTACGCACCCCGGGTGATCCTTCTGCAACTAGCGTGCCATGGACTGCCGGGCCGGGAACGATCAAAGGTGGGAGAAAACGTCACGGCGGGTGATCCCGTCGCACCAATCCGGTGCCAATCGGGTCACCGGGGCCGGCGGGGGCGCGCCAACTCCCGCACCGGCATCGTGCATGGCCGCAAATCAGTGCAGGATCCGGGCCGGCGACAGTGCATCGCGCACCGCCGACAATAAAAAACGGGGCCCGAGGGCCCCGTCTTCGCTGCATGCCTGACGATGCTTACTTCATCATCGGCATCATGTTGGCATTCATGTTGTGCATGATCCAGAGCGAACCGGCCAGCACGATGAACAGGATCAGCAGCGTGAACAGGAACGCCATGACGTTCCAGCGCTGGCCCTTGGAGCCATCCATGTGGAGGAAGTACTTCAGGTGGACCACGATCTGGACCACGGCCATGCCGAGGATGATCCAGAGGATGGTGCCGCGGTCCATCGTGCCGTCCATCACGATCTTGAACGGGATCACCGTCAGGATCACGGCCAGCACGAAGCCGATCACATACGACTTGACGCTGCTGTGGCCGTGCGACTCGCCGTGGGCGGCCGTTGCATGTTGTTGTGCCATTACAGTGCTCCCATCAGGTAGACGACGGTGAAGACGCCGATCCAGACGATGTCCAAGAAGTGCCAGAACAGGCTCAGGCAGTTCAGGCGCTTTTCCATCGTCGGGGTCATGCCCTTCTTGTTCAGCTGCCACATCAGCACGAGCATCCAGACCATGCCGCTGGCCACGTGCAGGCCGTGGGTGCCCACGAGCGTGAAGAATGACGACAGGAACGCGCTGCGGCCCGGGCCGGCGCCTTCGTGGATCAGGTGATGGAACTCATAGATTTCCATCGACATGAACGCGGCGCCCAGCAGGAACGTCACGCCCAGCCAGATCAGCACGCGACCCTTGCTGCGGTTCTGCAGCGAGATCATCGCGAAGCCGTACGTGATCGACGAGAACAGCAGGATGAACGTCTCGACCAGCACGAAGTTGAGCTCGAACAGCTCCTTGCCCGACGGGCCGCCCGCCACTTCGCCGCGCAGCACGGCGTAGGCGGCGAACAGGCACGCGAACAAGATGCAGTCGCTCATCAGGTACAGCCAGAAACCAAAGACGGTGTTCTCGCTGGTGTCGTGATGGGCGTGGTCGTGGTCATGCGCGGCATCGTGCGCGTGGCCGTGGGCGGGGGCTTGCGCCCCAAAACGGTCTAGAACTTCAGTCGACATGATGATCAGCCCTGCGTAGCGATGCGCTGCTGGTGCAGCGTTTCGATCTGCTCGACCTGCTTGGCCGGCACGTAGTAATCGATATGGTCGTCGTTGGCGCGGCGGATAAACGCCACCACCATGCCAACCAGGCCCACGGCGGCAAGCCACCAGATATGCCAGGTCAGCGCGAAGCCCAGCGCGAGGCTGAAGGCACCCATGTAGAAGCCTGCAGCGGTGTTCTTCGGCATGTGGATCTGCTCGTAGCCGTCCGTGCGGATGGTCTCGCCACGGGCCTTCATGTCGGCAAACGCGTCCAGGTCACGCACCACCGGGGTGTGCGCGAAGTTGTAGAACGCGGGCGGCGACGACGTGGCCCACTCCAGCGTACGGCCACCCCAGGGATCGCCCGTGACGTCCGCCAGCGCCTTGCGGTTGCGGATCGACACGACGATCTGCAGCACCTGGAAGCCGATACCCATGGCGATGAACACCACGCCGATCACGGCCGCGTACAGGAACGGGGTCCAGGCCGGGTTGTCGGTATGGTTCAGGCGGCGGGTCATGCCCATCAGGCCCAGCACGTACAGCGGCATGAACGCGAAGTAGAAGCCAACCAGCCAGCACCAGAACGCGCACTTGCCCAGACGCTCGTCCAGCTTGAAGCCGAACGCCTTCGGCCACCAGTAGGTCACGCCGGCCAGGTAGCCGAACAGCACGCCACCGATGATCACGTTGTGGAAGTGGGCAATCAGGAACAGGCTGTTATGCAGCACGAAGTCGGCGGCCGGCACGGCCATCAGCACGCCGGTCATGCCACCGATCACGAAGGTGACCATGAAGCCCAGCGTCCACAGCACCGGCGACGTCAGCTGCACGCGGCCACGGTACATCGTGAACAGCCAGTTGAAGATCTTCACCCCGGTCGGGATGGAGATGATCATCGTGGTGATGCCGAAGAAGGCATTCACGTTGGCGCCGGAGCCCATCGTGAAGAAGTGGTGCAGCCAGACCAGGAACGACAGCACCATGATCGCGGCCGTCGCGTAGACCATGCCCTTGTAGCCGAACAGCTTCTTGCCCGAGAACGTCGAGATGATTTCCGAGAAGATGCCGAACGCCGGCAGGATCAGGATGTACACCTCGGGGTGGCCCCAGATCCAGATCAGGTTCACGTACATCATGGCGTTGCCGCCACCGTCGTTCGTGAAGAAGTGCATGCCGAAGTAGCGGTCCAGGCCCAGCAGCGCCAGCGACACCGTCAGCACCGGGAAGGCGGCCACGATCAGCACGTTGGTGCACAGCACGGTCCAGGTGAACACCGGCATGCGCATCAGGGTCATGCCCGGGGCGCGCATCTTGAGGATGGTCACGAGGAAGTTCACGCCGGTCAGCAGCGTGCCCAAGCCTGATATCTGCAAGGACCAGAGGTAGTAATCCACCCCTACGCCAGGGCTGTAGTCGATGCCCGACAGCGGCGGATACGCCAGCCAGCCGGTACGTGCGAATTCACCAACCCCCAGGGACACGTTGACCAGCATCGCGCCGGCCACGAACAGCCAGAAGCTCAGCGTGTTCAGGAACGGGAACGCCACGTCGCGCGCGCCGATCTGCAGCGGCACCACGAGGTTCATCAGGCCCGTCATCAGCGGCATGGCCACGAAGAAGATCATGATCACGCCGTGGGCGGTGAAGATCTGGTCGTAGTGCTCAGGGGGCAGGATGCCGGGGTCGCCGTTGGTGGCCAGCGCCAGCTGGGTACGCATCATGACGGCGTCGGCAAAGCCGCGCAGCAGCATGATCAGCGCCACCAGCGAATACATCACGCCGATCTTCTTGTGGTCGACGGACGTAATCCACTCGCTCCACAGGTAGTTCCACTTCTTGAAGTACGTAATCCCACCGAGCAGCGCCAGCCCGCCAAGGGCCACGCAGCTCAGTGTGATCATGATGATCGGCTCATGAAACGGAATCGCCGACAAACTCAATTTGCCAAACATCATTGCTCCTAGGATTGCGCGCCCAGCGCCGGCTTGGCCGGCGTGGTCATGGACACCCGCTCTTCGCCGAGCGTGTTACGCGACGTGCAGACCGGGCCGCCATCGAAGCCCTCGCGGGCCATGGCGCGGCCGTCGGCGCCCATGTACTGATGCAGGATGCCGGTGTACAGGCCGTCTTCGACCTTGCCGTAGAGGGCAACAGGTTCCGCTTCGCTCGGCTTGGCCAGGACCTTGTAGTCCGCGGCAGCGAGTTGGCGGTCAGAAGCGCGCACCTGGGCCACCCACGCGTCGAAGTCGAAGTTCGACATCGCAATGGCCTTGAATTTCATGCCCGAGAAGCCGCCGCCGCTGTAGTTGGCGGACATGCCGTCATACGTGCCGGCTTCGTTGGCGATGAGGTGCAGCTTGGTCTCCATCCCGGCCATGGCATACACCTGGCTGCCCAGCTGGGGGATGAAGAACGAATTCATGATCGAATCCGAGGTGATCTTGAAGTTCACCGGGGTACCCACCGGGAGCGCCAGCTGGTTGACCGTGGCGATCTTCAGTTCCGGATAGATGAACAGCCATTTCCAGTTCAGCGCGACCGCTTCCACCGTGATCGGCTTGACGTTCGATTCCAGCGGCTTGTAGGGGTCCAGGTCGTGCGACGACTTCCAGGTGATGTAGCCCAGCACCGCGATGATGATGCAGGGGATCAGCCAGACCACCACTTCGATCTTGGTCGAGTGCGACCAGTCCGGCTCGTACCGGGCAGCCGTGTTCGTGGCGCGGTACTTCCAGGCGAAGACCAGCGTCAGGACGATCACCGGCACCACCACCAGCAGCATGAGCCAGGTGGCGATCAGGATGATGCCCTTGATGTCGACACCGACCTGACCCTTCGGGTCGAGCAGCGTCATGTTGCAGCCGGCCAGCAACAGCAAGCCAAGGCTAGGCAGGAACCGCGTCCAGCGCGGCATTATGGGTTTTTTCATGTCACGACGGTCTGGTTGGGCCGCTCCCGACATGCAGGCGCGGCACCGCCATCCGCTGCACGGGGCAACTGGCTGGCTGGGCTGGGAAAAACCGGAGGACGTGTCCAAAGCTGGCGTTGCGGGACTGGCGATGCAAGCGCCTGCGGACCATGCGGCCGGGCAACGCCATGAACGCGGCTGGACAGCAACTGACGACTGCGTGCGCGGGATGCCGGAGGGGGCGGTGCGTGCGCTGAGGTAACCGACTGCCTGAACTGCGATCGATCCCGGCTCAAGACTGCCGCCGGGACGAGCGTTGTGTCACGACGCTCACGCGATTTCCACCGGTTTCGACCACCCCGCCAGCGCAGCGGGCACGGTCTTCGAGCGGATATCGCATAACATAAAGCATCGTGGGCGCGACTGTACCGCAACGCAACATTAGGGGTAAACCCACGGGGTGCGGAAACACTGTTCGGAAAATCGGACAATGACATCGGCCGCCCGAAAGTGTCGCGCGCAGGAAACAGTCATGTCGTGATGGATCGTTTTTCGACGATTCCGCTGGACAAACGACGAGGGCCGCGTTCTAGCGGCCCTCGTCGTTTTCCGATTCAGATCGGAACTGGCTGGCGCTCAGGAGTAGCGTCGGCTAATCGATTCTGCCACGCAGACCGGGCGATCGCTGCCCTCCCGCTCGACCGTCACCTCCCAGGTGGACTGGGCGCCGATCAGGCCGTTGGGCGTCGGGTCGAGCCGCTCGACCTTGAGCAGCTTCACGCGGGCGCGCAGGCGGCTGCCCACCGGCACCGGCGAAGTGAATCGCACCCGGTTCAGGCCGTAGTTGACGCCCATCTTGACGCCTTCCATATGGATGGCGTTCTGCATGAACTGCGGCAGCAGCGACAGCGTCAGGAAGCCATGGGCAACCGGGGCGCCGAACGGGGACTCGCGCTTGGCGCGCTCCACGTCGACGTGGATCCACTGATGGTCGCCAGTGGCTTCGGCAAACAGGTTGACCTGCTGCTGCGTAATCTCGGTCCAGTCGCTGACGGCCACTTCCTGGCCTTGCAGGCCCTCCAGCTCTTCCAGCGATGCGATGGTGCGCATGGTGTCTCCTCTCTTGCGTCGTCTCGATTCGGGGTTCGTATTATGCCGGCCGCCGGCCGTACATGCCCATGCCCTTGACCGTGCAAACCAGCTCGCCATGCTGGTTGGTGGCCTGCCACTGGGTCAGCACCACGCCGCGGTCCGGCTTGGACGAGGACGGCCGCGTCTCCAGCACCTTCAGCACGACCGTCAGCGTATCGCCAGCATAGACGGGCTTGATCCAGCGGATCTCGTCCACGCCCGGCGAGCCCATGCTGCTGCTCCGGTCGCCCATGGACTTCACCAGCAGCTTCATCATGATCGCGCAGGTCATCCAACCGCTCGAGATCAGCCCGCCGTAGATGCTCTTGGCGGCCGCGTCCTTGTCGATATGGAACGGCTGGGGGTCGTACTGGCTGGCAAATGCCACGATCTCCGCCTCGGTGACCGTGTAGCTGCCCAGCGGGTGCTCGCCGCCGACCTGGTAATCCTCGAAATACATCTTTGACATGTTCGCTCCGTAGATGGCGTAACCAGAAGCAAAAAACCGCGCCGGGGACAACGGGCGCGGTTTCTGTACTGCGGGGGCCTCAGGCGGCTGCCTGGAAACCCGGCTGGCTGGCGAAGCGACCCAGGTGATGGTCCACATCGCCAAACGTGGTGTTGATCAGCGTCAGGCGCTTGAACATGTGCGCGGCCGGCAGTTCGTCCGTCACGCCCATGCCACCGTGGATCTGCACCGCTTCCTGGCCAACCGTGCGAGCGGCCTGCCCCACGCGCGCCTTGGCGGCGGACACGTAGCGGCGGCGCGCCTCGGGATTCGACTCCTCGAAGCGGGCCGCAGCCAGCAGCGTGATCGAACGGGCCTGCTCGGCATGGATGAACATCTCGACCATGCGGTGCTGGAGCGCCTGGAAGCGGGCGATCGGCATGCCGAACTGCTGGCGCGTCTTGGCGTACTCGAGCGTGGCGGCGTTCAGCGTGTCGATCACGCCCACGGCTTCGGCGCAGAGCAGCACCGCGCCGTAGTCGGCGGTAGATTCGAGCACGTCCCAGCCCTGCCCTTCGGCACCCAGCAGCGTGGCCGGGGCGTCCTGGAAGGTCACGTCGGCAGCGCGCAGGTTGTCGATGGTGCGGTAGTCGGTCACGGTCACGCCGGCGCCCTTCGTATCGACCAGGAACAGCGAGATGCCGTTCGTGTCGGCATCGGCGCCGCTGGTGCGGGCGGACACCACGAGCTTGTCGGCCTGCGCACCGTGGATCACCACCACCTTGCGGCCGTTGAGCTTGCCGCCCTTGGCCGTCACGCGCACATCATTCAGCGTGTAGCGCGACTGCGGCTCGTTGAACGCCGTGGCCAGCTTGACCTCGCCACCGGCTACCTGCTCAAGCAGGGCGTCCTGGCCGCCAGCCAGCTTCAGCGCATGCGCAGCCACCACGGTGGCGAAGTACGGCTCCACCACCAGGCCGCGGCCCAGTTCCTGCTGCACCACCATCATGTCGACGGCCGTGCCCGAGAAGCCGCCCTGCGCTTCCGGCACCGGCAGCGCGGTCAGGCCCAGTTCGACCAGCGCGCCCCAGGTGCCCTCGCCGTAACCAGCCTCGGCCTTGATGTTTTTCTTGCGCGACTCGAAGTCGTAGCTCTTGTCGATGAAGCGGCGGACGGCGTCGGCCAGTTGCTTCTGTTCGTCGCTGAGATTGAAGTTCATGTTGCGTGTCTCCTCACAGCCCCAGAATCATCTGGCTGATGATGTTCTTCTGAATTTCGTTGGACCCGCCGTAGATGGAGGTCTTGCGATAGTTGAAGTAGTACGCGGCCAGCGGCGCGGCGTCGTCGAAACCGGTCACCGCGTGCGGCTGCTCGCACTCGAGGTAGGCCGTATCGAACGGCTGTGCGTACGGGCCGACGGCTTCCACCATCAGTTCGGTCAGCATCTGCTGGATCTCGGTGCCCTTGATCTTGAGCATCGATGCCTCAGGGCCGGGACCCTTCCCTGCCGCCTCGCTGGACACCACGCGCAGCACGGTCAACTCCAGCGCCATCAGTTCGATTTCGAGCGCAGCTACCTTGGCGCCGAACACCGGATCTTCCAGCAGCGGCTTGCCATTCTTTTGCTGCTGGCGCGCCACCCGCTTCAGGAAGCCCAGTTCGCGCTTGGAGTTGCCCACGCGGGCAATGCCGGTGCGCTCATGGCCAAGCAGGTACTTGGCGTAGGTCCAGCCGCGGTTTTCCTCGCCCACGCGGTTCTCGACAGGTACCTTTACGTTGTCGAAGAAGACCTCGTTCACCTCATGCTCTTCGTCGAGCATGATGATCGGGCGCACGGTGATGCCGGGCGTCTTCATGTCGATCAGCAGGAAGGAGATGCCCTCCTGCTTCTTGGCTTCGGGATCCGTGCGGACCAGGCAGAAGATCATGTCGGCGTGCTGGCCGAGCGTGGTCCAGGTCTTCTGGCCGTTGACGATGTAGTGCTTGCCGTCCGAGGTCAGTTCGGCGCGCGTCTTCAGCGATGCGAGGTCCGAACCTGAACCTGGCTCGGAGTAGCCTTGGCACCACCAGTCGGTGCAATCGAGAATACGCGGCAGGTAGTAGGACTTCTGCTCGGCATTGCCGTACTTGATGATCACGGGCGCGACCATCGCCACGCCGAACGGCAGCACGCCGGGCGCGCCGACGCGGGCATTTTCCTCGTCCCAGATATGGCGCTGCGTAGCATTCCAGCCCGTGCCGCCGAACTCTACCGGCCAGTGCGGGGCCGACCAGCCCTTGCCGGCCAGCAGCTTGTGCCACGTCTTGAAATCATCGCGATTGGGGCGGCGATGATTGAGAACCTTCTCGCTGATTTGCGCCGGCAGGTTGGCTTCGAGCCAGCTACGCACTTCCTGTCGGAAGTCGTTGTCGGCCGCCGAGTAGTTGAGATCCATGCCCGTCTCCAGTGGTGCCGGCTCCCTAGTTGAGCGCGCGGCGAGTTGTTATCCCTGCGCATCACTGCGCGGGAAAACCGGGCACAGGATGCTTGTTCAGTGGGCCGTCTGCTTCAATGCGTCCGGCACGATGAGCGGAAAGGTCTCGATGCCCTCCTCGGCCAGCGCCTGCACATCCTCCGCCGAAGCCGAACCGCGAATGCCGCGTTCCGGTGCTTCGTCGTAGTGCATGCGCCGCGCCTCCTCGGCAAAGCGGTCGCCCACGTCCTCGGTCTGTGCCAGCACCTGCCGTACCGCCGACAGGTAGCGCGCCTGCACTGCCTGCAACGCTTGCTGGACTTCGGCATTCACCGCGCCCGGCGCATTGGCCGGCTTGGGTGTCTCCTGCCTGGCGGTGGCGCCCGAGAGATTCAGGCGCGGCGCGCTCGGCAAACGACTGACCGCGTGGTCGCCACAGACCGGGCATTGGACGAGGTCGCGCGAGAACTGCGATTGCGCATCTTCCTCCGAGGCGAACCAGCCCTCGAAACGATGGTCTTGCGCACAGCGCAGGTCGAGCACCTTCATGATCTTTCCAGCCCGTCGGGCAAATATTAGCCGTGAATCGAAATTTTGTGAACGGTCGTGCTAATTTTTTCTCTGACCGTTTCGCCTAGCAGGATGCGTTGGAAACACAAACGGCCAAGGCGGGCCCGCCAGACCAGGAAAACCAAGGGAAAACCCCGGGATGTCCGGCTCGCAGCCGCCGCAAGCTTAACAGTAATGTGCAGATTCAGCCGACGCGGCTCACGGGGAACGGCGGCTCGGATTGTTCGCCCGGCTGCCAAGCTCCTGAGAGGATCTTTTCGAGCCAGAACGCGCCGATGATGGTCTTGACGTCGGTGATCCGGCCCTGCCGGACCCAGTCGATGACCTGGCCCGCCGGCGTGATGAAGGTCTCGAGAAATTCGCCGTCATCGAGCTTGGATTCGCCGGCCGTCAGGTCGCGCGCCAGGAACAGGTCGATGAATTCGGTAGAGTAGGAAATGACCGGGTGAATCCGCGTCAGATAGTCCCAGCGCTGGGCGGTATAGCCGGTCTCCTCCAGCAACTCGCGCTGGCCGCAGCGCAGCGCGCCCTCGTCCGGGTCCAGCTTGCCGGCCGGAAACTCGAGCATGACCTCGCCCACCGGGTAGCGGAACTGGCGTTCCATCAGCACGGTGCCGTCGTCGAACAGCGGGATCATCATGACCGCGCCCGGATGCAGCACGTACTCGCGGCCGGCTTGCTTGCCGTCCGGCAGCCTGACGATGTCTTGCTTGAGGGTGAGGAATTTACCGCGATGGAGGGTGGCGGACGCCACGCAGGTTTCGCTGAGATGCTCGTCGGCACCGCTTGCGGGCGCCGGGGGGGCCTTGTGGGTCTTGTCCGTCATGAACGCTCCGGTGAGGAAAGCACGGCCGGGGCGCGGGCAAGCCTTCAGGCCGTGCGATGTTTGACCAGGTATTGCCAAGTGAAGCCGGGGAAGGCGAACACCAGCATCATGCAAGCCGTAATGGCGTAGAACTGCCAGCCGTGCGGGAAGGCGTTGCCGAGGCCAGCCTCCACCGCGAAACCGGCGGCACCTGCCACCGCGTACCACACGATCAGTTCCGCCACCCGCACCCACAGCGGCTTGCGGGCATCCTTCCAGCGGAGGCCCACCGCCGCGAACAGGCGCTGGTTGACGAACGGCAGGTTGGCACACACCAGTGCCAACAAGATGACAAACCAGCCGCCCGCCGAGGAACTCATGATCCGGTGCCTATTCTATGGGTGACGATCAGGACGCCAGCGTGGCGCGGATCGCCTGGTAGCACAGGTTCATCAGCGCCGCCGGGAACAGGCCCAGCAGGATGATGGCCAGGCCATTCAGGCTCAGCACCGAGCGCAGGCCAATCGACGCTTCCAGCGGCTCTTCACCCACCGGCGCATCGAAGTACATCAGCTTGATCACGCGCAGGTAGTAGAACGCACCGATCAGCGAGAACAGCACCGCGACGATCGCCAGCCAGCTCATGCCAGCCGAAACCACCGCTTCCAGCACGGCCAGCTTGGCGTAGAAGCCAACGGTCGGCGGGATGCCGCTCATCGAGAACATCATCACCAGCATCAGCAGCGCGAACCACGGGTGGCGGCGCGACATGCCCTTCAGGTCATCAAGCGTCTCGGCTTCGAAGCCCTTGCGGGTGCGGATCAGGATCAGGCCGAACGTGCCGAGCGTGGTCAGCATGTACGTCACCGAGTAGAACATCGATGCGCTATACGCATCGGCGGCACCATCCGTCTTGTTCGCCACCACGCCGGACAGCAGGCCCAGCAGGATGAAGCCCATGTGCGAGATGGTCGAGTACGCCAGCATCCGCTTCAGGTTGGTCTGGACAATGGCGGTCAGGTTACCGATCGCCAGCGACAGCACCGACAGCACGACCAGCATCATCTGCCAGTCATTGGCCAGCGGCAGCAGGCCTTCCACCAGCACGCGCATGAACAGCGCGAAGGCGGCGACCTTCGGGCCGGCCGCGATCAGCAGCGTCACGGCAGTCGGCGAACCCTGGTAGATGTCCGGAATCCACATATGGAACGGCGCGGCGCCGAGCTTGAACGACAGGCCGGCGACGATGAACACCACGCCGAAGGCCAGCATCGTCGTATTGATACGGCCCGATTCCACGGCACGGAACACTTCGCCCAGATTCAGCGAACCGGTGGCGCCGTACATCATCGACACGCCGTAGAGCAGGAAGCCCGAAGCCAGCGCGCCCAGCACGAAGTACTTCATTGCCGATTCCGACGTCACGCGCGACTCGCGGCGCAGGGCCACCAGCGCGTAGGACGAGAGCGACAGCAGTTCCAGGCCCAGGTACAGGGTCAGGAAGTTGTTGCCGGTGATCATGACGATCTGCCCGCCCAGCGTGAACAGCGCGAGCATGTAGAACTCGCCCGCGAACATGTCACGCTCGCCGAGGTAGCTGCGCGTATAGACCAGCGTCAGGAACATGCCGGCCGAGCAGAACGCCGACAGCACATTGGCCATCGGGTCGATCACGACGAGGTTGGCGAAGGCGTAGTGCGTTTCGCCGGCGGCGGCGTCCATGCCGAACCAGACGGTAAGCACCAGAGTGGTCAGCAGCGACAGCGGGTACGCCACGCTCTTGCTGCCCTTGCCACGGGCAAGGTCGATCCAGTTGATCGCCGCGACGGCAATCGCCAGGAAGATGATTGGCGCCACCGGAGCCAGGCTAGAAGACGGTTGCATGTTGATTTCTCTCCCCCGCTGTTACAGCTTGGACTGCGCCACGTGGGACAGCAGGTTCGCGACCGACGCGTGCATCACATCGGTAAAGGGTTTCGGGTACAGGCCCATGTACAGCGTCATGATGGCCAGCAGGCCCAGCATGAAAAACTCGCGCTTGTTCAGGTCGATCAGCTCGCGCACGTGCTGGTGCACGATGTCGCCAAAGATCACGCGCTTGACCATCCACAGCGAGTACGCCGCGCCGAGGATCAGGGCCGTGGCAGCCAGCAGGCCGATCCAGAAGTTGTACTTCACGGCGCCCAGGATGACCATGAACTCGCCCACGAAGCCCGAGGTGGCCGGCAGGCCGCAGTTGGCCATGGCGAAGAACACCGACAGCGCTGCGAACTTCGGCATCGTGTTCACCACACCGCCGTAGTCGGCGATCTGGCGCGAGTGCACGCGATCATAGAGCACGCCGATGCACAGGAACATGGCGCCCGAGATAAAGCCGTGCGAGATCATCTGGATGATGCCGCCTTCCACGCCGATGTCGTTGAAGATGAAGAAGCCCAGCGTCACGAAACCCATGTGGGCGATCGACGAGTAGGCCACCAGCTTCTTCATGTCGGCCTGGACCAGCGCCACGAGGCCGATGTAGATCACCGCGATCAGCGAGATCGTGATGATGAACGGGGCGAGCGTGTGGCTGGCATCCGGGGCGATCGGCAGCGAGAACCGCAGGAAGCCGTAAGCACCCAGCTTCAGCATGATCGCGGCCAGCACCACGGAACCGCCGGTCGGCGCTTCCACGTGGGCGTCCGGCAGCCAGGTGTGGACCGGCCACATCGGCACCTTGACCGCGAAGGCCATGAAGAACGCCAGGAACAGCGCGATCTGCTCGTTCATCGACAGCTTGGCCTGGTGCCACGACAGGATGTCGAAGGTACCGGTCTTGCTGTAGAGATACAGCAGCGCAACCAGCGTCAGCAGCGAGCCGAGCAGCGTGTAGAGGAAGAACTTGAAGGCCGCGTAGACGCGGTTCGGGCCGCCCCAGACACCGATGATGATGTACATCGGGATCAGCGTGGCCTCGAAGAACACGTAGAACAGCATGCCGTCGAGCGCGCAGAACACGCCGACCATCAGCCCGGACAGGATCAGGAACGCGGCCATGTACTCGGCCACGCGCTCGGTAATCACTTCCCAGGCCGAGATCACGACGATCACGGTGATGAACGAGGTCAGCACGACGAACCACATCGAGATCCCGTCCACCCCGAGGTGGTAGTTGATCTTGAAGCGGTCGATCCAGTTCACGTTCTCGACGAACTGCATGGCCGCCGAGGCGGTCTCGAAGTGAAACACGAGCGGCAGCGTAACGACGAAGCTGGCCAGCGCGCCGAACAGCGACATCCAGCGCACGTAGCACTTGCTGCGATCAGAGCCCGAGGCGAGGACCAGCAAGCCGAAGAAGATAGGCAGCCAGATTGCGAAAGACAGAACCATTTCTTTGTTTTCCTTACTTGGTGCCTATCACTTGGTGCCTATCACGCCAGTGATCGTCAGCGTCAGGAGCACCAGCATGCCGAGGATCATCGCGAATGCGTAATGGTAGATGTAGCCGGACTGCAGGTAGCGGCTGGCGGCAGCGAAAGACGCCACCACACGGGCCGAACCGTTGACAAACAGGCCATCGATCAGGCCCTGGTCGCCGCCCTTCCACAGGCCGGTACCCAGCAGGCGCGCACCACGTGCGAACACCGCCTGGTTGAACGCGTCCATGTAGTACTTGTTGTCGAGCAGCTTGTAGAGGCCCGAGAAGCGTTGCTGGATCGCGGCCGGAATGTCCGGGCGCTTCATGTAGAAGAACCACGACAGCACCACGCCAGCGATGGCCAGCCACAGCACCGGGGTCGTCAGCGAGTGGATCGCCATCGGCACCCAGCCGTGGAACGCTTCGCGCAGCTCTTCCATCGCATGGTGGTTCTCGCCCACGAAGATCACGTCCTTGAACGCGACGCCGTGCTTGAAGAACTCGCCGAACAGCATCGGCTCGATGGCGATGGCGCCGATGATGACCGACGGAATGGCCAGCAGCACCAGCGGCAGCGTCACCACCCACGGCGACTCGTGCGGCTTCTCGCCCGGTGCCAGACCATGGTGATGGTCGTCACCGTGCGATTCTTCTTCTTCCTCGTGATGATCGTGGCGATCGTGCGCGTGGGCCTTGCCGAAGCGCTCTTCACCGTGGAACACCAGGAAGTACATGCGGAACGAGTAGAAGGCGGTCACGAACACACCGGCCAGCACCGCGAAGTACGCAAAGCCCGAACCGGCGATATGCGACTCGGCGACGGCCTCGATGATCGAGTCCTTCGAATAGAAGCCCGCGAAGAACGGCGTGCCGATCAGGGCCAGCGAGCCCACCAGCGACGTGATCCAGGTGATCGGCATGTACTTGCGCAGGCCGCCCATGTTGCGGATGTCCTGGTCGTGGTGCATGCCGATGATGACCGAGCCGGCGCCAAGGAACAGCAGTGCCTTGAAGAACGCGTGCGTCATCAGGTGGAACACCGCCACCGAGTAGGCCGAAGCGCCCAGTGCCACGGTCATGTAGCCCAGCTGCGACAGCGTGGAGTACGCCACCACGCGCTTGATGTCGTTCTGGATGATGCCCAGGAAGCCCATGAACAGCGCGGTGATCGCGCCGATCACCAGCACGAAGGACAACGCGGTATCCGACAGTTCGAACAGCGGCGACATGCGCGCCACCATGAAGATGCCGGCGGTCACCATCGTTGCCGCGTGGATCAGTGCCGAGATCGGGGTCGGGCCTTCCATCGAGTCAGGCAGCCACACGTGCAGCGGGAACTGCGCCGACTTGCCCATCGCGCCGATGAACAGGCAGATGCAGGCCACGGTCAGCATCATCCAGTCGGTGCCCGGGAAGGTCACGGCGGCCAGGGCCTCGCGCTTGGCGAACACGGCGCTGTAATCCATGCTGCCGCTGTAGGCCAGCAGCAGACCGATGCCGAGGATGAAACCGAAGTCGCCCACGCGGTTGACCAGGAACGCCTTCATATTGGCGAAGATGGCCGTCGGGCGCGTGTACCAGAAGCCGATCAGCAGGTACGAGACGAGGCCCACCGCTTCCCAGCCGAAGAACAGCTGCAGGAAGTTGTTGCTCATCACCAGCATCAGCATCGAGAAGGTGAACAGCGAGATGTAGGCGAAGAATCGGTTGTAGCCGTCGTCGCCCTGCATGTAGCCGACGGTGTAGATGTGCACCATCAGCGACACAAAGGTCACGACGACCATCATCATCGCGGTCAGCGAATCCACCAGGAAGCCGACTTCCATCTTCAGGCTGCCGATGGCCATCCACTCGTAGACAGTGCCGTTGTAGCCGGCGCCGTCCAACACGTCGCGCAGCACCAGCAGCGAGAGGATGAAGGCGATGGCCACACCGAGGATCGTGGCGGTGTGGGCCACGATGCGGCCGCCGCGCGTGTCCGAGGAGAACGTGCCGAAGAACTTGGTGCCGAACAGGCCGGCTATCGCGGCGCCGGCGAGCGGCGCCAGCGGAATCGCCAGCAGCAGGTTGGGGTTGAGCGTGGTTGCCATAGGACGCTTATTGGTGTGCGGTCGGGGAGCAGTCTTGGGTCATGGAGGTCATGGATCAGCCCTTGAGCGTATCCATGTCATCCACGTTGATCGTGTCCAGGTTACGGAACAGCACGACCAGGATTGCCAGACCGATTGCCGACTCGGCAGCGGCCACCGTAAGGATGAAGAAAACGAAAACCTGTCCGGCCAGGTCGCCCATATAGTGCGAGAAGGCGACGAAGTTCATATTGACCGCAAGCAGCATCAACTCGAGCGCCATCAGCAGCACGATTACGTTCTTGCGGTTCAGGAAGATGCCAACGATGCTGATTGCGAACAGGATCGCACCGAGCACGAGGAAGTGGGCGAGAGAGAGCACAGCGTTATTCTCCGGGCTTAGTTCTTATTGGCGGCTGCGTTCGCATCCGCTCCGGCCCGGCCCTCGGCCGGCATGTTCACCAGGCGCACGCGGTCGTCGCGGCGGGTACGCAGCTGGTTCGACACATCCTGTGCCTTGACGTCCTTGCGGCGGCGCAGCGTCAGCGCCACGGCGGCGACGATGGCCACGAGCAGGATGATGCCGGCCACTTCGAACGCGAAGATGTAGTCGGTGTAGATCAGCTTGCCGAGCGCGCCGGTGTTCGAGTAGTTCGGGTCCTGCGAGCCGGGCGGCAGCGCGGCGGCCGTGGTGCCGATGAAGTTGCGCACCAGCACGATCGCCATTTCGGCGATGATCAGCGCGCCCACCACCGAGGCCAGCGGCACGTAGGTCCAGAAGTCGCGGCGCAGGTGCTCGATATCGATATCGATCATCATCACCACGAACAGGAACAGCACCATCACGGCGCCCACGTAGACGAGCACGAGCAGGATGGCGAGGAACTCCGCCTTCAGGATCATCCAGATCGCCGCGGCGGTGAAGAACGCCAGGACGAGGAACAGTGCGGAATGCACCGGGTTCTTTGCCGTGATGACTTTCAGTGCAGAGAGCACCAGCACCAGCGCAAAGACGTAGAAGATGGCGGTCGTGAGTTCCATGGTCCCTATCGGATCCTCTTTGGGCCGCGCGGCACGAACCACCCCCGGGGTGGCCCGCGCCGTGCGCGGCATCCTTCTGGTGGCCCCTGTTCAGGGCCGATTCAAATTCAAATTCACTTCAGGTCCGGGTGCCGCTTCCGGCGCCCGCCCTGTTCAGCGAGGCTGACCTGCTTAGCGGTACTTGGCGTCCGCAGCCTTGCTCGCGGCAATCTGCGGCTCGTAGCGGTCGCCCACGGCCAGCAGCATGTCCTTCGTGAAGTACAGGTCGCCGCGCTTCTCGCCGTGATACTCGAGAATGTGCGTCTCGACGATCGCGTCGACCGGGCAGGCTTCCTCGCAGAAGCCGCAGAAAATGCACTTGGTCAGGTCGATGTCGTAACGCGTGGTGCGGCGCGTGCCGTCCGTACGCTGGTCCGACTCGATCGAGATGGCCACGGCCGGGCACACCGCTTCGCACAGCTTGCAGGCGATGCAACGCTCTTCCCCGTTCGGGTAGCGACGCAGCGCGTGCAGACCGCGGAAACGCGGCGACATCGGCGTTTTCTCTTCCGGGAACTGGACGGTGATCTTGCGCGCGAAGAGATAGCGGCCGGTCAGCGCCATGCCCTTGAAGAGTTCCTTCAGGAGCAGGCTGTTGAAGAAGTCCTTGATGGCGAGCAGCATGACGATTGCTTCCTAATTATTTCCGCGCGGCGCGCCCTGCCACTTGCAGCAGCGCGCCGTCGCCGGGCACATCAGTGCCAGATGTTCCACGGCGACTTGATCCAGATCGCCACGATGATCAGCCAGCCTACGGTCAGCGGAATGAAGATCTTCCAACCCAGGCGCATGATCTGGTCATAGCGGTAGCGCGGGAACGATGCACGGATCCAGATGAATACCGACAGCAGCAGGAAAACCTTGATCAGCAGCCAGAAGAAGCCCGGAATCCAGTTGGTCAGCGCGCTCGAGAACGGGGGCGCCCAGCCGCCAAGGAACATCAGCGCGGTCATCGTCGAGATGACGATCATGTTGATGTATTCGGCCAGGAAGAACAGCGCGAAGCCCATGCCCGAGTATTCGATCATGTGGCCGGCGACGATTTCCGATTCGCCTTCCACCACGTCGAACGGGTGACGGTTTGTTTCCGCCACGCCCGAGATGAAGTAGACGCCGAACATCGGCAGCAGCGGCAACCAGTTCCACGAGAGCACGTTGATGCCCATGTTGGCGAAGTAGCCGGTGTTCTGGCTGTTCACGATGGCCGACAGGTTCAGGCTGCCCGACACCATCAGCACCGTCACGAGCGCGAAGCCCATGGCGATTTCATACGACACCATCTGCGCAGCGGCGCGCATCCCGCCGATGAACGCATACTTCGAGTTCGAGGCCCAACCGGCCAGGATCACGCCATAGACGCCCACCGAGCTGATCGCCATCACATAGAGCAGGCCGGCGTTCACGTCGGCCATCACCACCTCGGCCTGGAACGGGATCACCGCCCAGATCGCAACGGCCGGCATCAGCACCATCAGCGGGGCCACCAGGTACATGCCCCGGCTGACCTGCGACGGCATCATGACTTCCTTGAGCAGCAGCTTCAGCACGTCGGCAATGGGCTGCAGCAGGCCGAGCGGGCCCACGCGGTTCGGACCGATCCGCACGTGCATCCAGCCAATCAGCTTGCGCTCCCAGAGAATCAGGTAGGCCACGCACAGCAGCAGCGGGACCACGATGACCACCGCGCGGATGAGAATCCACAGCGGCGTCCACGCGCCACCGAACACGGCCTGGCCTTGCGAGGTAATCCAATCGATCATGTTGCGTTCTCGCTCTTCTTATGCGGTGGCCGCCGGCGTTGCCGTGGCCTGCTGGCCCGGCAGCTCGATGGCTTTCTCGACGGTGACGTTACCGTACAGCGCTCCCAGCGTCGCGGCGGCCACGGTAGCGGCCGGCACGCGCACGGTGTTGGCCGGCAGCGTGATTTCCAGTGCGGCCGGCAGCACCACGCTACCCTCGCCCTGCGTCACGCGCACCGGGTCGCCCACCTGCACGCCCAGCTTGTCGAACAGGTCCGACGACAGCGCCACCTGCATTGCACGGCGCGCAGCCGCGGTCAGCTGCAGCGAGTCGGCACGGCGCACGATCGGGTCGGCGTGGTAGATCGGTACATCGGCAATGCGCTCGATACCGTTGGCGGCAGCTGCCGTCACGCGGATCGGGGCATCGGTGGTGTTATTCAGTTGCGGCGCCACCGGCTTGGCCAGCACTTCCTCGCGCACGGCTTCCGCCGTGTCGAAGTCGAAGCCCGGCACGTCCAGCAGGTTGCCCAGCACGCGCAGCACCTTCCAGCCCGGACGCGATTCGCCCAGTGCGCGCACCACGCCGTTGAAGCTCTGCGGCGTGCCTTCGGCATTGACGAAGGTACCGGCGGTTTCCGTGAACGGCGTCACCGGCAGGATCACGTCGGCGTACTGCATGGCCGCTTCCGAGCGGAACGGCGACAGCACCACGACCGTACCGGCCTGGTTTAGCGCAGCCAGCGCCTTGCGGGCGTCGGCGGTGTCGAACTCGGGCTCGGCGTTCAGTACGATATAGGCCTTGCGCGGCGTGTCGAGCATCGCCTGTGCATTGGCACCGCCTTGCTGCGGCAGCGCGCCGGCGATGTAGCCGCCGACGGTGTTGGCCGCTTCGGTCAGGAAGCCCAGCGTCGCGCCCGTTTCCGTGGCGATCCACTGTGCCAGCGCGTGCAGCGCCGAGAATTGCGGGTGGCGCACGGCCTCGTTGCCGAGGAACACCGCGCGGCGTTCGCCGGACAGCAGCGCTTCGGCCAGCTTGGCCGCGGCGTCGCCGCCATCGAAACCATCGGTACCGGCGGGAGCCGCCACGCCCTTGGCAGACGCCACGGCACGGGCCACACCGGCCAGGGCGGCGGTCCAGGCGGACGGGGCCACGTCGATGCGCGTTGCCGGCATCAGCAGGTCTTCACCGCCAGCGCCCAGCACCGTCAAGCGAGCGCCCTTCTTGCCAGCCTGACGCAGACGCGAGGCCAGCAGCGGGTGATCCTTGCGCAACGACGAACCAATCACGAGCACGCGTTGCAGCGTGGTCACGTCGGCCACCGGCATGCCGAGCCACGGCGTGCCCTTCAGGGCTGCCGAGAAATCGGTCTGGCGCAGGCGGAAGTCGATGTTGTCGCTGCCGAGGCCGCGCACCAGCTTGCCGAGCAGGTACAGCTCTTCGAGCGTGCTGTGCGGGCTGGCCAGCGCGGCGATCTGGTCGGCGCCATGGTCGCGCTTGATGCTCGCGAGGCCGTTGGCCACGTATTCCAGCGCGGTCTGCCAGTCGGTTTCCATCCATTCGCCACCCTGCTTCAGCAGCGGACGCACCAGGCGGTCCGGGCTGTTCAGGCCTTCATAGGCGAAGCGGTCCTTGTCCGACAGCCAGCACTCGTTGATCTCTTCGTTTTCCAGCGGCAGCACGCGCATGACGCGCTGGTTCTTGGTCTGGATCACGAGGTTCGCGCCCAGGCCATCGTGCGGCGACACCGACTTGCGGCGCGCCAGTTCCCACGTACGGGCCGAGTAGCGGAACGGCTTGCTCGTCAGCGCGCCAACCGGGCACAGGTCGATCATGTTGCCGGACAGTTCCGAATCCACGGTCTGGCCGACGAAGGTCGTGATTTCCGAGTGCTCGCCACGGTTCAGCATGCCCAGTTCCATCACGCCGGCCACTTCCTGGCCGAAGCGCACGCAACGGGTGCAGTGGATGCAGCGGGTCATCTCCTCCATGGAGATCAGCGGGCCCACATTCTTGTGGAACACCACGCGCTTCTCTTCCTTGTAGCGCGACTCCGACGCACCGTAGCCCACCGCCAGATCCTGGAGCTGGCATTCGCCGCCCTGATCGCAGATCGGGCAGTCGAGCGGGTGGTTGATCAGCAGGAATTCCATCACGGACTTCTGGGCCTTGACGGCCTTTTCAGAGTTCGTGAAGACCTTCATGCCGGGCGTCACCGGCGTGGCGCAGGCGGGCAGCGCCTTGGGCGCCTTCTCCACTTCCACCAGGCACATGCGGCAGTTCGCCGCGATGGAGAGTTTGCGGTGGTAGCAGAAATGCGGGATGTAAGTGCCCAGCTTGCGGGCGGCTTCCATCACGAGGCTGCCTTCCGCAACCTCTACCTTCTTGCCGTCGATCTCGAGTTCAACCATGTTCTGCCACGCTTAAGAATGGGCCGGGACCATGCACTGCTTGTGTTCGACGTGATACTCGAACTCTTTCCAGTAGTGCTTGAGCATGCCGCGTACCGGCATCGCCGCTGCATCGCCGAGCGCGCAGATCGTGCGCCCCATGATGTTTTCCGCGACGTTGTTGAGCAGGTCCAGGTCTTCCTGGCGCCCTTCTCCGTGTTCAATGCGATTGACCATGCGATAGAGCCAGCCGGTGCCTTCGCGGCACGGCGTGCACTGGCCGCACGATTCTTCAAAGTAGAAATACGACAGGCGCAGCAGCGAGCGCACCATGCAGCGCGTTTCGTCCATGACGATCACGGCGCCCGAGCCCAGCATCGAGCCGGCCTTGGCGATCGAGTCGTAGTCCATGTCCGACGCCATCATCAGGTCGCCCGGCACCACCGGAGCGGACGAGCCGCCCGGAATCACTGCCTTGATGCGCTTGCCACCGCGCATGCCGCCAGCCAGCTCGAGCAGCGTCGAGAACGGCGTGCCCAGCGGGATCTCGTAGTTGCCCGGACGCTCGATGTCACCCGAGATCGAGAAGATCTTGGTGCCGCCGTTGTTCGGCTTGCCCAGCTTGAGATAGTTTTCCGGGCCCACTTCCAGCAGGAAGGGCACCGCGGCAAACGTCTCGGTGTTGTTGATCGTGGTCGGCTTGCCGTACAGGCCGAAGCTCGCCGGGAAAGGCGGCTTGAAGCGCGGCTGGCCCTTCTTGCCTTCGAGCGACTCCAGCAGCGCCGTTTCCTCGCCGCAGATGTAGGCGCCGTAGCCATGGTGCGCATGGAGCTGGAAGTCGAAGTCCGAGCCCATGATCTTGTCGCCGAGGAACCCGGCCGCACGCGCTTCCTCGAGGGCTTCCTCGAAGATCTTGTACTCGTTCCAGATCTCGCCGTGGATGTAGTTGTAACCCACGGTGATGCCCATCGCATACGCGCCGATGGCCATGCCCTCGATCAGCGAATGCGGGTTGTAGCGGATGATGTCGCGGTCCTTGAACGTGCCCGGCTCACCCTCGTCCGTATTGCAGACCAGGTACTTCTGGCCCGGGAACGCACGCGGCATGAAGCTCCACTTCAGGCCCGTGGGGAAGCCAGCGCCGCCACGGCCGCGCAGGCCAGACGCCTTGACGTCCGAAATCACCTGCTCGGGCGGAATGTTCTCGGTCAGGATCCGGCGCAGCTGCTTGTAGCCGCCGCGCTTGACGTAGTCTTCGAGGTGCCAGTTCTTGCCGTCCAGGCCGGCCAGGATCAGCGGCTTGATGTGACGGTCGTGCAGAGAGGTCATGTTACTTGGCTCCCTTGGCAGCTTCGGTCTTCAGCTCGTCGACCAGCGCGTCGAGCTTGTCATTGCTCATGAAGCTGCACATACGGGTGTTGTTCACGATCATCACCGGTGCATCGCCGCAGGCGCCCATGCATTCACCCTCTTTCAGGGTGAAGCAGCCGTCGGCGGTGGTCTCGTTATAGTCGATGCCGAGCTTGCGCTTCAGGTAGTCGCCCGCGCGGTCGCCGCCGGACAGTGCGCACGGCAGGTTGGTGCAGACGGTGAGCTTGTACTTGCCCACCGGCTTGGTGTCATACATGTTGTAGAACGTGGCCACCTCTTCCACCCACACGGGCGGCATGTCGAGGTAGCTGGCGACGAACTGCATGACTTCGGGGGAAACCCAGCCCACCTCGCCCTGTGCCACGGCGAGTGCCGCCATCACGGCCGACTGTTTCTGGTCGGTCGGATACTTCGCGATCGCGCGATCGATTTCCTTGAGAGCTTCTGCTGATAGCATGGTCATTGCAGTAATACGGCGGACGCCGGCTCGCGGCCTCCGCTGGTTTGCAGCCGTCGCTGCCATGTTCCGCCGGCCAGGTCGCTCTGCGCCTCGCCGGTCCGTCGCAGGCATCGCCTGCCGCCCCCGTCACTCGCGGGGCCGGCCGCATGAACCCGAATCGTCGTCCGGGTGACGGCCTTTACGCCTGGGTGGAGACTCCCCGTCTCCGGATTCTCGATCGACTTAGCGGTCGATCTCGCCGAACACGATGTCCTGCGTCCCGATGATCGTCACGGCATCGGCGATCATGTGTCCCCTGGCCATTTCGTCCAGCGCGGCCAGGTGGGCAAAGCCAGGTGCACGGATCTTCAGACGGTACGGCTTGTTCGCGCCGTCCGAGATCGCATAGATACCGAACTCGCCCTTCGGGTGCTCCACCGCCGCGTAAGCCTCGCCAGCCGGCACGTGAATGCCTTCGGTGAACAGCTTGAAGTGGTGGATCAGCTCTTCCATGTTGGACTTCATGTCCACGCGCGAGGGCGGTGCCACCTTGTGGTTCTCGGTGATCACCGGGCCCGGGTTGCGGCGCAGCCAGTCCACGCACTGCTTGATGATCCGGTTCGACTGGCGCATCTCTTCCACGCGCACCAGGTAGCGCGCGTAGCAGTCGCCGCCGGTGCCAATGGGGATGTCGAAGTCGAGCTGGTCGTACACCTCGTAGGGCTGCTTCTTGCGCAGATCCCACTCGATGCCCGAGCCGCGCAGCATCGGGCCGGTAAAGCCCATCTGCAGTGCCCGCTCCGGGCTGACCACGCCGATGTCCACCAGACGCTGCTTCCAGATACGGTTATCGGTCAGAAGCGTCTCATATTCATCCACGTACGTCGGAAAACGATTCGTGAAGTCCTCGATGAAGTCCAGCAGCGAGCCCGAACGGGCTTCGTTCATCACCTTGATGGCACGCTCGTTGTGGATCTTCGACGCCCGGTATTGCGGCATCGTGTCAGGCAGGTCGCGGTAGACGCCGCCCGGACGGTAGTAGGCCGCGTGCATCCGCGCGCCCGACACCGCCTCGTACATGTCGAACATGTCCTCGCGCTCACGGAACGCGTAGAGGAACACCGCCATCGCGCCCACGTCGAGCGCGTGCGAGCCGATCCACATCAGGTGGTTCAGCAGGCGGGTGATTTCGTCGAACATCACGCGGATGTACTGCGCACGCACCGGCACCTCGAGGCCCAGCAGGCGCTCGATGGCCATCACGTAGGCGTGTTCGTTGACCATCATCGACACGTAGTCGAGACGGTCCATGTACGGCACGCTCTGGATCCAGGTCTTCTGTTCGGCCAGCTTCTCGGTGGCACGGTGCAGCAGGCCGATGTGGGGGTCGGCACGCTGGATGACTTCGCCGTCCAGCTCGAGCACCAGGCGCAGCACGCCGTGCGCTGCCGGGTGTTGCGGGCCGAAGTTCAGGGTGTAGTTCTTGATATCTGCCATGACGTCGATCTCAGTGCTGCACGCCGCCGTAGTTTTCCTCGCGAATCACGCGAGGCGTGACTTCGCGCGGCTCGATCGTCACCGGCTGGTAGATCACCCGCTTCTGTTCCGGGTCGTAGCGCATTTCTACGAAACCAGAAACCGGGAAATCCTTGCGGAACGGGTGGCCGACGAAACCATAGTCGGTCAGGATGCGGCGCAGGTCCGGATGGCCTTCGAACACGATGCCGTAGAAATCGAAGGCTTCGCGCTCGAACCAGTTGGCCGAGTTCCACACGTCGATCAGCGACGGCACCACGGGCAGGTCGTCATCCGGCGCGAACACGCGCAGGCGCAGGCGCCAGTTGTGCGTGATCGAGATCAGGTGCGACACGGCCGCGAAGCGCAGGCCGTCCCAGGCGCCATCGGCGTAATCGGAATAGTCGACGCCGCAGATATCCAGCAGCTGCTCGAAGCGCAGCGACGGTTCGTCGCGCAGCAGGCGGGCCACGTCGAGGTAGTCGTCGGCCTTGACGATCAGCGTCAGTTCGCCAACCGCTTCGACCAGGCTCTGCACGCGCTTGCCGAGAACCTTTTCGAGCGCGGCCTTGAGGGTGTCCAGGTTATTCGCCATGTCAGCCCTTGCGCGCAATGGTGTTGGTACGCTTGATCTTGTTCTGGAGCTGGATCACGCCGTAGATCAGCGCTTCCGCCGTCGGCGGGCAGCCCGGAACATAGATGTCGACCGGCACGATGCGGTCGCAGCCACGCACCACCGAATACGAGTAGTGGTAGTAGCCGCCGCCATTGGCGCACGAGCCCATCGAGATCACCCAACGCGGCTCGGCCATCTGGTCGTAGACCTTGCGGAGCGCGGGGGCCATCTTGTTGCACAGCGTGCCGGCCACGATCATCACGTCCGACTGACGCGGCGACGGGCGGAAAATCACGCCGAACCGGTCCATGTCGTAGCGCGCGGCGCCGGCATGCATCATTTCCACGGCACAGCAGGCCAGGCCGAACGTCATCGGCCAGAGCGAGCCCGTGCGGGTCCAGTTGATCAGCTTGTCAGCGGTAGTCGTGACAAAACCTTCGTTGAGAACGCCTTCGATTGCCATTTCACATCACTCCCAATCGAGCGCGCCCTTTTTCCAGATGTAGACGAAGCCCACGATGAATTCCAGCAGAAACACGCCCATGGCGATGAATCCCGGCCAACCGATTTCCTTGAGGGCGACACCCCACGGAAACAGGAAGGCAGTTTCGAGATCGAACAGGATAAAGAGGATGGCGATGAGGTAGTAGCGCACGTCGAACTTCATGCGCGCGTCCTCGAACGCTTCGAAGCCGCACTCGTAGGGCGACAGCTTCGCGGTATCAGGATTGTTGGGACCGAGTATCCGACCAATGGACATCAGTGCCACACCGAGCACGACGCCAAAGAGGATGAAGATGAGGACGGGGAAGTAGGCTTCGAGAGTCAAGATACGGCCAGCCTTATCTGGAATGTTGTCAACAGCACCAGCTGAAGCGGCGTCCTGTTGCCCACCCCAAGCGCCATCCCGTCTTAGCTACGGCGCCGCCTTGCGGACTGCCGGCGCCGCAATCCAAAGCATGGCCCGAGGGCCGGCTCCGGACGGACGCCGATCAAGTTGTTTGGTGCCGACGGCGAGACTCGAACTCGCACAGCTTTCGCCACTACCCCCTCAAGATAGCGTGTCTACCAATTTCACCACGTCGGCTGGGGGAGAAACAATATTGCCTTGCGCCGGGTTTTTACACCCTCCGGAGCCTGCGTGGAAGAGGTTTTCTTCCGCTTTGGGCCCCGTCGCTGGGGAATCGTTTCAAGCCTTGCATTCTAACCCAAGATCCCTGAATTGTTCAACGCACAACTTTAAAAAAACTCAGGAATCAGCCAGAACACAGGCGGATTATTTCGGTACAGCAGGACCTGCCGGAGCCGAGGCCGCAGCGGCCGCGGGCGCCGATGCACCAGCCGGCGCGGAGGCCGGCGTGGGCTGTTGCGCGGCGCCCATCACGCCCAGCGAAGCGCTGGGCTTGTAGTTGCCCAGCAGCGTCAAGCCCAGCGTGCAGACAAAGAACAACGATGCGAGCACGGCCGTGGTACGCGACAGGAAGTTCGCGGAGCCCGAGGCGCCGAACAGGCTGCCCGACGCACCGGAGCCGAACGCCGCACCGACATCGGCGCCCTTGCCGTGCTGCAGCAGGACCAGTGCGATCACGCCCAGCGCGGACAGGACCTGCACGATTACCAACAAAGTCTTGAAGATTGCCATTTGGTTGAATTCGTTTCGAACTTGCCTGATCAGACGATCGGAACCGGCATCAGGCGTTGCCGATCGCGAGGAAATCATCCGCCTTCAGCGAGGCGCCACCAATCAGGCCCCCGTCGATGTCGGACATGGAAAACAGTTCGGCCGCATTGTCCGGCTTCACGCTACCGCCGTACAGGATGGCCATGCGCGATGCCACGCCAGCGTCCTTGCCCGCCACCTGCCCACGCAGGACGGCATGCACGGCTTGCGCCTGGGCGCTGGTGGCGGTCTTGCCGGTGCCGATCGCCCAGACGGGCTCATAGGCCAGAACAATCCGACCCAGCTGCTCGATAGACAGCGCATCCAGCACGGCTTGCAACTGACGACCGACCACGGCCTCGGTCTGCCCGGCCTCGCGCTCGGCCAGCGTCTCACCGACGCAGACCACGGGCACGATGCCAAATTCGAGCGCCCGTAGCGCCTTGGCCGCCACTGTGGTGTCGGTTTCGCCGTGATAGGTGCGACGCTCGGAATGGCCGACCAGCGCGTAGCTCACCCCGAACTCGGCCAGCATCGATGCCGCGACCTCGCCCGTGAAGGCGCCACGTGCTTCAGCCGACACATCCTGGGCACCCCAGGCCACTTGCGAGCCCGACAACAGCGTCTGGCACTGGGCAAGATAGGGGAACGGTGCGCAAACAGCCAGCGTCGCGCGGGCCGAAGCCGCCTTGATACCGTCGAGCAGCGCCGCATTGGCGGCCAGGCTGCCGTGCATCTTCCAGTTGCCGATGACCAGCTTTTGTCTCACAAGCGCCCCCTCTGAAATAAACCCGCTATTGTAGCGTGGCCGGAAGGGGTCCGCCACAACGGGCGGACAATTGCATACACGCCGCCGATCCGGCGCAACAGGACGCCCCGTCGCGCCGATCGGCCGTCCGTTACCAGGTCAGCACGATCTTGCCGATGTGCTCGCTCGACTCCATCAGGCGATGGGCGTCGGCAGCCTGCGCGGCCGGGAAGACCTGGTGGATCACCGGCTTGATCTTGCCGGCCGCCAGCAGCGGCCACACCTGCTGGTGCAGCGCTTCGGCAATCTTGCCCTTGAACGACGACGGACGGGGCCGCAGCGTCGAGCCCGTCACGGTGATCCGGCGGCGCAGGATGTCGCCCAGCGGAATCTCGGCCTTGCCGCCGCCCAGCAGGGCGATGATGACGATGCGGCCGTCATCGGCGATGCACGACAACTCGCGCGCCAGGTACGAGCCGGCCACCATGTCGAGGATCACGTCCACGCCCTTGCCTTCCGTTAGCGCCTTGACCTCGACCACGAAGTCCTGGGTCTTGTAGTTGATCGCGCGATCGGCGCCCAAGTCCTCGCAGGCCTTGCACTTCTCGTCGCTGCCAGCCGTCACGAAGACCTTGAAGCCGAGCGCCTTGGCGATCTGGATGGCGGTCGTGCCGATACCGCTCGAGCCGCCCTGGATCAGCAGCGTCTCGTCCTTGCCGCGCGGGCCCTGGCCCAGCAGGCCACGGTCGAACACATTGCTCCAGACCGTGAAGAAGGTCTCGGGCAGCGCGGCGGCTTCGATATCGGACAGGCCCGCCGGCACCGGCAGGCATTGCGCCACCGGGGCCGTGCACAGCTCGGCGTAGCCGCCGCCCTGCACCAGCGCGCAGACGCGGTCGCCCACCTTCAGGCCGAAGCGATTGTCGGCGTGCGACAGGTCGCCGCCCACCACCACGCCCGCCACTTCCAGGCCGGGCAGGTCAGAAGCACCCGGCGGCACCGGATAGTTGCCGGTGCGCTGGAACACATCGGGACGATTGATGCCGGCCGCCGCCACGCGGATCAGGACTTCGCCCGCCTTCGGCTCCGGATCGGGGCGCTCGGCCAGTTGCAGGACTTCGGGCGCGCCGTATTCACGGATCTCGATGGCTTTCATGATCGTTCCTCATCAGTGTGTCGTGCGTGGCATGCGGCCTGGGCAAACCCCATCCGCATGGAATGACCGGCAGTGTAAACAAAAAAGCGGCTGGACATCGCCAGCCGCTTTTTTGGTACTACGAGGACTACGGATACTGCCGAACCGGCTTACTGCTGGTCGGGCGAGGCCGGCGCCGCCGGGGCGTCGCTCTGGACGATCGGGCTGATGCTGCCGCCCTCTTCCGCCAGCGCTGCCTTCAACGACAGGCGCAGACGACCCTTCTCGTCGGCCTGGATCAGCTTCACGCGCACCTGCTGGCCTTCCTTCAGCCAGTCCTTGATGTCCTTCACGCGCTCATTGACGATCTCGCTGATGTGCAGCAGACCGTCCTTGCCCGGCAGGATGTTCACGATGGCGCCGAAGTCCAGCAGCTTCAGCACGGTACCGGCGTAGATCTTGCCCACTTCGGCTTCCGCGGTGATGCCCTCGATGCGGCGCTTGGCTTCCGCCATGCCTTCGGTCGAGGTCGACGCGATCGTGATCGTGCCGTCTTCGCCGATGTCGATGGTCGTACCGGTTTCCTTGGTCAGGGCCTGGATGGTCGAGCCGCCCTTGCCGATGACTTCGCGGATCTTGTCCGGATGGATCTTCATCGTGATCATGCGCGGTGCGTGTGCCGACAGTTCGGTACGCGCATGGCCCATCGCGCCCTGCATGTTCTGCAGGATGTGGATGCGGCCTTCGCGGGCTTGCGCCAGCGCCACCTGCATGATTTCCTTCGTGATGCCCTGGACCTTGATGTCCATCTGCAGCGCGGTAATGCCCGCGTCGGTGCCGGCCACCTTGAAGTCCATGTCGCCCAGGTGATCTTCATCACCGAGGATGTCGGTCAGCACGGCAAACTTGTTGCCTTCGAGGATCAGGCCCATGGCCACGCCGGCCACGTGTGCCTTGACCGGAACGCCGGCGTCCATCAGTGCCAGGCAGCCGCCGCAGACCGAAGCCATCGACGACGAACCGTTCGATTCGGTGATTTCCGACACCAGGCGGATCGTGTACGCGAACTCGTCGTCCTTCGGCAGGACCGGAATCAGCGCGCGCTTGGCCAGACGGCCGTGACCGATTTCACGACGCTTCGGGCTACCCACGCGGCCCGTCTCGCCAGTGGCGAACGGGGGCATGTTGTAGTGGAGCATGAAGCGGTCGCGGTATTCGCCAGCCAGCGCGTCGATGATCTGCTCGTCGCTCTTGGTACCCAGCGTGGCCACCACCAGCGCCTGGGTTTCCCCACGCGTGAACAGGGCCGAGCCGTGCGCGCGCGGCAGCACCGACGAGCGGATCTCGATCGGGCGCACGGTGCGCGTGTCGCGGCCGTCGATGCGCGGCTCGCCGGCCAGGATCTGGCCACGGACGATCTTCGCTTCGAGGTCGAACAGGATGTTGCCGACTTCCACCTTCTCGGCTTCCACGCCAGCTTCGGCCAGACCAGTCGTCACCGAGGCGTAGACTTCCTTCAGCTTCTGGCTGCGGGCCGACTTCTGGCGCAGCTGGTAGGCTTCCTGCAGCAGCGGCAGGCCGATCTCGCCAACCTTGGCGATCAGCGGCTCGTTCTTGGCTGCCGGGGCCCAGTCCCACTCGGGCTTGCCGCCGTCGCGCACCAGGTCGTGGATCGCGTTGATGGCGATCTGCATCTGCTCATGGCCGTACACCACGGCGCCCAGCATCACTTCTTCCGACAGCTGTTGCGCTTCCGATTCCACCATCAGCACGGCACGCTCGGTACCGGCCACCACCAGGTCCAGGTCGGACGCGGCGATCTGCGAGCGGGTCGGGTTCAGCAGGTACTGGCCATCCTTGTAGCCCACGCGGGCGGCGCCCACCGGACCATTGAAGGGGATGCCCGACACGGCCAGCGCGGCGGACGCGCCGATCAGCGCGGGGATGTCGGCCGGCACTTCCGGGTTGATCGACAGCACGTGGATCACCACCTGCACTTCGTTGTAGAAGCCTTCCGGGAACAGCGGGCGCAGCGGACGGTCGATCAGGCGCGAGGTCAGCGTCTCGTTTTCCGACGGACGGCCTTCACGCTTGAAGAAGCCACCGGGGATCTTGCCGGCAGCGTAGGTCTTTTCGATGTAGTCGACGGTCAGCGGGAAGAAGTCCTGGCCCGCCTTCGGGCTCTTGGCGGCCACCACGGTGGCCAGCACCACGGTGTCTTCCACGTCGACGATCACGGCGCCGCCAGCCTGGCGGGCGACTTCGCCGGTTTCCATGCGGACCGTATGCTGGCCCCATTGGAATTCCTTGACGATCTTGTTGAACATGGTCATGAGCGTTTCCTTGATACATGCATGCGGGGCGCACACACGCGCGCCCCGCGACGCCTGCGCTCACAGCGGCAGGCGAACTGCCGGATTCATGCCGGTCGCAGTCTCAGGGAAGTGCTATGCCATTCCATCGCGGCACCACCAGGCTGGCGATGCGGCGATGGAATGACACAAAACCCCGGTTCCTTGGCCGACTCCGGTCACAGAGCAATATAAAGAGCGAGGTAACTTACTCCGTTACACGTCTTGGCGCAACGGGCGTCCGGGCCGCTTGGCCAGGACAATTTAGTGAAGCAAACATCACAATCAACGCCGACCCAGCGGGTGTGCCGCCGGGCCAGAAAAGCAAAATGCCTGCCTCAGCAGAGCTGACGCAGGCATCGCGGCCTCACGTGAAATCGTGCAGGAACAACTTGTGCAGGATTCGTGCTGCCATCCGCAGACCTTACTTACGCAGGCCCAGCTTTTCGATCAGGGTGCGGTAACGGTCGGCGTCGTTGGCCTTGAGGTAGTCCAGCAGGCGGCGACGACGGCTCACCATGCGCAGCAGACCGCGGCGGCTGTGGTGATCCTTCATGTTGGCCTTGAAGTGGGGGGTCAGTTCGTTGATGCGGGTGGTCAACAGAGCGACCTGAACTTCGGGGCTACCCGTGTCGTTGGTGCCGCGGGCGAACTGCTTGATAACTTCGGACTTGTTGGCGATTGCCATGATGGTTTCCTTTCACTTGCGAACGCTGCAGCGCGGAATGCGCCACCTGCGTCGTGCCTTGAAGCCTGGTATGGACTGAGGCATGTGCCGTGCGCAGGGGTCCTTGCACGACAGCCGCGGATTATAGCCGAATTTGCCGGCGCGGCGAAATTCATCCGCGCGGCCTGCCTGATCAGCCCGCCGGGCGCTCCATACGGCACGTGGTGGGCAGCGTGGTCTGGGCCGTCTTGAGCTTCTTTACCGTGCGGAAGCCGTAGCCAGAACCTTCGTTGTCGAAGCGCACGTCCCCGCCCTGCTTCGCCATGACCGAGACATAGAGCGGCTGCAGCACCTGGTGGTCGTCCGCGCGCACGGTGGCGTCGTGGAAATCGTTGGTGAAGCGCATGTTCTCGAGCGCCAGCGCCACCTTGACCGCCTCCGTGGTACCAGCCTGGGTGATGGCCCGCGCCAGCATTTCCACCATCATCTGCATGCGCAGGTGCACGTAGTCGTCGCGCGGCTCGGGGTAGCGGGTGCGGAACGCCTGGTAGAAGGCGTCGGACGCCGCGCCGCCCACGTTCGGATGCCATTCGGCCACCGCCAGCACACGGCCCACGCCGGCATCGCCCATCGCCGCCGGCGCGCCCAGGCCGTTGCCATAGAAGGTATAGAAGCGGGCGCCCAGCCCACCCTCGCGCGCGGCCTTGACCATCAGCGTCAGGTCATTGCCCCAGTTGCCGGTGATCACCGCGTCGGCGCCACTGGCCTTGATCTTGGCGATGTACGGCGCGAAATCCTTGATCTTGCCGATCGGGTGGAATTCGTCGCCCACGATCTGGATGTCCGGCCGCTTGGCCGCCAGCATCTCACGTGCCGATTTCGCCACTTGATGGCCGAAGCTGTAGTCCTGGTCGATCAGATAGACCTTCCGCACCGCGTGTTCGCCGCGAATCGCCTCGGTCAGCGCCTGCATGCGCATGTCCGAACTCGCGTCGAAGCGGAAATGCCAGAAACTGCAATTCTCGTTGGTCAGCGCGGGATCGACGGCCGAGTAGTTGAGGAACAGCACGCGTGCGTCCGGCTGGCGCATGTTGTGGCGGTTGATCGCCGCCACGAGCGCCCCGGCCACGGCCGAGCTGTTGCCCTGCAGTACAAACGGGATGCGCTTGTCCACCAGCGAGCGGAACTGGATCAGGCTCTCATCGACATTGCCCTTGCTGTCGAACGTGACCAATTCCAGCGGCCGGGCGCCCTCGGCGGTCTTCACCCCGCCCCGCGCGTTCACGCGGTCGATGGCGATGCGCAGGTTGCGCGCCACGGCGTCCCCTGCGTTGGCGAACGGGCCGGACAGCCCCTCGATCATGCCAAGCCGGATCGGCGCGCCAGCCTCGCCCTGGGCATGCCCGCTCCCCGCCAGGCACAGCAGCGTCGCCGCCAGCCATGCACGCCACGGGCCGCGCCGCCGCCCTTTTTCCGCTCCGGACATCCTCACTCCTGTTCTACATCGCACAACAAAGGCGTGGATGGTACGGCAGTGGGGCCGATGGCGGCAATCCCACCAAAAAAGCAGCGTGTGATGCACACCAGCGCCCGAGCGGACTACACTTCCAGCATTCGTACGATTGCCAGTCGAGAAATCCCATGACCTCCCCCCTCCGCTTCGCCGGCCGCCGGCTGGCCCAGACCGTGGCCCTGGGCCTGGGTGCCGCCCTGCTCGCCGCCTGTTCCGCCCTCGCCCCGGTCGATACCGGCCTGAAACTGGTCGGCCAGCCCGAGAGCGCCGTGATGGCCACCTTCGGCAAGCCCACCGACATCTTTAAGCTCGACGACGGCACCGTGCGCTGGTTCTATTCGAAACAGCCGCTGGGCCAGGAATCGTACGCCGCTGACTTCGACAAGAATGGCAATCTGACGAATTTCCGCCAGATGCTCCGAACGCCGGAACTGTACAAGGCGCAGGTCAATGTCTGGACCAAGAAAGACGTGCTCGAGCACTTCGGTGCCCCGCGCGAGCCAAACCAGTACTTTCCGCTGATGAAACGCGAGGTGTGGAGCTACCGGTTCCGTCACGAGGACCAGTGGTACTCGCTGTTCAACTTCTATTTCGATGACGCCGGCGTGCTGCGCCAGACCCAGATCACGCCCGATCCGCTGTACGACCGCTCCGATCGTCGCTGACCCGCATCGCTTGCAAACATCGCAATCCAACGAAAAACCGCCCGTCGTCGCGGGATAGGCGACTGACGGGCGGTTGATGGTCGCGGAGGCCTTGTGAGCCCCCGGCGCCGGCACGCGGATCGGGGATCAGATCTGCGGGTTGATCTTCTGTACGGCCTTGTCGTGCAGCTTGTTCAAGGCGGCCAGGTAGGCCTTGGCCGATGCCGCGACGATGTCCGGATCGGTGCCCACGCCGTTGACGATGCGGCCGGCCTTCGACAGGCGCACGGTCACTTCGCCCTGCGCCTGGGTGCCGGTGGTGATCGCGTTCACCGAGTACAGCACCAGTTCCGCGCCGCTGTTGACCTTGCCTTCGATGGCGTGCATGGTGGCGTCCACCGGGCCATTGCCCTCGGCTTCGCCGGTCTGCTCGCTGCCATCCATATTGAATACCACGCGCGCATGCGGGCGCTCGCCGGTCTCGGAGCGCTGCGACAGCGACACGAAGCGGTAGTGCTCGTTCACGTCGTGCGCCTCATCCGAAACGATGGCCATGATGTCTTCGTCGAAGATCTCGGCCTTCTGGTCGGCCAGTTCCTTGAAGCGGCCGAAGGCGGCGTTGACTTCGCTCTCGCTCTCGAGTTCGATGCCCAGCTCCTGCAGGCGCTGCTTGAACGCATTGCGGCCCGAGAGCTTGCCCAGCACGATCTTGTTGGCGCTCCAGCCCACGTCCTCCGCGCGCATGATCTCGTAGGTGTCACGCGCCTTGAGCACGCCATCCTGGTGGATGCCGGAGGCATGCGCGAAGGCGTTGGCGCCCACCACGGCCTTGTTCGGCTGCACCACGAAACCGGTGATCTGCGATACCAACTTGGATGCCGGCACGATCTGCGTGGTGTCGATGTTCACGTCCATATCGAAGTAGTCGCGGCGCGTCTTCACGGCCATTACCACCTCTTCCAGGCTCGTGTTGCCGGCCCGCTCGCCGAGGCCGTTGATCGTGCACTCGATCTGGCGCGCGCCACCCAGTTTCACGGCGGCCAGCGAGTTGGCCACGGCCATGCCCAGGTCGTTATGGCAGTGCACCGACCAGACAGCCTTGTCCGAGTTGGGGATGCGCTCGCGCACCGAGCGGATCAGGTCCGCGTAGCCTTCCGGCACCGCGTAGCCCACCGTATCGGGCAGGTTGATCGTGGTCGCGCCTTCGGCAATCACGCCCTCGAGCACGCGGCAGAGGAAGTCCATGTCCGAACGGCTGCCGTCTTCTGGCGAAAATTCGATGTCGTCGGTGAACTGGCGCGCGAAGCGCACGGCCAGGCGCGCCTGCTCGTACACCTGGTCCGGCGTCATGCGCAGCTTCTTCTCCATGTGCAGCGCCGAGGTGGCGATGAACGTGTGGATCCGGAACGAGTTGGCGGGCTTGAGGGCCTCCGCGGCACGGGCGATGTCCTTGTCGTTGGCGCGGGCCAGCGAGCAGATCGTCGAATCCTTGATCACCTGGGCGATCGAGCGGATGGCTTCGAAGTCACCATTGGAACTAGCCGCAAAGCCTGCCTCGATCACATCGACCCTCAGGCGTTCCAGCTGGCGCGCGATGCGAATCTTCTCTTCGCGGGTCATCGAGGCGCCGGGCGACTGCTCGCCGTCACGCAAGGTGGTATCGAAAATGATGAGTTTGTCAGACATTTTGTGGAGCTCCTGGGCTGTACCTTGTTGTGTGCCGTGCCGTCCCGTCCTTCTTGCCGTCGGGCGTCGCAGTCCTCGAAATGGAAATGCAAAACGCCCCGGCGTGCATGGTTGCAGGCCGGGGCGTTTGAAAACTAGGAAAATTCCTGGTGATTCCGCGCTAGGGCGATAGCGTCCCTTAGCGCGCGCGCGTCCCGACCCGATGGCCTAGTAGGCCACCTAGGGTGGTGCGGGCGAGTAGGGACTGGCGCGAAATCATGTCGGGGACTATATCCGGTTTGGCGCGCGCGTGCAAGGCGGGCTGACCCGAGCCGGTTTCAGCCCTTCGGCGGAATCCGCAGTTTCTGACCCGGATAGATCTTGTCCGGGTGCGAAAGCATCGGCTTGTTCGCTTCGAAGATCTTGTTGTAGTCCGCACCGTTGCCGTAGGCGGCCTGGGCAATGGCCCAGAGCGTGTCTCCCTTGACCACGGTATGCCACTGCGATTCGGTGGACTCCACGTTGACGGACATCTTGTCCTCCACCGACTCCACGCCCTCCACGTTGCCGGCGCACAGGATGATTTTCTCCCGGGTGGCCTGGTCCGGCGCCACGCCGAACACCGTCGCCTTGCCCTGCGACCCATCCACCTGGACCATCAGCCCGGTGGCGTCGAGCCCCATCTGCTTGATGTAATTTTCGATGGCATCGCCGGCGGCGCGGTTGGCGGCCTCCAGCTTCTCTGCCGAGGCATCCGCCTTGGCCGCATCCTGCGCAGCCTTGGCCTCGCCCTTGCCGAACAGCTTTTCGCCCGCTTCCTTGATGAAGTCAAACATACCCATGACATTCTCCTGACGGTGAGTGGAACGTAATGCGTAACGCGTGATGCGTGATGCGTGATGCGGATTGGGATACCGCTGGAACGACACAGGGCGCCCGAAGACGCCCTGTTGCCATGCTTGCTAGTTACCGCCGCCGAGACCGTCGGGTCCGCCGGCGCGTGCCTTGCGTACCTCGCCCGGCTCGCCGTGCAGCGCGCGCCAGGCCCACAGCAGGTAGCCCGACACGGCATAGGCCACGAACAGCCCGAACAGCGCTACCGGCGGATCGGTGGAAACCACCACGAACAGCACCAGCACGAGCACCATCATGCCGAAGGGCACGCGGTAGCGCACGTCCAGCGCCTTGCCGCTGTAGAACGGGGCGTTGGAGACCATCGACAGGCCCGCATAGAGCGTGATCGCAAAGGCGACCCACGGCATCCACAGCTCCCTGACCGGCAGCTTGTTATCGATGACCAGCCAGACAAAGCCGGCCACCAGGGCCGCCGCGGCCGGGCTCGGCAGGCCCTGGAAGAAGCGCTTGTCCACCACGCCGATATTGGCGTTGAAGCGCGCCAGGCGCAGCGCCGCGCAGGTGCAGTAGACGAACGCGGCGATCCAGCCCCACTTGCCGAGGTCGCGCAGGATCCAGGTGTACATGACCAGCGCCGGCGCCACGCCGAACGAGGTCATGTCCGAGAGCGAGTCGTACTGCTCGCCGAATGCGCTCTGCGTGTTGGTGATGCGCGCCACGCGGCCATCCATGCCGTCCAGCACCATGGCCGCGAAGATGGCGATGGCGGCCGAGTCGAAATGGCCGTTCATCGCCGCCACGATGGCGTAGAAGCCGGCGAACAGCGCGGCCGTGGTGAACGCATTGGGCAGCAGGTAGATGCCGCGCCGGCGCGGGCGCACGTACTCGATGTCCGGCCCTTCCTCGGCCTCGTCGTAGCCAGGGTCGTTGCGCAACTGGTTGCGGCGGAACGGTCGCAGATGCGTCACGTTGCCGATGCTGACGCGCTTGTTCCGTCGATTGAAGGCACCCATGCCAGCCTCTCCTATCAGTGTGGATGGCGGCGGCTTACTGCTGCGCGCCCTGCACGTCCAGTTCGGCCAGCACGGTCGACGAGGCGGACACCTTCTCGCCAATCGTCACGCGCGGCCGGGCATCCACGGGCAGGTACACGTCCACGCGCGAGCCGAAGCGGATGAAGCCGTAGCGCTGGCCACGCGAGATCGCGTCGCCCACCTTGGTGTAGCACAGGATCCGGCGCGCCACCAGCCCGGCCACCTGGACCAGCGTGACCACCTGGCCGTCCTGCGCGCGGCGGATCACGATGGCGTTGCGCTCGTTCTCCACCGACGCCTTGTCCAGATCGGCATTGACGAACTTGCCCGGGAAGTACTCGAGCTTCTCGACCTTGCCATCCACCGACGCGCGGTTCGAATGCACGTTGAACACGTTCATGAACACGCTGATCTTCAGCGCCTCGCGCCCGGCGTACGGGTCCTGGGTCTTCTCGACCACGACGATGCGGCCGTCGGCGGGTGCCAGCACGGCGTTGGGCGTCGACGGAATCGGCCGGGGCGGATCGCGGAAGAACTGGAGCACGAAGATCGTGAGAATCCACAGCGGCAGCGCCCACCAGAAACCTGCGCTGACATGCACCAGCAGCGAGATGACGAATGCGCCGGCCAGGAATGGCCAGCCTTCACGGGCGATCAGCGGATGAGGATAGTTCATGCAAGACTTGGTCTGAAGTTCAGGTAGAAACGATACGCCATGCCGCGCCGGCGCCAGGGGCTGGCCGCCGTGGGCAATTCAGGGGTATCGCCGCGAATAATAAGAAAGATTCGAGCCAACGCCCGAAAAAAGTCCGACAAGGATAACAAAAAGCCGTCCAGCCTCCGCCAAAATGCCTCACGCAACACTGCGCGGGGCCGGCGGCGGGCTGGACGGCCGAGGGCGGCGGGCCCGGGGGCCCCGCCCTGCCAGCTGTCGTCAGCTTAGTTCTTCGACTGGTCGACCAGCTTGTTCTTGGCAATCCACGGCATCATCGCGCGCAGCTTGGCACCCACTTCCTCGATCTGGTGCTCGGACGTCAGGCGACGGCGCGAGATCAGGGTCGGGGCGCCGGCCTTGTTCTCGAGCAGGAAGCTCTTGGCGTATTCGCCGGTCTGGATGTCGGTCAGGCATTGCTTCATGGCCTTCTTGGTCTCTTCCGTCACGACGCGCGGGCCGGTGACGTATTCGCCATATTCGGCGTTGTTCGAGATCGAGTAGTTCATGTTGGCGATGCCGCCTTCGTAGATCAGGTCGACGATCAGCTTCAGCTCGTGCAGGCACTCGAAGTAGGCCATTTCTGGCGCGTAGCCGGCTTCCACCAGCGTTTCGAAGCCAGCCTTGATCAGCTCGACGGTACCGCCGCACAGCACGGCCTGCTCGCCGAACAGGTCGGTTTCGGTTTCTTCGCGGAAGTTGGTCTCGATGATGCCGGCACGGCCGCCGCCGTTGGCGGTAGCGTACGACAGCGCGATGTCACGGGCGGCGCCGGACTTGTTCTGATGCACGGCGATCAGGTGCGGCACGCCGCCACCTTGCGAGTACGTCGAGCGCACCGTGTGGCCCGGGGCCTTCGGGGCGATCATGATCACGTCCAGGTCGGCACGCGGGATCACGGCGCCGTAGTGCACGTTGAAGCCGTGCGCGAAGGCCAGGGCGGCGCCTTCCTTGATGTTGCCGTGCACTTCGTTCTTGTACACGTCGGCGATCTGCTCGTCCGGCAGCAGGATCATGACCACGTCGGCGTTCTTGACGGCCTCGCCCACTTCCTTGACCTGCAGGCCGGCGTTGACGGCCTTGTTCCACGACGCGCCGCTCTTGCGCAGACCGACCGTCACGTTCACGCCCGAATCCTTCAGGTTCAGTGCGTGGGCGTGGCCTTGCGAGCCGTAGCCGATGATGGTGACGTTCTTGCCCTTGATCAGGGAGAGGTCGGCGTCCTTGTCGTAAAACACTTTCATGATGATTCCTTCGATTTTCTAAGTCTGCGTATAAGGGGTGGCGGCGTGGCGCGGGCGTTGGTTCCGATTCACGCGTCGCGCCGCCGGGGATACTGCGATTGGCTTGTGGCCGCTGCCGGGTGCGCCGGTCAGACCTTCAGGATGCGTTCGCCGCGGCCGATGCCGGAACCGCCCGTACGGACGGTTTCCAGGATCGCGGTGCGGTCGATGGCATCGAGGAACGCATCCAGCTTGCCGCCGTTGCCGGTCAGCTCGATGGTGTACGTCTTCTCGGTCACGTCGATGATGCGGCCCCGAAAGATGTCGGCGGTGCGCTTCATTTCCTCGCGCTCCTTGCCCACCGCGCGCACCTTCACGAGCATCAGCTCGCGCTCGATGTGCGCGCCTTCCGTCAGGTCCACCACCTTGACCACTTCCACCAGGCGGTTCAGGTGCTTGGTGATCTGTTCGATCACGTCGTCCGAACCGGTGGTGACAATGGTCATCCGCGACAGCGACGCATCCTCGGTGGGGGCCACCGTGAGCGTCTCGATGTTGTAGCCGCGCGCCGAAAACAGCCCCACCACGCGCGACAGCGCGCCGGGTTCGTTTTCCAGCAGGACCGAAATAATGTGTCGCATTACAGGTCCTCCGCGCCGAGCAGCATTTCGGAGATGCCCTTGCCCGCCTGGACCATCGGCCACACGTTCTCCGTGGGGTCGGTCTGGAAGTCCAGGAACACGGTGCGGTCCTTGAGGCGGAACGCCTCGCGCAGCGCCGGCTCCACATCGGCCGTCTTTTCCACGCGGATACCCACGTGGCCGAAGGCCTCGGCCAGCTTGACGAAGTCAGGCAGCGCGGTCATGTAGGAGTGCGAGTAGCGGTTGTCGTACTCGATCTCCTGCCACTGGCGCACCATGCCCAGATAGCCGTTGTTCAGCGAGCAGATCTTGACCGGGGTGTCGTACTGGAGGCAGGTGGACAGTTCCTGGATGCACATCTGGATAGAGCCTTCGCCCGTGATGGTCACCACTTCCTTGTCCGGGAACGCCTTCTTGATGCCCATGGCGTACGGCAGGCCCACGCCCATCGTGCCCAGGCCGCCGGAGTTGATCCAGCGGCGCGGCTCGTTGAACTTGTAGAACTGCGCGGCCCACATCTGATGCTGGCCCACGTCGGAGCAGATGAAGGCGTCGCCCTTGGTCAGTTCCCAGATCTTTTCCACCACGTACTGCGGCTTGATGATCTCGCTCTTGCGGTCGTACTTGAGGCAGTCCACCGAACGCCATTGCTCGATCTGGTCCCACCACTTGGCCAGGGCCTCGCGCTTGGGCTTGACGTCGCTGGCCTGCAGCTGGGCGATCAGTTCCTGGAGCACGTCCTTGACGTTGCCGACGATGGGAATGTCGACCTTCACGCGCTTCGAGATCGACGAGGGGTCGATATCGATATGGATGATCTTGCGCGCCTGCGCAGTGAAGTGCGCCGGGTTGCCGATCACGCGGTCGTCGAAGCGGGCGCCGATGGCGATCAGCACGTCGCAGTTCTGCATGGCCATATTGGCTTCATACGTCCCGTGCATGCCGAGCATGCCGAGGAACTGCTTGTGCGTGCCCGGGAACGCGCCCAGGCCCATCAGCGTGTTGGTGACCGGATGGCCCGTGATGGCGGCCAACTGGCGCAGCTCGTCGCTGGCATTGGCCAGCACCACGCCGCCGCCCGTATAGATATACGGACGCTCGGCGCCCTGCAGCAGCGCGACAGCCTTGCGGATCTGGCCCGAGTGCCCCTTGTTCACGGGGTTGTACGAGCGCATGTCGATCGTCTTCGGGTACTCGTACTTACACGAGTTCCGCGACACGTCCTTCGGAATGTCGACCACCACGGGGCCGGGACGGCCGGTGGCGGCGATGAAGAACGCCTTCTTGATCGTCGCGGCGAGGTCGCGCACATCCTTCACGAGGAAGTTGTGCTTGACGATCGGGCGCGTGATGCCGACGGTGTCGCATTCCTGGAAGGCATCCTGGCCGATGGCATGGGTCGGCACGTTGCCGGTGATCACCACCATCGGGATCGAGTCCAGGTAGGCGGTGGCGATGCCGGTCACGGCATTGGTCACGCCCGGGCCGGAAGTCACCAGGGCGACGCCGACCTTGCCCGTGGCGCGCGCGTAGCCATCCGCGGCATGGACCGCAGCCTGCTCGTGGCGCACCAGGATGTGCTCGAACTTCTTTTGCTTGTGGAGTTCGTCGTAGATGTACAGCACCGCGCCGCCGGGGTAGCCCCAGACGTATTCGACGCCTTCTTCGGCGAGTGCGTGACAGAGAATTTCCGCACCGATCATTTCGGGTGCGGCAGATGAATTGCTGTCTGCGTGGGAGAATTCCGCGCTGGGCATGTTCATTTCAGTCCTTTGCAATTTTCGGCAAAAAATTGTTTGGATGCTCTCTGCCGGGCTTGTGGCTCGGGTTCAAGCGGTGCGCGTCTGCATGAAGAGACCGCCTTATAAGCGGTCTGATGAGACAACCACTGATGTCGTGTGAACCGATGATGATACTGCAATGCACCAGCGTGGTCTATGGCCCCCTGGAGACTTTTTTGCAGACGCACCACGATGGCGCAACGGCCGCAAGCGACCCCTCCGTCATATTGTCTGCAAACTAATACAGCATCGCCCAAGCCGGCTGTTTTTTGCTAGCATCGCAGACATTTGCGACCCGCCGCGCGACTTTCGCGGCACATTCCTGCCTGCATGGCCACTGACCAGGAACTCTCAGACTTTCTCTCCAGCGTGGAACGACGTGCCTTCAAGCAGGCCGTATTCGCCGTGCGGGATGACGAAGCCGCGCTGGACATCGTGCAGGACGCCATGATCAAGCTGGCCGAAAAGTACGGCGACAAGCATGCCGCCGAGCTGGCGCCGCTGTTCCAGCGCATCCTGCAGAACACGATCCACGACTATTTCCGCCGCCAGAAAGTACGCAACACGTGGGTAACCCTGTTCTCGAACCTGCGCGACGACCGCGAAGGCGATGACAACGACCTGCTGGAAACTCTCGAGGCCCAGGCTGGGTCAGAATCCGCGGAAAGCAGCGCCGACAAGGTCGAGCGGGCACAGGTCATGCACATCATCGAGCAGGAAATCCAGCGTCTGCCCACGCGTCAACGCGAAGCTTTCCTGATGCGTTACTGGGAGGATATGGACGTGGCCGAGACGGCAGCCGCGATGGGCTGCTCGGAAGGCAGCGTCAAGACGCACTGTTCCCGTGCAACGCACACACTGGCGCAGGCCTTGCGCGCACGGGGGGTCCGACTATGAGCCGAAACGAACGAGATATACAGGAACGCCGCTTCGCCCGCGAGATCCGCTCGGCACTCGATGCCTCGGCGGATGCCGTGCCGGCGGACATTGCCGAACGGCTCGCCGCCGCGCGGCGCATGGCGCTGGCCGCGAAGAAAGCCGCCGCACCGGCCACGGTGCCACAATTCGCCCTGCCCGGCGGCCATGGCGCCATCTTCGACGATGAAGACGACTCGCCGCTGCACCGCGCTGGCGCATGGTTGCGCCGGCTCGCCCTGCTTTGGACGCTGGTGGCGCTGGTGGTCGGCGTGACCGGCATCTACCAGTGGCAGCAGCAGAAGCGCGTGGAGGAGCTGGCCGACGTGGACGCCGCCATGCTGCTGGACGACCTGCCGCCCACGGCCTACGCCGACCAGGGCTTCCACGTGTTCCTCAAGCACGACCGCGATCAATAGGATGGCGCGCGCTCACTTCCGCTCCGACGCCGCCCCGCGCCGGCTGGCCCGATTCACCGCGCTGTGCGCCAGCCTTGGCGCCGTGGTTGCGCTGGCCTCGGGCGAGTTGACGCAGGCCGCCGAAGCCCACGAGGTCCGTGCGGGCGCCTCGGCGCCGGCCGTGGTCCATGTGCATCCGACCTGGGTCGAACTGACCCCGACGCACCAGCAGATCCTCGCCCCGCTGCGCCCGCTCTGGGACACCATCCCCGAACTCAACCGCCGCAAGTGGCAGCGTATTGCCGATCGCTACCCGTCGCTGAAGCCCGAGGAACAGGCGCGGCTGCAGGAACGGATGGCCGAATGGGTCAAGATGACGCCGCAGGAACGCCGCGTGGCGCGCGAGAACTACCAGATCACCCGTACGGTGCCGGCCGAGAAGAAGGCCGATGCGTGGGATCGCTATCAACAGCTTCCCGAGGCGCAGAAGAAGGAACTGGCGGCAGCCGAGAAGGTGCCGCGCCGCCCCGGCGCAGTGAGCGGCCTGCCTTCCGGCAAGCGTCTGCCGACCGATTCCGGCCACCAGATCCGCGTCAATAAACCCGCCAGCGGTGCCGCCGCGCTGCCCCCAGCGCTGACAGCATCGACACCGGCGTCGCCGGCCTCGGCACCGGTCGCCGCCGCACCCGTGCCGGTCACGCCCGCAACGCCGCCGGAAGTTGCGGCTTCGGCACCCGCAGCACAACCGGCCACCGAGTCGCTTTCGCCGCCGGTCACCGGCGAGGCGGCGACCGACATCCCGATCAGTCCGCCCGACTCCCCCCGCCAGTAACACCTTCCCGGCCACCTTCCCGGCCGCGCGGCGCGCCGCCCCGGATTTGGCATAATTGCCGCTCACCCGGAACCCGCGCCATGCCTGCCGCCAGCCCTGCCTCCCCCGCTTCTCCCGCTTCCATGCCGTCGCGCGCCCCGCGCACGCCCACGCTGCGCCGCCGCCTGACCTGCATGCTCTATGAGGGCGTGCTGCTGTTCGGGGTGCTGATGGCCGCCAGCGCGGTCTATCTGCTGGCGCGCCCGCTGCTCCAGCGCCTCGGTATCGACCAGCCCTATGTCGATCAGGCCTGGATGTTCGTCGTACTGGCCTGCTATTTCACGTGGTTCTGGCAGCGCAACGGCCAGACGCTGGCGATGCAGACGTGGCGCATCCGCCTCGAGACGGCTGCCGGCCAGCCGCCGCACTGGACCCGCGCGCTGCTGCGCTATGTGCTGGCCTGGCTGTGGCTGCCGCCCGCGGCGGCGGTCGGCCATGCGCTCGGGCTCACGCGCGGGCCGTTCGTCGGCGCGCTGGTGGCCGGTCTGCTGGTGTGGATTGCGCTGGCGTGGCTCGACCCGCGCCGCCAGTTCCTGCATGACCGGCTGGCCGGCACGCGCCTGATTGACCTGCGTGATCTGCGCGACCCGCGCCCGGCCGCGAAGTCATGAGCCTGACGGCGGCCGCCCTGCGCCGCGTGGCTGTGGCCGCGCAGACGCTGGCGGCCGGCGGCCTCGCGGCAGGGTTGGCCGGATGGGCGGGCTGGCCGTGGCCGCTCGCCATTGGCGCGGCGCTGCTGACGGTGGTAATGGGCTTCGGCATCGGTGTAGGGGTTGCCTTTATCGCCACGCTGGGCGGCGCCGGCATCGCGCTGGATGCACGCCTTCCCCATCCCTCCGACACGCCCCCGCGCCAGCCGCTCGGCCTCTCCGGCGCGCTCGCCTGCTATCTTTCGGAATGCCGCGCGGTCTTCCGCATGTTCAACTGGCTCCAGCCATTCCGCTCGCGCATCACCTTTGACTCGCCCGCCAATGCCGACGCGCCGACGGTGCTGCTCGTACACGGCTACGGCTGCAATCACGCGATCTGGCTTGACATGGCGCCCACGCTGGCCGCCGCCGGCTATCGCTGCGAAGGGATCGACCTCGAACCCGTGCTGGGCGATATCGACGACTACGCGCCGACCCTGCTCGCCCGCATGCGCGGGATCGCCGCGCGCACGGGCCAGGCGCCGCTCGTGGTCTGCCACAGCATGGGCGGACTCGCCGCACGGGCCGCGCAGGTGCTAGCGTTGCGGGAGAGCGATGATCCGCCCTGCTCAGGCATCGTCACCCTTGGCTCGCCCCATCACGGCTGCGCCCTCGCCCGCTTCGGCGGCGGCCGCAATGCGCGGCAGATGCGCTGGCACAGCCCGTGGCTGAAGGCGTTGGCGCTGGCTGAGACGCCGGCCTTGCGCGCGCGCATCGTCTCGGTGTTCAGTTGGCACGACTCCATCGCCGGCCCCCCGGGCACCTCCTGGCTCGACGGCGCGCGCAACGTGCCGCTGGCCGGCATCGGCCATGTTTCCCTGCTGCGCCACCCGCGCGCCGTGGACGCCACGCTGGCCGCCCTCGCCTCGCTACGCACCCCGGCGCCACAACAAACCCCACAACAAACCCCACAACGCACCTCGATCTTCATGTGACATTCATGTTTCCGTCACGGCACCGTCACGCGGCAAGGGCTCAATGCACCCATCGCCGATACCGGGGCCGCCATGGTTCAAGCTCTCCAGTTTGCTCGGGGGCGTCTGTCGAGGGCCGCGCAACGCCTGCGCGGCAAGCCTGACACCACGCTCTCGCTGTCCGCCGCACTGGCGGCCTTCATGCCGCCGCCGACGGAACTGTCACCGGCCGCTCCCGCCGCCCCAGCCTTCCACGCCGAATCGGGCAACCGCCCCGCCTCCGCTTCGGAACCTCCCACGCATCGCTACCGCGCCATCTGGCTGTCCGATATCCATCTCGGCACGCCCGGTTGCCAGGCCACGTATCTGCTCGATTTCCTGAAGCACAACGAGTCCGACGTGCTCTATCTGGTAGGCGACATCATCGACGGCTGGCAGCTGCGCCGTGGCTGGTACTGGCCGCAGAGCCACAACGACGTGGTGCAGAAGCTGCTGCGCAAGGCGCGCAAGGGCACGGAAGTGATCTACGTGCCCGGCAACCACGACGAAGTGGCGCGCCAGTTCGACGGCATGGCTTTCGGCGACATCACCGTGCGCGAGGACGCCATCCACGTAACCGCCACCGGCCGCCGGCTCTGGGTGGTGCATGGCGATTTGTTCGACGGCGTGGTGCAGCACGCGCGCTGGCTGGCGTACTTGGGCGACTCGCTGTACACGATGATCCTGGCGCTGAATCGCCATTTCAACCGCATCCGCACCCGGCTCGGCTTCGAGTACTGGTCGATCTCGCAATTCCTGAAGCATCAGGTCAAGAACGCGGTCAGCTACATCAACTCGTTCGAGCACGCGATGGTGGACGAGGCGCGCCGGCGCGGCTGCGACGGCGTGGTCTGCGGCCACATCCACAAGGCGGAGATCCGCGAGGTGGACGGCCAGCTCTACTGCAACGACGGCGACTGGGTGGAAAGCCTCTCGGCGCTGGTCGAGACCATGGAAGGCGAGCTCAAGATCGTCTACTGGACCACGCTGCTCGATCCGCCCGAGCCAGTGGGACGCCGGCGCCGCCGCGCCACCGAGATGGCGCTTTGACACGCCCCGCCCCCACGACACCTCACCCGGCCACACTGCCGCAAGGAGATTCGATGCGAGTCATGATTGTCACGGATGCCTGGGAGCCCCAGGTCAACGGCGTGGTGCGCACGCTCAAGTCCACGCGCCGCGAACTGGAGGCGATGGGCCACACGGTGGACCTGCTGACGCCGCTGGAATTCCGCACCGTGCCATGCCCGACGTACCCGGAAATCCGCCTGTCGCTGCTGCCGACGGCCAAGGTACGCGCCCGCATCGACGCCTTCCGCCCGGAGGCCCTGCACATCGCCACCGAAGGCCCGCTCGGCCTGGCCGCGCGCCGCTACGCCATGCGCCACGGCCTGCCGTTCACCACGGCCTACCACACGCGCTTCCCGGAGTACGTGCAGGCCCGCTTCGGCGTTCCGCTGGCCTGGACCTACCGCTTCCTGCGCTGGTTCCATGGTCCAGCGCGTGCTGTGATGGCGCCCACGCCGGTGGTGCTGCACGACCTGCACCAGTACGGCATCACCCACGGCGTGCTGTGGACGCGCGGCGTGGACCTCGACGTCTTCACCGCCGAGCGCGCCAACGTGCTCAACACCGCCCACCCGATCTTCCTCTACGTGGGCCGCGTGGCCGTGGAGAAGAACGTCGAGGCCTTCCTCCAACTCGACTTGCCCGGCTCGAAATGGGTGGTGGGCGATGGCCCGGCGCTGGCCGGCCTGAAGGCGCGCTATCCGTCCGCCAGCTATCTCGGCGTGCTCGAGCAGCCCGATCTGGCCAAGGTGTATGCTTCTGCCGATGTCTTCGTGTTCCCGAGCCGCACCGATACCTTCGGGTTGGTGCTGCTGGAAGCGCTGGCGAGCGGCCTGCCCGTGGCGGCGTACCCGGTTACCGGGCCGATCGATGTGCTGGGCGACAGCCCGGCCGGCGTGATGCACGAGGATTTGCGCGAAGCCTGCCTCGAGGCGCTGCGCATCGACCGCGTCACCGCTCGCGCCCACGCCGAGAAGTTCTCGTGGCGCGCGGCGTCCGAGCAGTTCCTCGCTCACCTGCGGCCGTTGCCAGCGTCGGCAGCCCCCCAAGACACCACGGCTCCCACCGCTGCGCACGATCATGCCAAAACCGCATCCCCCGCTGCCGTCCGCTCCGGAGACTGAGTACTCGGTCGAGAACAACCCCCACAAAGGCAATCGCGGTATCCGCCGCGCCTGGCACGCGGCGATCAACTCGCTGTCCGGCCTGCGCTACGCGGTGCTCGAAGAGAGCGCGTTCCGGCAGGAACTGACGCTGGTGGTGATTTTCACGCCATGCGCGTTCCTGCTGCCGATCTCGGCGGTCGAACGGATATTGCTGCTGGGGACGCTGCTGCTGGTGCTGATCGTGGAATTGCTGAATTCCAGCGTGGAGGCCGCCGTGGACCGGATTTCGCTCGAGCGGCACAGCCTGTCGAAGCGCGCCAAGGACTTTGGCAGCGCGGCGGTCATGCTGGCGCTCGTGCTGTGCGGCGGCACCTGGATCGCCATCGGCGGGCCGCACGTGGTGCGGTGGATCGGCGGCTGGCTGGGTTAGTTAGCCGCTAATCAGGGCGAGTCGGGACTGGCGGGCGCCAGTCCCGGCGGGTCAGGTCTCTTCGCGCTTCTCGATCCACTTGTCCACGCGTACGCGCGGCGCGGCGGCCAGCTTGCCGAGCAGCGTGTTGGGCGTGTCGGACACGTGCAGCATGTCGGCGTGCACCTGCTTCAGGAACCCTTCGCCCACGGCGTGGTTCAGGAAAGCCAGCATGCCGTCGTAGAAGCCGGCCACGTTCAGCAGGCCCACGGGCTTGTCGTGGTAGCCGAGCTGGGCCCAGGTGAACGTTTCAAACAGCTCTTCGAACGTGCCGACGCCGCCCGGCATGGCGATGAACGCGTCCGAGCGGTCCGCCATCATCTGCTTGCGCTCGTGCATGTTACGCACCACGTGCAGTTCGGTCAGGCCGCGATGGCCGACTTCCTTCTGCATCAACGCATCGGGAATCACGCCGATGGCCGTGCCGCCGTGCGCCAGCACGCTGTCCGCCACGATCCCCATCAGCCCGACCTTGCCGCCGCCGTAGACCAGCGCCAGCCCCTGTTCAACCATGGTGGCGCCCAGCGCACGGGCCGCCTCGGCGTATTCCGGACGGAAGCCGGGGCTGGACCCGCAATAGACACAAACCGATTTCACTGTCTTTCCTTCTTCGCGGCAGCGGCGGCCTCGGCCTCCGCCTTGGTGACGGCATATTCGCGCGCCAGTTGATCGAATGCCTCGCGCGCCTTGCCGCGCAGGTACGGGGCCAGGATCGAGAAGATGTGATAGCTCGAGCCGTGCAGGTAGCCCCGGATCTGATCGGGATCGTTGTACTGGCGCGGATGCTGCACGAACTGGAACGACAGCCAGTACGTGGCAATCACAACAATATTGGTACAAATCGCGTCCACCTGCTCCGGCGTGGCTTCCATGTCGCCGTCTTCCTGGAACTGGCGGCAGATCTCCAGCGCGAAGCGCTTCTTCTGCTCCACGATGCGCTTGAAGTTGGTTTCCAGCATCCGGTTGCGCGCCAGCAGGTCGTTGATGTCGCGGTACAGGAAGCGGTAGTTCCACAGGAACTCGGACATGTACTGGAGGTAGCCCCAGCTTTCGCCCAGCGTGGCCTTGTGGTCCTCCGGCATCTTCAGGCGGCGCTCCATCTCCTGCTCGAAGCGCACGAAGATGGAGTTGATGATGTCGTCCTTGTTGCGGAAGTGGTAGTAGAGATTGCCGGGGCTGATCTCCATGGCTTCCGCGATCGTCGTGGTGGTGACGTTGGGCTCGCCAAGCTCATTGAACAGGCGCAGCGAGACGTCGAGGATGCGGTCTCGGGTTCGGCGCGGGCCGGCTTGCGGTTTGGCTTCCATGGGGTCGGGCGGACTCTCGAATCGGCAGGATTGGGATTATAAGCAATCGGGTCGGGCGGCCGACCCGCCAAGCGGCGAAAACGCCACTGGCGGGCCGGCACCCCTCAAAACGAGGAACCGGGCTGCTTCAGGAACGCCAGTTCGTCGTCCGTGCTGGCGCGGCCCAGTACGGCATTGCGATGCGGAAATCGGCCGAAGCGCGCGATGATTTCCTGATGCTTGATGGCCCATTCCACGCCATCGACCTCGCCGCCGGTGTCTTCGCGCAGCGCGGTGTATTCGCGCACGGCGATGTCCTGCGCCTCGGGCGACTCGGCGTGCTCGAACGGCAGGTAGCAGAACATGCGATGCCACGGCGTGGGCAGTTCGCGGTCCCAGCCCTGGGCGAGCATCCGGCGGGCCAGCGCCTGGGCCTGCGCGTCCGTGGCGAAGCTGCGCGGATCGCCCCGGAACATGTTGCGCGGGAACTGGTCGAGCAGGATCAGGCGGGCGCAGGTGCCTTCGGGCGTGGCGGACCAGTCGTCCGGCGCGCCCTCATGTGCGGCCTGCCAGGTCGGCAGGAAGGTGTCGCGGACGGTGGCGTCGAAGGCGTCGCGCTTGGTGAACCATTCGCGCCGCGACGTATTCCAGATGGCCGCGTCGGGCGTGCCGAACCAGAAGTCCAGTACATCCCGCGCGCCCAAAATGCGCCTATCGCTGCACATTACGCATCCAGTCGGCGGTCTGGAAGAACGCCTGCATCAGCCGCATCTGCAGGTCTTCGGGCAGGCCGATGTCCTGCATCGCCAGCGCCATGGCACGCATCCACTGGTCGCGCTCCGTCGTGCCGATCTCGAACGGCATGTGGCGCGCGCGCAGGCGCGGGTGGCCAAAGCGCTCGATAAAGTGGTTCGGGCCGCCCAGCCAGCCACACAGGAACCAGAACAGCTTGTCGCGGGAGCCATCGAGTGACGGCGGATGGATGGAGCGGAGCTGCTTGAACTCGGGCTCCAGGTCCATCAGGTCATAGAAGCGGTCCACCAGCTCGCGCACGCGGGCCTCGCCGCCGACCAGTTCGTAGGCGGTCACCTCCTGGGTCGTGGCGTCGGTGGGTTCGGAAGGTTCGGTAATCATGTCAATTCGAGAGAATTCGCGGCTCGGCGGTCACTGCACATCGCGCAGCGTGGCCAGCGCAGGCTGCCGCAGCACCTCGCGCAGGCCCAGGTAGCCGCCAGCAAAAGCGCACAGCATGCCAGAAACCACCCCCACCGGTACGATCCACAGGTTGAAGCGGTAGGGGAAATCGAACACGAACTGGGATAGCGCCCAGCCCACCACGATGGCGCCGAAGCTGGCCAGCAGCCCCGCCAGCCCGCCCACGACCAGGAATTCGGCGTATTGCGTCTGGCGCACCGTGGCGGCCGTCGCGCCGAGGGCCTTGAGCAGGCCGGCATCGCGCTTGCGCTCGTCGCGCGCACCGGAAAGCGCCGCATACAGCACCGTCACCCCAGCCAGCAGCGTGAAGACGAACAGGAACTCCACGGCGGCGATCACCTGATCGAGCACGGCCTGGATCTGCCGCAGGATCAAATCCGTGTTGACCACGGTGATGTTCGGGAAGCTGGCCGTGAGCCGGTTGCCGAGCGCCGCCTTGGCCGGCGGCAGGTGGAAGGCGGTGATGTAGGTCTCGGGCAGGCCCTGCATCTTGTCCGTGGGCAGGATCACGAAGAAGTTCACGCGCATCGAGCCCCAGTCGAGCTTGCGCAGCGAGGTGACCGGCGCCTCCACGCTCTGGCCGGCCACGTCGAAGCGCAGCGTATCGCCCAGCTTGATATGGAGCGTCTTGGCGATGCCCTCCTCCACCGATGCCCCGCCCGCGTCGCCGGTCCAGCGCCCGGCAATCACTTCGTTGCCCTCGGGCAGCTTGTCTGTATACGAGAGGTTGAATTCGCGTTCGACCAGATTGCGCGCCCGGCCGTCCGGGTAGGTGCTGGCCTGGATCGGGCGATCGTCGATATGCGTCAGCCGGCCGCGCACCATCGGGTAGAGCAGGTCGCGGATGCCATTGGTGGCCAGCATCGCGCGTAGCGGGTCGCGCTGGTCGGGCTGGATATTGATGATGAAGCGATTGGGCGCGTCGGCCGGCGTGGCGTTGCGCCAGGAATCGACCAGATCGTTGCGCGTCATGCCGAGCAGCAGCAGCGCCATCAGCCCCACGGCCAGTGCCACGGTCTGGAGCACGGTCACGCCGCGCCGGCGTTCGAGCACGGCCAGCGCGAAGCGCCACCCCACACTGCCGCGCGCCCGGCCGCGCATGCCGCGCGAGAGCGCCAGCAGCAGCCCAAGGGCCAGCACCGCGAAGGCCACCCCCGCGCCGACAAACCCGCCTGCCGTGGTCAGGCCGAGCTTCAGGTCGCGCGCGGCCACCATCAACAACGCCACGAAGGCGCCCAGCCCCAGCGCGTAGGCCACCCAGGCCGAGATCGGCGGCAGGCCGATGTCGCGCCGAAGCACGCGCAGCGGCGCCACGCGCGTCAGCGCCAGCAGCGGCGGCAGCGCGAAGCCCACCAGCAGCACCAGCCCCGCCGCCACGCCGGTCAGCGCCGGGATGACCGAGGGCTGCGGCAGAGACACGCGCAGCAATCCACCCAGCGACAGCAGCAGCCCGTAATGCGCGAGGTAGCCGAGCGCCACGCCAACGAGCGCGCCTCCGGCGCCAAGCAGGAGGAATTCGATGCCGAACGCGGCCAGCAGCTGCCCGCGCGACAGACCCAGGCATTTGTATACAGCACACGCATCGGTATGACGCTGCATGTATCGGCGCGCAGACATGGCGATGGCCACCGCCGCGATCATCGAAGACAGCACCGCCACCAGCGACAGGAAGCGCTCGGCACGATCCAGCGTGGCGCGCATCTGCGGCTGGCCGGAATCAAGCGATTCCACGCGCGTGTTGCGCAGGTGGCGCCGCTCGATCTCGTCGGTCGCCCAGCGCTGGTAGGCGGCGGCGCCGGCGTCCGGGCCGGCCACGAGCAGCCGGTAGGTCACGCGGCTGCCCCAGCCGATCAGCTTGGTGGCGTCGAGATCGGACAGCGGCAGCATCACGCGCGGCGCGAAGTTCATGAAGCCCGCGCCACGGTCCAGCTCCTGCGTGATCACGCGCTCGATGCGGAAGGTCTTGCTGCCGAGTTGGACGCTATCGCCCAGGCGCAAGCCGAGGCCGTCCAGCAGCGCCTGATCCGCCCAGACCGTGCCCGGCGCGGGGATGCCTTCGGCCTCCTGCTCCGGACCGCCATCGGGCGGCAGCACCTTGAGCCGTCCGCGCAGCGGATAGCCATCGGTCACCGCCTTCAGGGCGCCAAGCTGGCTCGGTGCCTCCCCGTTCGTGGGTGCACCGTTGATGCGGGCGGTGGCCATGCTGGGGAACGTTACCGTCTGCGCCACGCGCAGGCCGTCGCGCCGGGCCCGCTCGGCAAATGCGGGGTCGAAGGGCTGGTCGGATACCAGCAGCACATCGGCGCCGATCATCTGGCGCGCGTCGCGCTCCAAGCCCAGCCGCATGCGATCCGCGAGGAAGCCGACGCTGGTCAGCGCGGCCACGGCCAGCACCAGCGCGAACAGCAGCAGCGTCAGCTCGCCGGCCAGCCAGTCGCGCCGGGCCATGCGCAGCGCATGGTGCCAGGCGGAGAAACGGTGAGCGGCGGGCACGGCGGGGGAGTCGGTCGGCATCGGAAAATCGCTAAGGAGGCAGAGAGGGAGTCAGCGCGGGCCGCGCAGGCTGGCGTGCAGGCGTCGCACGCCGCGCCAGAGTTTCGGGATCAGCCAGATCGCCAGGATCAGGAACACGCCCAGCAGGATCAGGAACACCACGGGCAGGAAAAATGCCAGCAGCAGGCCGCTTATGGTGCCGACGTCCTCGGTGAACGAGGCCGCCCAGTTCGAGAACGGCTCCGGCGAGACATTGATCAGCGCCCGCGTGCCAGCCTTGGTGGCATGCGCCGCCCCGGCCAGCGTGCCGCCCACGAGCCCGGCGGCCACCATCCACTGGGGATCGAGTTCGCCGAACGCCGCGGCGGCCAGGATCGCGCCGGCGGGAATGCGGATGAAGGTCTGGATGCCGTCCCAGGCGGTATCGAAGCCGGGTACCTTGTCGGCGATGAACTCGGCCAGGGCCAGCACGCCGGCCACGCCGATGACCCACCACGACGACAGCACCTGGAGCCCCGTGGGCAGGTCCAGCCAGCCCAGGCGCGCCAGTACCCCGGCCGCCAGCACGGCCAGGTAGAGACGCAGGCCGCTGGCCCAGGACATGCCTGCAGCCAGCGCGGCGGTTTCCAGCATGGGGCGGGACTCCTCGTGGGTAATTGGGGAGGAGTGTAATACGGTCGGGGAATGGGGATCGGCGGACCGGGCGATGGCCCCGCTCAGGCGCCTTCCTTGCCGTCCGCGCCGAACCAGGGCAGCGCTTCCTGCGGGGTGAGGATGCCGGCCGGCTCGGCAGCCGTGTAGCCGGGCAGCGCCTCGATGCGGCGCGCGAAGGCCGGATCGGCCAGCAGCGCCAGCAGCGCGCCCATCCACGGCGCGGTCGCATCGTTCTTGCGCAGGGCCAGGTAGTACGCCTCGCGCGTGAGCGGCACGAAGCCCAGCCCGTGCTGCTCGGCGTTCATCCGCAGACCGAAACCCACCTGCGCGCGGCCGGCCTGCACGGCCTCGGCCACCTTGTCATTGCTGAATTCGGGGTCTTCGTAGCCGGTGATCTGGTCCGGATAGAGCCCCTGCGCGGCCAGCAGCTGGTCGAACAGCATGCGCGTGCCCGAACTGCGCTGGCGGTTGATAAAGCGTGCACCGGTGCGAACGAGGTCGCGCAGGTCGCGGATCTCGCGCGCCACCTCGGGCGCCACGATCAGCCCCTGCTCGCGCCACGCCAGCCGTACCAGCCGCACCGTGGCGGGCCGCAGCCATTTGCGCAGCGTCACATGGGCGACCGACCCGGCGGTCTGGATCGGCGAGACATAGAAGCCGGCCAATTCCGACTGGCGCTCCTGGAGGCAGATCAGCCCTTCCACGCTGCCGCAGAACACGGTGTCGAGCTGGAGAGCGGTAGGCGCCTCTTTTAGTGCCGTCGACAGCACTTCCATGGCCGGATCGTGGCTGCCGGAGAAATGCACCACAGTTTGCGGCTGCACGGCGTCGTCGAGTTCGAGCAGGAAATCGGCCATGGCCTTCTGCACGGCGGGATCGATGGTCTCCCGCAGCCGCGATTCGGCGCGCAGCAGCCGCTCCCCGAAGCGCGTCAGCGAGGCGCCGCGCCCGCGCTCCATGTCGAGCATGCTGCGGCCGAGCATCTCTTCCCAGTTGCGCATCACGCCCCAGGCATGGCGGTACGACAGGCCGATCTCCTGCGCGGCGCGGTGCAGCGAGCCGGTCTCGCGTACGGCCTTCAGCAACTGGAACACCTTGCCGTTGGCACGCGGATTGTCATCGGCGGCAATGACCGGGAACAGGTCAAACCTGAACGTCATATGAAATACCTTGCATATTTACAGGAACGATGTGGCCGGATAACAATCGTGTGCCCTGTGTTTCACGATGTTTGTCCACGCATTCTCCACGAAGCATCAGCGTCGTGGCAATTGTGTTTTCGAAAACATAATAAAGGAACGATCGATGTCCCGCACTGGCTTCCCCCTCCCCCGCGCGATCCACGTCGCCGCCGTGCTTGTGCTGGCGTCGGCACTTTCCGCTGCGCAGGCCGGCGAACTCAAGATGGCCACCACCACCAGTACCGAGAATTCCGGCCTGCTGAAATACCTGCTGCCGAAGTTCGAGCAGAAGTCCGGCGTCAACGTAAAGGTCATCGCGGTGGGCTCCGGCAAGGCGATGAAGATGGGCGAGATGGGCGACGTGGACGTGCTGCTGGTGCACGCCCGCAAGATGGAGGATGAATTCGTGGCCGCCGGCTACGGCGTGAACCGGCGCGACGTGATGTACAACGACTTCATCGTCGTCGGCCCGGCCGGCGACCCGGCACACGTCAAGGGCGGCAAGGACGTCATCGCCGGGTTCAAGAAGCTGGCCGCCAGCGGCAGCAAGTTCATCTCGCGCGGTGACAACTCGGGCACCGATGTGATGGAAAAGGACTACTGGAAGCGTGCCGGCATCGAGCCGAAGGGCCAGCCGTGGTACGTGAATGCCGGCCTGGGCATGGGCGAGGTGCTGACCATGGCGGCGCAGATGCCCGGCTACACCCTGAGCGACCGCGCCACCTATGGCGCCTATCGCGCCAAGACCGGGCTGGCGATTGCCATCGAGGGCGATCCGAAGATGTTCAACCCGTACGGCGTGATCGCCGTGAACCCGGCCAAGCACCCGGGCACGAACTACACGGACGCGATGAAGTTCGTGGAGTGGGTCACATCGAAGGAAGGCCAGCAGACCATCGCCAGCTACAAGGTGGACGGCGAACAGTTGTTCTTCCCGAGCTACGAAGGGAAGTAAACCCACCCATTGCTCAGACTGCCGTGGCCTCCAGCCGCGGCAGCTGCGGCAGGTCGGCGGCCACCTCGGCGATCATCCGCCGCATCCACATCACATCGGGCGCTGCGTGGCAGCGCTCGTGCCATAGCTGGTAGAACCGCATGCGCGGGAACGGCACCGGCGACGCCACCATCCGGATCGGCAGGTACTGCGCGTAATGCGCGGCGAACTGGCGGCCCGTGGTGAACACCATATCCGTCTTCATCAGCACGTAGGGCACCAGGCCGAAGTACGGCAGCGTGACCTGGATGTTGCGCTTGTAGCCCTGCTCGGCCAGCGCCTGGTCGATCATGCTGCGCTGCATCGACGCGTACGGCGCCGGGGCCAGGTGCGGCATCTCCAGGTAGTGGCGCAGCGTCAGCCCGTTGCGGGCCAGCGGGTGCTGGGCGCCGAGCATGCAGACCACTTCGTCGTCGAACAGCGGCGAGATATGGAGGTGCTCGGGCGGCGACAGCCAGTTGCCGACCACGATGTCCAGATGGCCCTGCTCCAGCGCATCGAGGAAATCGCTCGCCTGCGTCATCGGATGCACGAACAGCTTGGCCCCCGGCGCCAGCCGCCGCACCCGCTCGACGATATTCGGCAGGAAGAAGGCATCCAGATAATCGGGCGCGCCCAGGTGGAAGGTGCGCGTGGTGGTGGCGGGGTCGAACTGCTGCGGCGGCCGGGCGATGCGGTCCATCGCCGCCAGGCTCTGCTCGGCCAGCGCCAGCAGCTCGCGGCCGCGCTCGGTCGGCACCATGCCGCTCTTGCCGCGCACCAGAATGGCGTCGCCGGTGATCTCGCGCAGCCGCTTCAGCGTGTTGCTGATGGCTGGCTGCGACTGGCCCAGGCGCACGGCGGTGCGGGTCACGCTCTGCTCGGTGAGCAGGGTGTGCAGCACCCGCAGCAAATAGGTATCGAGATGGTCGCGTCCGTGCATGGCGAGAACCGGCGGCACCCGGGGGCGGGCGTGGCTGGCGTGGGGGATGGGAACGGCGCATAGTGTATGTCAGGCACCCCACGGGCGGTCAAATGCCGGCGCACTACGGGAAGACCCGGAGTCCGCCGGCAAGCCGCGCCCGCGCTGGGTTCCAGGCGGGGAAGACGGCGCCGGACCGCGCCAGCGGTCGCGCATTGATGGGGCATATCACCTGGGCCGAATATTGCATGAAAGTGGCCGGTGCTATGTTTCCGCCATCCCCGAAAGAGAGAAGACCATGGAGACGCAAACCATCCGCTTTTTCCACCGCGGCCAGGTCCAGGAAGTGTCCGACGCCCCGGTGACCCGCACGGTCCTGCAGTACCTGCGCGAGGACGTGCGCTGCACCGGCACCAAGGAAGGCTGCGCCGAAGGTGACTGCGGTGCCTGCACCGTCGTGATCGGCGAGTTGCAGGATGGCGGCGACGTGGCCTTCAAGGCCGTGAACGCCTGCATCCAGTTCCTGCCCACGCTCGACGGCAAGGCCCTGATCACCGTGGAAGACCTGCGCCAGGCGGACGGCACGCTCCACCCGGTGCAGGAGGCCATGGTGGAGTGCCACGGCTCCCAGTGCGGGTTCTGCACGCCCGGCTTCGTGATGTCACTGTGGGCGCTGTACCAGCAGCACACGCCCGGCGGCGAGCCCCCGGCGCGCCAGGAGATCTGCGACGCCCTGACCGGCAACCTGTGCCGCTGCACCGGCTACCGGCCGATCATCGACGCCGGCCAGCGCATGATGGCGCTGCCCGCGCCCGCCGCCAGCAAGCTCAATCCGAAGCAGATCGCCGACACGCTGCGCAACCTCAAGCGCGGCGAGACCTTCCACTACAGCGTGCGCGGCCAGCATTTCTACGCCCCGCGCACCGCCGCCGAATTCGGGGCGATCAAGGCCGCCGAGCCCGGCATCCGCATCCTGGCCGGCAGCACCGACGTGGGTCTCTGGGTAACCAAGCAGTTCCGTGAACTCGGCAACCTGCTCTACGTGGGGCAGGTGGAAGACCTGAACACCGTGGCCGAGCGCGACGGCTTCCTCGAGATCGGCGCCGCCGTGACGCTGGAGCGCGCCTACGCGGCGCTGACCGCCGCCCACCCGGAACTCGACGAGATGTGGAAGCGCTTTGCCTCGCTGCCGATCCGCAATGCCGGCACGCTGGGCGGGAATATCGCCAACGGCTCGCCGATCGGCGACTCGATGCCGGCGCTGATCGCGCTCGGCACGGAGGTGGTGCTCCAGCGCGGCGAGACGCGCCGCACCATGCCGCTCGAGGACCTCTACCTCGCCTACCAGAAGACGGCGATGGCCGAGGGCGAGTTCGTTGCCGGGCTGCGCGTGCCGACGAAGGGCTCCCGGGGCCCGCAGCATTTCCGGACGTACAAGCTGTCGAAGCGGTTCGACGAGGACATCTCGGCCGTCTGCGCCGCGTTTGCCATCACCGTGGAGGGCGGCATCGTCACGGCGGCGTGCGTCGCCTTCGGCGGCATGGCCGCCACGCCCAAGCGCGGCGCCCTCACCGAAGCCGCCCTGGTCGGCCAGCCGTGGAACGAAGCCACCGCCCGCGCCGGCATGGCCGCACTCGGCCAGGACTACCAGCCGCTGACCGATATGCGCGCCACCGCCGCCTACCGCGCGCGCGGCGCCGCCAACCTGCTCTATCGCTTCTGGCTGGAAACGCGCGCCGACGCGCTGCCCGCCGCCGTGGTCAACGTCCGCGCCCTCGGCGCCGGCGAACCCGTGAGCGCCTGAGGAGAGCCCGCACCATGAACAAGCAGACCGAACCCTTCCTGCTCGACGCCAGCGTGGCCGCCGAAGCCTCGCCGCAAGTCGGCATCTCGCGCCCGCACGAATCCGCCCACCTGCACGTGGCCGGCACCGCCACCTATACCGACGACATCCCCGAGCTGGCCGGCACGCTGCACGCCGCGCTGGGCATGAGCGCCCGCGCCCATGCCAGGCTGCGCGCCATGTCGCTCGACAAGGTGCGCGCCGCGCCCGGCGTGGTGGCCGTGCTGACCGTGGATGACATCCCCGGCGTGAACGACTGCGGCCCGATCATCCACGACGACCCGATCCTGGCGCGCGACGTGGTGCAGTTCATCGGCCAGCCGATCTTCGTGGTGGTGGCGTCGTCGCACGACGCCGCGCGCCGCGCCGCCCGCCTGGCCGAGATCGACTACGAAGACCTGCCGCCGTTGCTCTCGCCCGAGGCCGCCCACGCCGCCGGCAGCTATGTGCTGCCGCCGATGCACCTGACCCGTGGCGCGCCGCGCGCGCACATCGACGGGGCCACCCACCGCGATGCCGGCAAGATCCAGCTCGGCGGGCAGGAGCAGTTCTACCTCGAAGGCCAGATCGCCTACGCCGCGCCGCGCGAGAACGACGGCATGCACGTCTGGTGCTCGACGCAACACCCCACCGAAATGCAGCACGCCGTGGCGCACATGCTCAACTGGCACGCGCACCAGGTGCTGGTGGAGTGCCGGCGCATGGGCGGCGGTTTCGGCGGCAAGGAATCGCAGTCGGCCATGTTCGCCTGCTGCGCCGCGCTGGCGGCCTGGAAGCTGCTGTGCCCGGTGAAGCTGCGTCCGGACCGCGACGACGACATGATGATCACCGGCAAGCGCCATGACTTCGTGTTCGACTTCGAGGTCGGCCACGACGACGCGGGCCGCATCGAGGGCGTGCAGGTGGAGATGGTGTCGCGCGCCGGCTTCTCGGCGGACCTGTCCGGCCCCGTGATGACCCGCGCGATCTGCCACTTCGACAATGCCTACTGGCTGCCGAACGTGCAGATCGACGGCTACTGCGGCAAGACCAACACGCAGAGCAACACCGCCTTCCGTGGCTTCGGCGGCCCGCAGGGCGCGTTCGCGGTGGAATACATCCTCGACAACATCGCCCGCAACGTCGGCAAGGACTCGCTGGACGTGCGCCGCGCCAACTTCTACGGCAAGGGCGAGCGCAACGTCACGCCGTACGGCCAGACCGTGGAAGACAACGTGATCCACGAGCTGATCGACGAGCTGGTGGCATCAAGCGAGTACCAGGCCCGGCGCGCCGCCACACGCACGTTCAACGCGACGAGCCCGGTGCTCAAGAAGGGCATCGCCATCACGCCGGTGAAGTTCGGCATCTCGTTCAACGTGGCGCACTTCAACCAGGCCGGCGCGCTGGTGCACGTGTACAACGATGGCTCGGTACTGGTGAACCACGGCGGCACAGAAATGGGCCAGGGCCTGAACACCAAGGTGGCGATGGTGGTGGCGCACGAGCTGGGCATCCGCCTGGAACGCGTGCGCGTGACCGCCACCGATACCAGCAAGGTGGCCAACACCTCGGCGACGGCCGCCTCCACCGGGGCCGACCTGAACGGCAAGGCCGCGCAGGACGCCGCGCGCCAGATCCGCGAGCGGCTGGCCGCCTTCGCGGCGCGCAAAGCCGGCGTGGACGCCGACACGGTGCGCTTCGGCGATGACCTCGTGGTGGCCGGCGAACTGCGACTGTCCTTCGGCGACCTGGCCCGCGAAGCCTACGTGGCCCGCGTGCAGCTCTGGTCGGACGGCTTCTACACCACGCCCAAGCTGCACTGGGACCAGAAGGCCCTGCAGGGCCGGCCGTTCTATTACTACGCCTACGGCGCGGCGTGCTCGGAAGTGCTCGTCGATACGCTGACTGGCGAATGGAAGCTGCTGCGCGCCGATGCGCTGCACGACGCCGGCAAGTCCCTGAACCCGGCCATCGACATCGGCCAGGTGGAGGGCGCATTCATCCAGGGCATGGGCTGGCTGACCACCGAAGAGCTGTGGTGGAACCCGAACGGCAAGCTGATGACGCACGCGCCGTCCACCTACAAGATCCCGACCATCAACGACTGCCCGGAGGACTTCAACGTGCGGCTGTTCCAGAACAGCAACGTGGAGGACAGCATCCACCGCTCGAAGGCCGTCGGCGAGCCGCCGCTGCTGCTGCCGTTCTCGGTGTTCTTCGCGATCCGCGACGCCATCGCGGCGGTAGGCGACTATCGCATCAACCCGCCGCTGCGCGCCCCGGCCACGAGCGAGGCCATCCTCGATGCCGTGGAAGCGGTGCAGGCGGCGCGCGCCTGAGGCGGCCATCATCATGCAGGACGCCCCGCTCAAACCCTTCCGCTTCGCCGACGCCGCCCGCTGGGTGCGCGCCGGCGTGCCTGTGACGATGGTCACCATCGTCGAGGTCAAGGGCTCCGCGCCGCGCGAGCCCGGCATCCGCATGCTGGTCACGGCCGGCGATCTGGTCGGCACGATCGGCGGCGGGCACCTTGAATGGCGCGGGATGGACATCGCCCGGTCGATGATGGCCGCCGAGGGTGCCCATGGCGCCGGCACCGCCGCCCGCCGCATCGAGCGGATTCCGCTCGGCCCGTCGCTGGGCCAGTGCTGCGGCGGCGTGGTGCAGTTGGCGTTCGAGGTGCTCGGCGCCGAGGACTTGGGCTGGCTCGAGGCCGTGGAGGCCGCCTTCGCCAGTGGCAAGGCGCTGGAGCGGACCGTGCAGGCCGCCGGCCCCGTCACCGTGGCGCCGAGCCGCGCGCTGCTGCCGTCCGTGACCCTGCGCCCCGACGGGGGATGGACCGACACGCTGGTGCCCGACGACATGCACGTGGTGCTGTTCGGCGCCGGCCACGTCGGCCATGCGCTGGTCAAGGTGCTCGCCACGCTGCCCTGCCGCGTGCATTGGGTGGACGAGCGCGACACGCTGTTCCCGGGCGGGCTGCCCGAGAACGTCGAGGCCGAGGCTTCCGATACCCCCGAGGCCGTGGTCGACCAGGCCCCGCCCGGCGCGTATTTCCTGGTCATGACCCACAGCCACGCGCTGGACCAGGCGCTCTGCGAGCGCATCTTCCGCCGCACGGACTACGCCTACTTCGGCCTGATCGGCTCGAAAACCAAGCGCGCGAAGTTCGAACACCGGATGGCGGAGCACGGGATCGACCCGGCCCGCTTCCCGGAAATGACGTGTCCCATGGGAGTCTCCGGCATTACGGACAAGGCACCGGCTATGATTGCGGTAGCCATCGTCGCCCAGCTGCTTCAGGTGCGCGACCAGCGCGCTGCGGCGCTGGCCGCCAGCCAGGCGGAAGCGATGCATCCGTAACTTCGGCCGCCGCGATCCGGCAGCCGCCCAAGACATAAAAGAGGCCCCATGACCATCGATGCCGCGCTCGCGGACAGCATCCGCCGTACTCCCAAGGCCGAACTGCACGTGCATATCGAAGGCACGCTCGAACCCGAGCTGATCTTCCGGCTGGCCCAGCGCAACCAGGTCAAGCTGGCCTACCCCGACGTGGAGGCGCTGCGCGCAGCCTACGCGTTCACCGATCTCCAGTCCTTCCTCGACATCTACTACGCCGGCGCCAGCGTGCTGCTGACCGAGGAAGACTTCTTCGACATGACGATGGACTACGTCAAGCGCGCCGCCGCCGACAACGTCCGCCATGCCGAGATATTCTTCGATCCGCAGACCCATACCGAGCGCGGCGTGCCGATGGGCGTGATCATCGACGGCATTGCCGACGCGCTGGCGCAGGCCCGCACCGAGTACGACTTCTCCAGCAGCCTGATCCTCTGTTTCCTGCGCCACCTGTCCGAAGACGCCGCGCTGGAGACGCTCGAGGCGGCCCTGCCCTACCGCGACCGCTTTGTCGGCGTGGGGCTGGATTCGTCCGAAAAGGGCCATCCGCCCGAGAAATTCGCGCGCGTGTTCGCCCGCGCCAAGGCGCTCGGCCTGCATCGCGTGGCCCATGCCGGCGAGGAGGGCCCGCCGCAGTACGTGATCAATGCGCTCGACATCCTCGGTGTGGAACGGATCGACCATGGCGTGCGGGCGGTCGAGGATGAGGCGCTGGTGCAGCGGCTGGCGCGCGAGCGCATCGCGCTGACGGTATGCCCGCTGTCGAACCAGAAGCTGATGGTCTACCCCGACCTGCGCGACCATCCGATGAAGCGCCTGCTCGATGCCGGCGTGGCCGTGACGCTGCATTCGGACGATCCGGCCTATTTCGGCGGCTACATGAACGCCAACTGGGAAGCCTCGTTCGCCGCGCTGCCGCTGGACGCCGCCGACGCCTACAAGCTGGCCCGCAACAGCTTCGAAGCGGCCTTCCTGCCCGCCAAGCAGAAGGCTGACTACCTGGCCGAGGTGGACCATTTCTGGTCCGCCACGCCCGAGAACCCGCCCGCGACGGCTCCCACGACCTGACCGGGCGCATAAACAAGACGCCGGACCCCCAGCTCCGGCCGCCCCTGAGACGAGAAGATGACCACCACTTCCCCCAATCCCGCCAAGACCCGCGCCATTCGCGGCCGCATCCTCCACTTCCTGCGCGATCCGCAGTTCCATGAGGAGGCGTATCAATATTGGGAAGATGGCCTGATGCTCGTCACGGACGGCCGCATCGCCGCCGTGGGGCTGTACGAGGACCTGGCGCGCGACATCCCGGCCGGTGCCGAGGTGGTCGACCATCGCGGCAAGCTGCTCGTGCCGGGGTTCATCGACACGCACGTGCACTATCCGCAGACCGACATCATCGCGTCGCCGTCGCCGGGCCTGCTGCACTGGCTCGACACCTACACCTTCCCCGAGGAACGCCGCTTCAGCGAGCCCGCCTACGCGCGGGCCGTGGCCGAGTTCTTCGCCGACGAACTGCTGCGCAACGGCACCACCACGGCGATGGTCTGGAGCACGGTGCACGCCACCTCCGCCGACGCCCTGTTCGCCGCGAGCCAGGACCGCAACCTGCGCATGATCACGGGCAAGGTGATGATGGACCGCAACTGCCCCGAATTCCTGCGCGACACGGCCGAGAGCGGCGCGCGGGACTCCGCCGACCTGATCTCGAAGTGGCACAACAAGGGCCGGCTCGCCTACGCGATCACGCCGCGCTTCGCGCCGACCTCCACCGAGGCGCAACTGGCCGCCTGCGGCGAACTGGCGCGCGCGCATCCGGACGCCTTCATCCAGACCCACGTGGCCGAGAACCGCGACGAGGTGAAATGGGTGGCCGAGCTGTTCCCCGACGCCCGCAGCTACCTGGACGTGTACGACCGCTACAGCCTGTTGCGCCCCGGCGCGTTCTACGGCCACGCGATCTACCTCGACCAGGACGACCGCCGCCGGCTGGCCGACAGCGGCGCCGCCGTGGCGCACTGCCCCACCTCGAACCTGTTCCTGGGCAGCGGCTTCTATGACTTCCACCAGTCCGATGCCCACCGCCTGAACGTGACACTGGCCACCGACGTGGGTGGCGGCACCTCGTTCTCGATGTTCCGCACCATGAACGCGGCACACAAGGTGGCGCGCATGGGCGGCTACCACCTGACCGCCCTGCGCATGTTCTACCTGGCCACGCGCGGCGCGGCCGAGGCGCTGGGCTGGGCGGACCGCATCGGCAGCTTCTCCGTGGGCTGCGAGGCCGATTTCCTGGTGCTGGACCCCGAGGCCACGCCGCTGATCGCCCGCCGCAGCAGCCGCTCCGAGACGCTCGAAGAGCAGTTGTTCGCCTTCGCCATGCTCGGCGACGACCGCGTAGTGGACAACGTCTACATCATGGGCGAAGCCACGCGGGAACTGGCGGGTTGATCGCTTTTGGGCGACGGACAGCAGGCAAATACGTGTTGTCGCCCGTCCGCCTTGACCAGCATCAACACAACCGTCATCAAAGCCTTCTAGGCTGTCGCATTGCCCGCCCCCGGCTATCGGGTGCGCCAAGACAGACCCAAAAAGACTGACATGACTGCCCGATCTCTGGATGTATCGCCGGCCCAGACTGCTGAGCCGGCTTCCCACCCTGCCCACCCGCCCCGCAAGCTCGCCGGCGTTCCCCTGCCGGAACCCATCGCCTTCGAGGCCCCCTTCCCTAACCGCAAGACCATCCGTGGCTGGCTGATTCCGCTCGGCGAGCGCAGCGTGGCACGCGCGCTGACGCTGTTCGCGCTCGACTACGCGATCTTCGCCGCGGTGCTGGCCGGCGTGGTCCTGGCGCCGCAGTGGTGGGCCAAGCTCGGCCTCGGCGTGCTGCTGGGTCTGGTGATCGCCCGGCTGTTCATCATCGGCCACGATGCCTGCCACCAGAGCCTGACGGACCGCCGTGGCCTGAACAAATGGCTCGGCCGGCTGACGTTCCTGCCGTCGCTCACGCCCTACAGCCTGTGGGAAGTCGGCCACAACGTGGTCCACCATGGGTACACCAACCTCAAGGGCTTCGACTTCGTCTGGGCGCCCTACTCGCTCGAGGAATTCCGCGCGCTGCCGCGCTGGCGCCGGGTGATGGAGCGGGTCTACCGCAATGGCTTCGGCGCCGGACTCTATTACCTGATCGAGATCTGGTGGTTCAAGCTGTTCTTCCCGAGCAAGCGCCAGATGGCCACGCGCCGCGCGATCTTCATGTGGGACTGCACGCTGGTGGCCACCTTCGGCGCCATCTGGATCGGTGCGCTGGCCTGGCTGGCCGTGGCCACGGACCAGTCGGTCCTGGGGCTGGTCGGCGCCGGCTTCGTGCTGCCCTTCCTGATCTGGAACCTGACCGTGGGCTTCGTGCTGTATGTCCACCACACGCACACGAGCGTGGCGTGGTACGACACCAAGCCGATGTGGGCCAAGGCCCAGCCGTTCGTCTCGACCACCGTGCACCTGCGCTTCCGCTTCGGCATCGGCGCCGCGCTCCACCACATCATGGAGCACACCGCGCACCACGTGGACATGAGCGTGCCGCTGTACCGGCTCAAGCGCGCCCAGGCCCTGCTGGAGCATGCGCTGCCGGGCCGCATCATCATCGAGAACTTCTCGTGGCGCTGGTACTTCCGCACGGCGCGCCGCTGCAAGCTGTACGACTTCAAGGCCCTGTGCTGGACCGACTTCCGCGGCCGCCAGACCAGCGACAACTCGCCCGTGCCGGTCTGACCTGACCCGCATTTCCCAACAGCCATGCCAAAGGCGGTGGACAGTGTCCGCCGCCTTTTAGTACAATTACGACTTCCATTGGGGAGTAGCCGCCCTCGTCTCACCGCGCCGCGCAATGCGGCACACGGCAGACAGGGGCGTACGTCAACAGACTTGACCGTGGTGTCCAGCATCAACGGTTATGGCGTACGCAGCGCAGGACCCGAGCGGGCTTCGTGCCTGACTCCTATGTCCAACGCCTGGCGAGACCGATGACCATACCTTTCTGGCCGGGCCGGGAAAGGTGTGCGTCATTGGCATCTCGCGATGCGTGTGCGGCCCGGTATCAATCCTATAAGAATGGAATCGTTCCTCGTCTCCACAGGTATCGTCGCGCTCGCAGAAATGGGCGACAAGACGCAATTGCTGTCGCTCGTGCTGGCCGCACGCTATCGCAAACCCCTGCCGATCATCGCCGGCATCCTGATCGCCACCCTCGTCAACCATGGCTTCGCCGGCGCGCTCGGCGGCTGGATCACGCAGGTGCTCGGCGCCAACCTGCTGCGCTGGATCCTCGGCCTCGGCTTTATCGCCATGGCCGGCTGGATGCTGATTCCGGACAAGCTCGACGAGGCAGAGGAAGCCAAGCCGGCCAACGGTGCCCTGAGCATCCTCGGCACCACGATCGTCGCCTTCTTCTTCGCCGAAATGGGCGACAAGACGCAGATCGCCACTGTGGCCCTGGCAGCACGCTTCCATGGCGAAGTGCTGGCCGTCGTGGCAGGCACCACGTTCGGCATGATGCTGGCCAACGCGCCCGCCGTGCTGCTCGGCGACCGTTTCGCCAACCGGATGCCGATCGCCCTCGTGCACAAGATCGCCGCGGTGATCTTCCTTGTGCTCGGCTTGCTGGCGCTGTTCAACGTCGGCGGCCACTGAGACAAGCCAGAGTCGTCGCGCTATAAAAAAACGGGGCTTGCGCCCCGTTCAAACCCTCGCCGGTCCGGTACTGCCGGCCGCCGGGACTGCACAGCCCCGGACCGTCGATCACCGATGCCCGGTCAAATTCAGTTGGTGGTCTTCGCGCCGCCCTCGAACCACTGGCCCAGCAGCGCGCGCTCGTCTTCCGTGATCTGCGTGACGTTGCCCAGCGGCATGGCCTTCTGCTGCACCGCCTGCTGGTAGATCAGCTGCGCATGCGCCTTGATTTCGTCGACGGTATCGAGCTTGATGCCCTTGGCGGCAGTCGGCATCATCTTGGGCGCCTCCGCGTGGCACTGCACGCAGCGGGCGTTCACGATTTCCTGCACCTTGGCGAAGCTCACCGCGTTGGCGGCGTCGCCCGCGGCGTTGCTGGCCACTTGCGGACGCGGCTGCGGCGCAATCATCACCGCCACCACACCCAGCAGCGCCACGCCGGCAGCCGGCCACGCCACGTTGATCTTGCCCTTGTGCTTCAGGATGAAGAACTGGCGGATCAGCACGCCGGCCAGCATGATCAGGATCAGCACCAGCCAGTTCTGCTTGTGCGCGTACGTCATGCTGTAGTGGTTCGACAGCATCGCGAACAGCACCGGCAGCGTGAAGTAGGTGTTGTGCACGCTACGCTGCTTGCCGCGCTTGCCGTGGATCGGGTCCACCGGCTGGCCGGCCTTCAGCGCCGCCACGACCTTGCGCTGGCCCGGGATGATCCAGATCAGCACGTTGCCGCTCATGATCGTGGCGATCATCGCGCCGGTCAGCAGGAACGCCGCGCGGCCCGAAAAGATGTGGCAGGCCGCATACGCCGCCACGCCCACGAACACCGCCACCAGGATGCCCACCAGGCGGTCGCTCTTGCCGAACAGCCGGCAGATCGAGTCGTAGACCACCCAGCCGATGATCAGGTACGAGACCGCGAAGCCGACCGCCGCGCCGGGCGACATGTCGAACACGTTCTTGTCGATCAGGTAGGTGCTGGCGTTGAACAGGTACAGCACCACCAGCAGGCCGAAGCCGGTCATCCACGTGGAGTAGGACTCCCAATAGAACCAATGCAGGTTCTCGGGCAGCGACTTGGGCGCGGTCATGTACTTCTGCGGGTTGTAGAACCCGCCGCCATGCACGGCCCAAAGTTCGCCGCCGACGCCCTTCTCCTTCAGGGCCGGATCGCCGGGGGGCGTCAGGCTGTTGTCGAGCCAGACGAAATAGAACGAGGAACCGATCCACGCGATGGCCGTGATGACGTGCACCCAGCGCAACAGCATGTTGGCCCAGTCGAGAATGTAACCTTCCATGACTTGTCTCCTTTTCCCGTCCGCCTGGTACTCAGCTGCCGCGGTAGGTCGAGTACGACCACGGCGACACCAGCAGGGGCACGTGGTAGTGCGCAGCGGTGTCGGCAATGCCGAAGCGTAGCGTCACCACGTCGAGGAATGCCGGTTCGGGCAACTGCACGCCCTGGGCACGGAAATAGTCGCCGGCGCCGAACTCGAGTTCGTACACGCCTGCCACGAGCGCATCGCCTTCCAGCAGCGGCTGGTCGCAACGGCCATCGTGGTTGGTCACGAGGCGCTTGAGCGTCTCGCGGCGATTGTCGACAATTTTATGAAGGGTGACCGACATCGCCTTGCCGGGCGTGCCGGCGGCCGTGTCGAGAACGTGAGTGGTCAAGCGTCCCATCCTGTTCTTCCTTTGCGGGTGTGGGTTGTGAGGGGCGCCGCTGCCTTCACTAGCACCATTTGTGGGAATGATGCCCGCTCGGTACGTCATTTAACGCATCCCGGCGCTGGATTGGTGCGTGGCGACAATGCGCCCGCCCAACCCGGATGACAACTCGGGGATTTCCCGTACTTGTCGAAAACCTTCTCAGGTTTTGTTGACAATAGTGCTTGCATATCCAAATAATTGTCAACAATTTTTAGATCCACGCGATGACATGACCAGTGTCAAGACGCCTGATGTCGGCTTGATACCCACTCGCCAGGATCGTTGCGCCTCCCGATCATCCCCTCTGTCTCCCTTGCGAGTGCCCTGGATGTCCAAGAATCTCAAACTGATTGCCGCCGTGGCCGAAGCCCAGTCCACCCCCTCCGACAACAAGCCAGCCCGCAAGGGCTCCGTGGAGGAGCGCATGTACCACGAGATCTACGACGCGATCATGGAGCACCGGCTGCCGCCCCGCACCAAGCTGACCGAGCATTCGCTTTGCGAGATCTATGCCACCGCGCGCCACACCGTGCGCAAGGTGCTCTCCCGGCTGGCCGCGGACGGCATGGTCGATCTCGAACCGAACCGGGGCGCCTTCATCGCCAGCCCGTCCACCGACGAGGCGCACGACATGTTCGAGCTGCGCCAGATGCTCGAGCGCGCCGTGCTGGAGAAGCTCGCCAGCCTGCCCAACGTCCGCACCGTGATCGCCCCGCTGCGCAAGATGGTGGAGTCCGAACGGCAGGCCTTCCTGACGCATGAGCGCCCGCGCTGGATCCGGCTCTCGGCTGAATTCCACACCGCGCTGGCCGAGCTGTCCGGCAATGCCCTGCTGGTGACGATGATGCGCCGGCTGGTCTCGCGCACCACGCTGATGATCGCCAGCGTGGAGGCCCCCGGCCACAACGCGTGCTCGTTCGACGAACACGACGACATTCTCGACGCACTGGAACAGGGCGACGCCGCCCTCGCCCAGTCACGCATGGCGCACCACCTTGGCGCCTGCGCGGACCGCGTGCAGCCGGACGAACCCGGCAATTTCGATCTTCGCAGCGTGCTGGGCCGCTCCACCTAGCGCGATGTTCCCGCCGCCGGACAACAGCACACCCCTGTTGCCGATGCCAGGCCCACAAATCTCGACGCCCGCAACGCCCGACAGAGGCACGGCGCGAGACCCTCATAACAACAAGAGGCCATGGACCCCGGCGCGCGTTCCCATCAAAACCAAAGGAGAGGAGACACACCCATGACTTCCGCAAGCACCACGGTCCCCACGGACCTCACCAACGAGCGGCTGCCCTCCGGGCGCCTGCTGGCGCTGGGCCTGCAACACGTGCTGGTGATGTACGCCGGCACCGTTGCCGTGCCCCTCATCGTCGGCGGGGCGCTCAAGCTGCCCAAGGACCAGCTGGCGTTCCTGATCAATGCCGACCTGTTCGCGGCCGGGCTCGCCACGCTGATCCAGGCCATCGGCTTCTGGAAGTTCGGTATCCGCATGCCCGTGATGATGGGCGTGACGTTTGCCTCGGTGGCGCCGATGATCGCCATCGGCAACGACCCCAACGTGGGCCTGCTCGGCATCTACGGCGCGGTGATCGCGTCAGGGGTGTTCGGCGTGCTGATTGCGCCGATGATGGGGCGCATGCTCGGGCTGTTTCCGCCCGTGGTGACCGGCACGGTGATCACGCTGATCGGGGTGTCGCTGATGCGGGTGGGCATCAACTGGGCCGGCGGCGGGCAGCCGACCACGCGCAGCGTGATCGACGGCGTGGTCAAGGACGTGCCCAACCTCGCCTACGGCGACCTCGGCAACCTGGCCATCGCCGGCCTAGTGCTGCTGGTGATCCTGCTGCTCTCGCGCTATGGCCGGGGGCTGATCGCCAACTGCGCGGTGCTGCTCGGCATCGTGATCGGCACGGTGGTGGCGGCGGCGTTCGGCAAGGTCTCGTTCGAGGGCCTGGGCGACGCCAGCTTCGTGGCCGTCATCACGCCGTTCCACTTTGGCATGCCGACGTTCGAGATCACGGCCATCCTGTCGATGTGCATCGTGATGCTGATCACGCTGGTGGAGTCCACCGGCATGTTCCTGGCCCTCTCCGACATCACCGGCCGCAAGCTGAGCCGCAACGACCTGACCGCCGGCCTGCGCGCCGACGGCCTGGGCACCGTGATCGGCGGCATCTTCAACACCTTCCCGTATACCTCGTTCTCGCAGAACGTGGGCCTGGTCACCGTGACCGGCGTGCGCTCGCGCTACGTGGCGGCGGCTGGCGGCGTGATCCTGATCGCGTTCGGCCTGTTCCCGAAGATGGCGCACATCGTGGCGTCGGTGCCCCAGTTCGTGCTCGGCGGCGCCGGCATCGTGATGTTCGGCATGGTGGCCGCATCGGGCATCCGCATCCTGGGTAGCTGCGACTTCACGCGCAACCGGCACAACCTGTTCATCGTGGCGATCTCCATCGGCTTCGGCATGATCCCGACGCTCTCGCCCACGCTGTTCCAGTACCTGCCCAAGTGGACCGATCCGTTCACGCACAGCGGCATCGTGCTGGGCACCATCGTCGCGGTCGTGCTGAACCTGTTCTTCAACGGCATGCAGTCCGCCGACGAGGCCATGCGCAACGCGGCGGCCAACTCCCACGGCACGGAGTGAGCCCGACAATCCTGATCCAACAATCGTATTCAACATTTTTGTCCGACAGTTCTTGACGGTATTTGGTACGCAACCATCGCTAAAACATGTCAACAACGCCGGACTCGCATGAGACGCCTCTGGCACGCGCTTTGCGTAAGTGAAGTCGCTTCAGCCAGGGGCGATGACAACAATCGAAACCTTCGCTCATGCGAGCAGCAGATTTCTCCTGAAGCAGACATATAAGAGATGACACACGATAACTATCCACGCGATCTCATCGGCTACGGCGCCCACCCGCCGCACGCCCGCTGGCCGGGCGGCGCGCGCATCGCGCTGCAGTTCGTGCTCAATTACGAGGAAGGCGGCGAGAACAACGTGCTGCACGGCGACGCCGGCTCCGAGCAGTTCCTGTCCGAGATCATCGGTGCCGCGGCCTATCCCGAGCGGCACATGAGCATGGAAGGCGTGTATGAGTACGGCTCGCGCGCCGGGGTCTGGCGCATCCTGCGCGAGTTCGAGCAGCGCAAGCTGCCGCTGACGATCTTCGGCGTGTCGATGGCGCTCCAGCGCCATCCTGAGCTGACGCGCGCGTTCGTCGAGCTGGGCCACGAGATCGCCTGCCACGGCTGGCGCTGGATTCACTACCAGAACATCGACGAAGCCACCGAGCGCGAGCACATGCGCATCGGGATGGAAATCATCAAGGAATTGACTGGCGAAATGCCGCTCGGCTGGTACACAGGCCGGGACAGCCCCAACACGCGCCGGCTGGTGGTCGAGCACGGCGGCCTGCTATACGACGCCGACTACTACGGCGACGACCTGCCCTTCTGGACCGAGGTGGAAGTCACCGGCGGCAAGAAGAAGCCGCATCTGGTGGTGCCGTACACGCTCGACTCGAACGACATGCGCTTCGCCACGCCGCAGGGCTTCAACACGGGCGACCAGTTCTTCCAGTACCTGAAGGACGCGTTCGACGTGCTCTATACCGAGGGCGACCCCCAGGGCCAGGACCGTCCCAAGATGCTGTCGATCGGCATGCACTGCCGGCTGCTCGGCCGCCCGGGGCGCTTCCGCGCGCTGCAGCGCTTCCTCGACTACGTGCAAGCGCACGACAAGGTATGGATCTGCCGGCGCGTGGACATCGCCCGACACTGGATCGAGACCCATCCGCACGGGAGCCAGGCATGAGCACGACCTACACCCTCGCCCAACTCAATACGATGCCCGAGGCCGAATTCGTCGAAGTACTAGGCGGCATCTACGAGCATTCGCCCTGGTTCGCCGAGACGGCCGCACGGCAGCGCCCGTTCGCCGATGCCGCCGCGCTGGCCGCTGCGCTGCGCGGTGCCGTCGATGCCGCGGGCGAGGCCGCCCAACTCAAGCTGGTGCGCGCCCACCCGGAGCTGGCCGGCAAGGCCGCGGTGCGCGGCGAGCTGACTGCGGAATCCACGCGCGAGCAGGCCGGCGCGGGACTCGACCAATGCACGGCCGAGGAGTTCGAACGACTGCAGGCGCTCAACGCCGCCTACAACCAGAAATTCGGCTTCCCGTTCATCCTGGCCGTTCGCGGCTATGACCGCCACGGCATCATCGACGCTTTTGCAAGCCGCCTCGAAAACCCGCCCGAGGTGGAGTTGCAAAGTTGCATCAATCAGATTCATCGCATTGCGCAGTTCCGGCTGAACGACTTAGTATCCGCGACTTAGTCGCCGCGTCACCCATCGCGCGGCAACTGGAGAAGAGAGAGAGAAAGATAGGCAGCAACGTTCGGCACACCAGAGAGACCCAGAAGGGTTCCGGCACACACAAGAAACGTTCTGAGCAGGCATCACAACCACGGAGGTCTTTACCATGCAGAAGCAGTACAACTACAAGCCGGCGTCCAAGCCGGCGATCAAGCTGGCGGCCGTCGCCGCCATGCTCTTTTCCGGCGCGGCCATGGCCCAGTCCAGCGTCACGCTGTACGGCCAGGCCGACATGTTCGTCGGTGGCGTCAAGAGCCCGGGCAACGGCGACCGGGCCTTTGTGGCCAATTCGGGCGGCATGCAGACGTCGTACTGGGGGATCAAGGGTGTCGAGGACCTGGGCATGGGCACCAAGGCCATCTTCGACCTGAACGGTTTCTTCCGCACCGACACCGGTTCGATGGGCCGCTTCAACGGCGACTCGATGTTCAGCCGCAATGCCTACGTCGGCCTGCAGAACAACACCTACGGCTCGGTCAAGCTCGGCCGCAACACCACGCCGTACTTCGTCTCGACGATCCTGTTCAACCCGCTCGTCGACTCGTATGTGTTCTCGCCGCAGATCTTCCACACGTACTTCACGGTCAACAACGGCCGGCTGTACGATCCGGGCATCATCGGCGATTCGGGCTGGAACAACTCGATCGTCTACTCCACGCCGACGTTCGGCGGCCTGACCGCCAACTTCATCTACAGCCTGGGTGAGTCGGCCGGCAACAACAGCAAGAACAAGTTCGGCGCCAACCTGACGTACTTCGCCGGCAACTTCGCCGCGACGGTGGCCTACCAGCAGGTCAAGTTCGACAGCACGCCGGGCGACCTGACCGGCTCCACCGGTAGCCCCAACAGCCCGTACATCCAGGGCTTCGACAAGCAGAACGCCGTGCAGGTCGGCCTGTCGTACGACTTCAAGGTCGTGAAGGTGTTCGCGCAGGGCCAGTACATCAAGAGCGACGTCAACGCCAACGTCAACGGCGACATCAAGCACATGGACGGCCAGGCCGGCGTCTCGGTGCCGGTGGGCGCGGGTAACGTGCTGGCGTCGTACGGCTACGTGAAGACGCTGAACGAAGTGGCCAGCTTCAAGCGCAACACGTTCGCGGTGGCCTACGACTACAACCTGTCGAAGCGCACCGACGTGTACGCAGCGTATTTCTACGACAAGATCACCGGCCTCGAGCACGGCGATACCTTTGGCGTGGGCATGCGCCACAAGTTCTGATCCGGGTCACCGGTCAGTAAGAGGCCGTTTCGGCGGCGATGCCGTCCAGCCAGGTGCTGGACGGCATTTTTTTTGGGCCGCACACGGACGGTGCATCATGATGCACGCCCCATCGCGTCCTCATTCCGGCTACCAGCGGCGATTGGCGCGATCGGGCCTTTCGGCCAAGCGAATCCTTGCAAAAATCCGCCTATAAATAGGTCAGGCTGGCGGCACTTTGCGAGGAACGACGCCTCATGAATCCGAATCAGATCGCCATCGAGAACGCAGCGGAAACACGCGAGCCCGTGCTCGATGTCGTCGATCGCGTGTCAGAGATGTTGTTTGGACTGTTCATGGCCCTGACGTTTGTGGGCGCCGTCTCCACTTCGGTCGGTCCAGACGCAGGGCACCTGATGCTACGCGCGGCCTTGGGCTGCAACCTTGCCTGGGGGCTCGTCGACGCGGTCATGTTCCTCGTGCGGACGCTGGCCAACCGCGGCCAGCGGATCAAGCTGGCGCTGGCGGTGCAGCACGCCGCCGATCCCGCGGAAGCCGTGCGGATCATCCGCGACACGCTGCCGCCGGTGATGAGGACGCTGGTCGACGACGCCGAACTCGAAGCCATCCGCACCCGGCTGGCCGGCGCGACCACCCTGCCGTCGCGCCCCGCCCTCGACGCCGCCGACTGGCTTGGCGCGGTGCGCATTTTCTTCATCGTCGTGCTGTCGACGTTCCCGGTGGCACTGCCGTTCGTTCTGATCGACCACGTGCCGCTTGCGCTGCTGATCTCACGCGCGCTCTCGATGATCATGCTGTTCGTGGGTGGCATGGCGCTCGGGCACTATGCAGGCTTTGGCGCCATACGCGCTGGCATCGGCATGCTGGCGTTGGGTCTGGCGCTGACCATGGCGGTCATCGCACTGGGTGGCTGACATGGGCCCCCGATGCCGGGCGATAGTCGGCGGCGTCGGCGGCGTCGGCATGGCAATGGCGATCACCATGGCCTGCCAGGACGCGCATGCCGAAGCGGGGGAAAACGAGACGGAAGCCGGCGGCCCGGAGAAAAGCCTCGCCGCCACGGCCTACTGGAACATACCGCGTCATGGCGAGCAGTATGTGACCGGCATCGTCGGCGCGAATGTTGGCGCGCTGCGTCTGGAGACGCGGGTCAACTACGAGGCGCGACGCGCGATGTCGGCCTTCGTCGGGTGGACGTTCGCCGGCGGCGAAGCCCTCACCTACTCCGCTACGCCGATCGTGGGCTGGGTCGGCGGCGACGTCCGAGGCCCGATCGGCGGCCTGGAGGCCAGTCTTGCCTGGCGGAAGTTCGATTACTACATCGAGATCGAATACGTGCATGACCAGCGCGAGCGCGAATCGAGCTACGTCTACGCGTGGAGCGAACTCGCCTATCGGCCGGCGGACTGGCTCCGGCTCGGCCTGGCGGTGCAGCGGACGCGCGCCTATCAGTCGGATCGCGACATTCAACGCGGTCCGTTTGCGCAGGTGACGTTCAAGCGGGTCACCGCGGGCGTGTACTGGTTCAATCCTGCTTCGTCGGCGCAGGTGGTGGTGGTGTCGATGGGGATCGCGTTCTAGCGCAGCGGATGGCCAGGACGGCGGCGATTGCTGCGCTGCGGGATAGATGCCAGGATCGGAAGCCGGCGCTCCATAGGCGGATTCAATTGGCGACTGCCCCGCCCGCTGCATAGATTAATTGTCCGGACTGTGGGCCGGACCACGAACCAGCGCGAATCCCGCGGCGAACCAAAGAGGTGACTCATGAGGCGCTATGCGAAGACCCGGTCGGAATTGATGGCTATCCTGAGCCAGTGCCTGGACAACAACCCTGAATGCGGCGAGGCGGAACTTCACGCGATGCGCGTGCACCAGCCGGACCATACGGGTTGCAACTGGAGCGCTGAGGTTGATTTTCGCGAGGATACCTTCGACGACCTGTCCCATCGCATGGCAGCGGCACGCTCGATCATCGTGGTAATGCGGGAGCAGTACAACGTGCTGCAATAGTGCAATCGCCCCGCCGACGCGCTGGCAACCCCGGCAGACGCTGCCAGCGCACCGACATGAAAAAACCGGGCCTGAGTTTCCTCAGGCCCGGTTTTTCTTTGGTACCGGCGGTTTCGGCAGGTAGCGCGGCTTAGCGCACCGCGCTCGACTCCGCGACGGCCACGGCCGTCATGTTGATGATACGCCGCGTGGTGGCCTGCGGGTTCAGGATGTGCACCGGCTTGGCCGCGCCCAGCAGGATCGGGCCCACCGTCACGCCCTGTCCGCCCGTGATCTTGAGCAGGTTGAAGGCGATGTTGGCGGCATCCAGCGTCGGCATGACCAGCAGGTTGGCGCTGCCGGCCAGCTTGGTGTTCGGCAGGAAGTGACGGCGCACGTCCTCGACCAGGGCGGCATCACCCTGCATCTCGCCTTCCACTTCCAGTTGCGGCGCCACCTTGGCCAGGATCGCGGCGGCGTCGCGCATCTTGCGTGCCGACGGGCGGTTCGACGAGCCGAACATCGAGTGCGACATCATCGCCACCTTCGGGTGCAGGCCGAAACGCTGGATTTCCTCGGCGGCCAGTTGCGTGATGGCGGCCAGTTCCTCGGCGCTCGGGTCGTCGTTCACGAACGTGTCGGTGATGAACAGCGTGTACTTCTCGAGCATCAGCGCGTTCATCGCGGCGAACACCTTGGCGCCCGGCGCCAGGCCGATCACGTCGCGCACGTGCTCCAGGTGGGCTTCGAAGCGGCCCACGGTGCCGCACAGCAGTGCATCGGCATCGCCCATATGCATCAGCATGGTGCCGATCAGCGTGTTCGAGCGGCGCAGCGCCACCTTGGCCATGTCCGGCGTCACGCCATCGCGGCCGCGCAGCGTGTGGTAGGCCTCGTGATAGGCGCGGTAGCGCGGATCATCCTCGGGGTTGATCAGCTCGAAGTCCACGCCCGGGCGCAGGCGCAGGCCGGCCTTCTCGATGCGCATCTGGATCACGTGCGGACGGCCGATCAGGATCGGCTTGGCCAGGCCCTCGTCCACCACGCCCTGCACGGCGCGCAGCACGCGCTCTTCCTCGCCCTCGGCGTAGGCCACGCGCTTCGGCGCAGCCTTGGCGGCCGAGAACACCGGCTTCATGATCAGGCCGGTGTGGTAGACGTAGTGCGTCAGTTGCTGGCGATAGGCTTCCAGGTCCTGGATCGGACGCGTGGCCACGCCCGATTCCTCGGCGGCCTTCGCCACGGCCGGCGCGATCTTCTCGATCAGGCGCTGGTCGAACGGCGTCGGGATGATGTAGTCCGGGCCGAACTTCAGCTCACGGCCACCGTAGGCGGCGGCCACGGCGTCGTTCAGCTCGGCTTCGGCCAGCTCGGCAATCGCCTTTACGCAGGCCAGCTTCATTTCCTCGGTGATCTTCGTCGCGCCGCAGTCCAGCGCGCCACGGAAGATGTACGGGAAGCACAGCACGTTGTTGACCTGGTTCGGATAGTCCGACCGACCCGTCGCGATAATGCAGTCCGGGCGCGCGGCCTTGGCCACTTCCGGGCGGATTTCCGGTTCCGGGTTCGCCAGCGCCAGGATGATGGGCTTGTTGGCCATGGTCTTGACCATCTCGCCGGTCAGCACGCCGGCGGTGGAGCAGCCCAGGAACACATCGGCGTTGTTGACGATGTCGGCCAGCGTGCGGTTGGACGTGTCCTGCGCGTAGCGGGCCTTGTTGACTTCCATGTTGGCGTCGCGGCCCACATAGATCACGCCCTTCGAGTCCACCACGGAGATGTTCTCGCGCTTCAGGCCCAGGCTCACCATGGTGTCCAGGCAGGCGATGGCAGCGGCGCCGGCGCCCGACACGGCCACCTTCACGCTGCCGATTTCCTTGCCCACCACCTTCAGGCCGTTCAGCAGCGCCGCGGCCGAGATGATGGCCGTACCGTGCTGGTCGTCGTGGAAGACGGGGATGTTCATGCGCTCGCGCAGCTTCTTCTCGATATAGAAGCACTCGGGCGCCTTGATGTCCTCGAGGTTCACACCGCCGAGCGTGGGCTCCAGCGCGGCGACGATCTCGACGATCTTGTCCGGGTCGCGGGCATCGAGTTCGATGTCGAACACGTCGATGCCGGCGAACTTCTTGAACAGGCAGCCCTTGCCTTCCATCACCGGCTTGCCGGCCAGCGGGCCGATGTCGCCCAGGCCCAGCACGGCGGTACCGTTGGTGATCACGGCCACGAGGTTGGCGCGCGAGGTGTACTCGGCGGCCATCGACGGATCCTTGGCGATCTCCTCGCAGGCGTAGGCCACGCCCGGCGAGTAGGCCAGCGACAGGTCGCGCTGGTTGGACAGCGCCTTGGTGGCGGTTACCTGGATCTTGCCCTTGGTCGGGCTGCGGTGATATTCCAGCGCGGCGAGACGCAACTGCGCTTCAGGGCTATTGGGGGCATGTTGCGGTGCATCACCGCTTGTCTTGCTGCTCATTTGCTCGTACCGGAAAAAATCGAGGAGCCATTCTAGCCCAGCCATTTCGCGGCTGGTTGCGCTTTGCCGCGTGCTGGCGGGGGTTTTTGCGCGATTCACGCGCAAAACTCCTTTTACCGCACGGTAGGCAATCGCCTTGTCTTATGGATGAACCAGCGCGCGTCCCATGCGCCGCGCCGGGGATTACTTCTTGTCCTTGTCGACTTCCAGCGTCACGCGCCGGGGCCGGCCGCTCTCGGACGGGAATTCGGTCAGCGCGCTGCGGATCATGTACGGCATCACGCCCGCCAGGCTGCCGCCCTCGGTGGTGTTGCGCGCCGTGATCTGGTACACGCGCTTGCCGCTCGCGGCGTCCTTGAAGAAGATGCGCAGGCTGGAGAACGTCACCGGCACGTCGCGCACCACGGTCTGCGGCGGCCAGTAGCCCGGATAACCCGGCCCCCATCCCCACGGGCCATAGGGCCGGTAGTAGCCGCCGTACGGCCCCCAGTACGGTCCCCACGGGCCGTACCAGGGATCGGAATAGTAGGTTTCGGCCACGCGCACCATGCCGGGCACGGCGCCGTAGTCCATGCTGACGAGGTAGCGCGCCTGCGCCGGCGGCTTCTGCTCGAAGCCCACGCCGGCCAGCGCGTCGGCCAGCCACGCCTGGTAGGTCTCATATTCGAGCTGGGAGTCCTGCGCGGAGAACTGCTGGGCCTGCGGCTGCTGGGCGGCGGGTTGCCCGGCCTGCCCTGCCTGACCGGCCGGTGCCGGCATCGGCGCACGCTCGAAGGCGTAGGTGCGCGGCGCGTCGTTTTGCCACCCGGCCTGCCGGAAGGCGGTGACCTCGGTGGTCACCGTGCTGGCGCAGCCAGCCAAACCCAATACCCCCAGCGCTCCAAGCGCCACCACGGCCCGTCGACCCATCCCTGCCACGGCATTCCACATCGCGATACCTCGTTCTTGTTCGTTCGTCCTACCAGACTTCAGACACGGGCGCTCTCCCGGAATTCCCCGCCGCCCTTGGCTACAATGGGGACTTCCGCGGAACCTCCGCACCGCCACCCGCCGTGGCGCCCGCCCCCGGTCACTCCGAAGACAGGATTCCCCATGCTGCGCACCGATACGCCCGTTACCGTCTATCGCAAGGACTATACTCTGCCCGCCTTCGCCATCGACCACGTCGACCTGGTGCTGGAGCTGGACCCGCAACGCACCGTCGTCGCCAGCACGCTGACCTTCCAGCGCGCGCCCGGCGCGGCCGGCGACGCCCCGCTGGTCATGGTCGGCGAAGCGCTGGAACTGCTCGGCGTGACCCTCGACGGCCAGCCGTTCGCCAGCACGAAGGAAGACGCCGGCACGCTCACGCTGACCGGCCTGCCGGCGCAAGGCACACTCGTCATTACCACTGCCTGCAATCCGGCGGCGAACACCACGCTGTCCGGCCTCTACGTCTCCAACGGCAACTTCTTCACCCAGTGCGAAGCCGAAGGCTTCCGCCGCATCACCTATTTCCTCGATCGCCCGGACGTGATGGCGACCTACCGCGTCACGCTGCGCGCCGACCGCGCCGCCAGTCCGGTGCTGCTCTCCAACGGCAACCTGCTGTCCGAGCGCGCCTTGCCCGATGGCCGGCACGAGGCCGTCTGGGAAGACCCGTTCCGCAAGCCGTCCTACCTGTTCGCGCTGGTGGCCGGCAAGCTGGCCTGCATCGAGGAACGCATCACCTCCGCATCGGGCAAGGAAAAGCTGCTGCAGGTCTGGGTGGAGCCGCAGGACCTCGACAAGACCCGCCACGCCATGGACTCCCTGATCCATGCCATCCGCTGGGACGAGCGCCGCTTCGGCCTGGAACTCGATCTCGACCGCTTCATGATCGTCGCCGTGAGCGACTTCAACATGGGCGCGATGGAGAACAAGGGCCTGAACATCTTCAATACGAAGTACGTGCTCGCCAATGCGCAGACGGCCACGGACGTGGACTTCGCCAATATCGAGTCGGTGGTGGGGCATGAGTACTTCCACAACTGGACCGGCAACCGCGTGACCTGCCGCGACTGGTTCCAGCTCTCGCTCAAGGAAGGGTTGACGGTGTTCCGCGACCAGGAGTTCTCGGCGGACATGATGGGCTCCGAATCCGGCCGCGCGGTGAAGCGGATCGAGGACGTCCGCGTGCTGCGCCAGGTGCAGTTCCCCGAGGATGCCGGCCCGATGGCCCACCCGGTGCGCCCGGACAGCTACGAGGAAATCAACAACTTCTACACCGTCACGGTCTACGAGAAAGGCGCCGAAGTCGTGCGGATGTACCAGACCCTGCTGGGCCGCGACGGCTTCCGCAAGGGCATGGACCTGTACTTCCAGCGCCATGACGGCCAGGCCGTGGCCTGCGACGACTTCCGCGCCGCCATGGCCGACGCCAACGGCCGCGACCTGACCCAGTTCGGGCTCTGGTACAGCCAGGCCGGCACGCCGGTGGTCAGCGTGAAGACCGCGTGGGACGGCGCCGCCGGCACGCTGGCGCTGACGCTGACCCAGCGCTGCCCCAAGGTCGGCATCGAGACCCGCGCGGGCACGCCCGAGAAGCAGCCGTTCCACGTCCCGTTCGCGGTGGGCCTGATCGGGGCCGATGGCGCCGACCTGCCGCTGCACCTCGAAGGCGAGTCCGCCGGGGAAGCCACCCCGCGTGGCACCACCCGCGTGCTCGACTTCACGCAGGCCGAGCAGACCTTCCGCTTCACCGGGCTGCCGCGCGGCGACAAGGCGCCCCTGCCCTCGCTGCTGCGCGACTTCTCGGCGCCGGTCATCGTCGACTATGAATATTCCGATGCCGAACTGACCTTCCTGCTGGCCCACGACAGCGACGCCTTCAACCGCTGGGAAGCCGGCCAGCGCCTGGCCACGCGCGCGCTGCTGAAACTGGTGGGCGAGGTGCAGGCCGGCCGCGAACTGAAGCTCGATCCGGCGCTGGTGGCCGCCTTCCGCGCTGTGCTGACGGACGGCTCGCTGAGCCCGGCGTTCCGCGAGCAGGCGCTGATGCTGCCCGCCGAAGCCTATCTGGCCGAGCGGATGGGCGTGGCCGACCCGGCCGCGATCCACCATGCCCGCCTGTTCATGCGCGAAGGCCTGGCCAGCGCGCTGCAACGCGAGTGGCTGGCCGCATATGAAGCCAACGCCACTCCGGGGCCGTACAGCCCCGATGCGGACGCGATGGCCCGCCGCGCGCTGCGCAACCTCGCGCTTGGCTATCTGGCCGACAGCGGCGACGCCGCCATGCAGGCGCTGGCCGACACCCACTACCAGCAGGCCGACAACATGACCGACCGCGCCGCGGCGCTCTCGGCGCTGGTCAACAGCTTCGCGCCGGGCCGCGAGCACGCGCTGGCGGACTTCTACCAGCGCTTCGAGCAGGATGCGCTGGTCATCGACAAATGGTTCTCGCTCCAGGGCATGCAGCGTGGCGACGTGGGCCCGCACGCCGGCAAGCGCACCATCGACACTGTGCGCGCGCTGATGGACCATCCCGCCTTCAACCTGCGCAACCCGAACCGGGCGCGCTCGCTGATCTTCAGCTTCTGCTCGGGCAATCCGGCGCAGTTCCATGCCGAGGACGGCTCCGGCTACGAATTCTGGGCCGATCAGGTGCTGGCGCTGGACGCCATCAACCCGCAGGTGGCCGCCCGGCTGGCGCGGGTGATGGATCGCTGGCAGAAATACGCGCTGCCGCTGCGGGACCGCATGCGCGCCGCGCTGGAGCGCGTGGCGGCGTGCCAGACGCTCTCGCGCGACGTGCGGGAGATCGTCGGCAAGTCGCTGGCTGCCTGACCCCGGGGGTGAGGACGGAGCGGCAACCATTCGTAAAACTGCCATGTCCGTAGCGGCAGACATGTAGAATTGCGGCCATCGAAGGAGAACCACATGACACGCATCAGCCTCACCCGCTATCTGGTCGAGGAGCAGCGCAAGCACAACACGATCCAGCCGGAGCTCCGGCTGCTGATCGAGGTGGTGGCGCGCGCCTGCAAGGCCATTTCCAACGCCGTGAGCAAGGGCGCCCTCGCGGGCGTGCTCGGCTCGGCCGGCACCGGCAACGTGCAGGGCGAGACCCAGCAGAAGCTGGACGTCATCGCCAATGAAGTGCTGCTCGACGCCAACGAGTGGGGCGGCCACCTGGCGGCGATGGCCTCGGAGGAAATGGACTCGTTCTACGAGATCCCGAACCGCTATCCGAAGGGTGAGTACCTGCTGCTGTTCGATCCGCTCGACGGCTCGTCGAATATCGACGTGAACGTGTCGATCGGCACGATCTTCTCGGTACTGCACATGCCCAAGCCGGGCCAGACCGTGACCGAGCAGGACTTCCTGCAGCCAGGCACGCATCAGGTGGCGGCCGGCTATGCCGTGTACGGCCCGCAGACGACGCTGGTGCTGACGGTCGGCAACGGCGTGCACATGTTCACGCTGGACCGCGAGGCTGGCAGCTTCGTGCTGACCCAGTCGGACGTGCAGATTCCCGAAGACACCAAGGAATTTGCGATCAATATGTCGAACATGCGTCACTGGGCCCCGCCCGTGCGCGAGTACATCGACGAATGCCTGGCCGGCGAGGAAGGCCCGCGCGGCAAGAACTTCAATATGCGCTGGGTGGCGTCGATGGTGGCCGATGTGCACCGCATCCTGACCCGCGGCGGCGTGTTCCTCTATCCGTGGGACAAGCGCGAGCCGGAGAAGCCGGGCAAGCTGCGTCTGATGTACGAGGCCAACCCGATGGCGTTCCTGGTCGAACAGGCCGGCGGCGCGGCCACAAACGGCCACGACCGCATCCTGGACGTGCAGCCGACGCAGCTGCACCAGCGCGTGTCGGTGGTGCTCGGCTCGAAGAACGAGGTGGACCGCATCACGCGCGCCCACCGGGAAGCCGAAGGCAAGGCGTAAGCCAGTCCCTCTCTATATATAGGGGGATGCAGGACAAGACAGGGCGCTCCGGCGCCCTGTTTGCATATCAGCGCGGCACCTCGATGAGCCACTGCATGCGGAACGTGACCGACTCCCCGGGCGCCAGCGCGCGCAGGCCGGTGCCCTCCCAGCCCCGGGCGCACAGGTTGACGGCGTCAGCCACGTGCGAGACCGGCTCCAGGCAGACGAAGTCGCACCCGCCGGGCGCATGGAGGATCAGATGCTCGAGCGGCTCGGCGGCGCGCAGGGTCAGCGTGGCGCCGTCCGCGCGTCGCAGTGTGGCCTGGCGCTTCCAGCCGCTGTAGTAGACGGAGAGGTCCGCATCGGGCAGATGACGCTCGCGCAGGAAGGCCTCGCGCCGCCCGATGGCCGCACGGCCCGTGGCCACCCCGTCACCGTCCGCCGGCCAGACGTGGGCCGCATCGAACTGGATACGCAGACCGGGCGGCCGGGCGAAGAACGGATGGAAGCCGCCGCCCACCGGCATCGGCGTATCCCCCACGTTTCGGATGTCGAGCGCGGCGGCGAGGCCCGCCTCGTCCAGCACCAGCGACTGCCGCGCCAGCACGGCCCAGGGCCAGTCGGTGCCGGGCGGATGCTGGAGCGCCAGCGTGATCGCATTTTCCTGAGATTCCACCACCTGCCACGGCCGGACGTGCCCGAAGCCATGCATCGCGTGCGGCTGGCCCGGATGCGGCGGCAACTGGACCTCGCGCCCCTGCCAGCGGAAGCGGCCATCGCGGATGCGGTTCGAATACGGCAGCAGCGGATAGCTGCCGGCCTTGGGCCAGGCGCGGGCCTCGAAGCCCTCGCGCAGCGCCTCGGCCGGCATGGGTGCGAGCCAGTCGATGGCGGTGCCATCGGCGCGCGTGGTGGTCAGCGCGGCCATGCGGCCACCGGCGGCGGGCGCCACGGTCAGGACGTGGGCGCCCGCGCGCACGGTGTGCAGTGCGCCGGGGGTCAGCCAGCCGCTCACTTCAGCAGCAGGTCCGGCAGCCACATCGAGAACGCCGGCACGTAGGTGACCATCAGCAGGGCCGCCAGCAGCGCCCCGTAGAACGGCCAGATCGTCTTCATCACCTGCCCCACCGACACCCCGCCGATGGCGCAGCCGACGAACTGCGTCGTGCCAACCGGCGGCGTGTTCAGCCCCAGCGCGCAGTTGATCAGCATCATCATGCCGAACTGCACCGGCCCCATGCCGAAGTGCTGGCAGATGGGCAGGAAGATCGGCGTGCAGATCAGGATGGTCGCGGCCATGTCCAGGAAGGTGCCGAGGATGAACAGCATCACGTTCACCATCAGGAAGATCATCCACGGACTGGTGGACAGCGAACTCAGGAACTGCCCGGTCAGCTCGGCCACGCCATAGAGGCTGATCAGGTAGCCGAAGGTGCCGGAAATGCCGATCAGCAGCAGCACCACGCCGGTGGTCTTGACCGCCTTGGCCGCGGCCTTGACGAACTGCTCGCGCGTCAGCGAGCGGTAGACCAGCACAGTCAGCGCCAGCGCGTAGAGCACCGCCACCGCCGCCGACTCCGTCGCCGTGAACACGCCCGACAGGATGCCCACCAGGATCAGCACCACCACGAACAGCCCGGGCAGCGCCGCCGCCAGCGAGTGGCCGACGATGTCCCAGCCCGGGAACTTGCCCGCCGGATAGCCCCGGCTGCGCGCCACGAAGTAGGCGGCGGCCAGGTTGCAGATCGTCAGGATCAGCGCCGGCAGCACGCCGGCCAGGATCAGCGCGGCAATCGACACCTTCCCGCCCGCCGCCAGCGTGTAGATGATCATGTTGTGGCTGGTCGGCATCAGCGCGCCGACCAGCGCCGCGTGCGTGGTCACGTTGACCGCGTAGTCGGCGTGGTAGCCCTCGCGCTTCATCATCGGGATCATCACCGCGCCCATGGCCGACACATCGGCCACCGGCGAGCCGGAGACGCCCCCGAACAGCGTGCACGCCAGCACGTTCGACATGCCCAGCCCGCCGCGCACATGGCCGGCCATCGACTTGGCGAAGTTGACGATGCGGTCCGCGATGCCGCCGTACAGCATCAGCTCGCCGGCGAAGATGAAGAACGGGATGGCCAGGAACGAGAACGCGTTCATGCCCGAGGTCATCTGCTGGAACACCACGGCCAGCGGCAGGCCCTCGTACAGGATGGTGATGACCGCCGACAGCCCGATCGAGAACGCCACCGGCACGCCAAGGACCAGCAGGCCGAAGAAGCTGATGGAGAGAATGATCAGTGCCATGCCGGCTCCACTTCCGTGCCTTTCAGCACCGCAATGATGTGTTCGATCGAAAACAGCACGATCAGCGCGCCGGCGATCACCGGCGGCAGATAGCGCCAGCCCTCGGAGATGCCGAGGGTGGGCAGCTTGTAGTCCGCCACGGACAGCGCCAGCAGCGCGCAGTTGTAGGCCATGACCGCGCCGAAGGTGCCGACCAGCACGTGGATCAGCAGCTCGATCTTGGTACGGATGCGTTCGGGCAGCAGCACCAGCAGGGACTCCAGGCCGATGTGGCCGGCGTCGCGCACGCCCACGGCCGTACCGAGCATCGTCACGTAGAGCACGAGCAGCATGGCGATGGTTTCGGCCCAGGTGGGCGTGTCGTTCAGCACGTAGCGGCCGAACACCTGCGTAAGCACGGCAAGGACCAGCAGCACGAGCCCGGTCACGCCCAGCGCCATGCAGGCGCGGGCCAGCGTGGCGCAGAAGCGGGTGTAGAAGTTGACGCCGGCGGGGCCAGCGGGGCTGGTGACAGGCGCCGGAGCGGGCCCCGGCGTGCCGTCCACCGGCGTGGCCGGGGTGGGGGAAGACGAAAGCATGATGGGGCCCTTACTTCGTATCCTGCGCGCGGCGCACGAGGTCCTTCATCTGGGCGCTGGTGATGAAGCGGTCGTAGACGGGCTTCATCGCGGCCTGGAACGAGGTCTTGTCGACGCTGATGATCTGCACGCCGGCGGCCTCCACCATCTTGCGCGACTTCAGCTCGCGCTCGTCCCACAGCTTGCGCATGTACGGCACCGAGTCCTTGGCGGCCTGGCGGACCATCGCCTGGTCATCCTTGGACATGCGGTCCCACATCACCTTCGAGAACAGCAGCATTTCGGGCGCCATCGAGTGCTCGGTCAGCGAGTAGTACTTGGCCACCTCGAACTGGCGCGAGCTTTCGTAGCTGGGCCAGTTGTTCTCGGCGCCATCGACCAGGCCGGTCTTCAGCGCGGTGTAGACCTCGCCCCACGGCATCGGCGTGGCGTTGGCGTGCATCGCCTCCAACAGCGAGACCCAGAGGTCCGACTGCTGCACGCGGATCTTCATGCCCTTGGCATCGGCCAGCGTGCGGATCGGGCGCTTGGTGGTGTACATCGAGCGCGAGCCGCTGTCATACCAGGCCAGGCCGATAAAGCCGTTCTTCTCGCACGACTTCAGGATGTCGTCGCCGATCGGGCCGTCCAGCACGTGGCGCATGTGGTCGGTAGAGCGGAACAGGAACGGCATCGTCGGGACGATGGTCGCCTCGCAGATGTTGTTCATGGCCGCCGAGTTCACGCGGACCATCGAGAGCGCGCCGATCTTGGTCTGCTCGATCGCATCCTTCTCGCTGCCAAGCGAACCCTGCGCGAACACCTTGACCGTCAGCCGGCCATTGGAACGCTGCTTGAGCAACTCGCCCATGTGGCGCACGGCCTGCACGGTCGGGTAGTCCTCGGGGTGGATGTCAGCCGAGCGCATGTCCGCGGCCTGCGCGGCCATCGGCATCGCCACGGTGGCCAAGGTGGCAGCAGCGGCGGCCATGGCGGCCATCAGGGCGCCCAGGCGGGCGCGCGGGAGTTGGGTAGAAAACATGAAGTGCCTCCGGATTTGTAGTTTTTCGATCAAGACTTCAAGACTTGGGGCTTGCGGGCAAGCAATGCGGTGATACGGCAATACGGGTGTCAGGCGCGCAGCGTGGGCTCCTCGAGGCCGCGCACGCCCGGTTGCAGCGCGAACACCGCGCCCGAGAGCGGATCGGTGTCATCGGTGCGGATCGACGTGACATAGAGGGTGTCCAGCCCGGCGCCGCCGAACGCGCACATCGCCGGCTTGGCCACGGGCACCGCCAGCGACCGGTCCAGCCGGCCGTCGGGCGTGAAACGGTGGACCTGCCCGGCGTCGTTGCCGCAGATCCAGTAGCCGCCCTCGGCATCCACGGCGGCGCCGTCGGGGCGGCCCGGGTAGCGGTTCATGTCGATGAACAGGCGCGGGTTGGTCGGCGTGCCGGTGTCGGTGTCGTAGTCGTACGCCCACACGGCCTGCCGCGCGGGGTGCGAATCGGACAGATACATGGTGCGGCCATCGGGGCTGAAGGCGAGCCCGTTGGGGGTGATCAATTCGTCACGCATGACGTCCAGTGCGCCGGTGGCGGGGTCATGGCGATAGAGTTTGCCGTCGGGCGCGGCCAGCGACATGTCCATGACCATCGTGCCGGCCCAGAAGCGGCCTTGGCGGTCACAGCGGCCATCGTTGAAACGCATGCCGGCGCGCGCATGGTCGACCGTGGCCACGCGTTGCAGCGACGGTGTGGCCTGCCCCGGCACCAGCCGGGCCACACGGAACAGCCCGGTCTCCATCGCCAGCAGCCAGCCGCCGTCCGGCGTCATCGCCATGCAGCCGGCCATCTCGGGCAGGCTCCAGTGGTCGGTCTGCCCGCTGGCCGGGTCGTATCGCCACAGCGTGCGGCCGGGAATATCGGTCCAGTACAGCGCGGCCTCGGCGGCGTGCCAGACGGGGCTTTCGCCCACGCCGCAGCGCATGTTGCCGATGCGTTCGATCGGGGTGACTTGCGAAACTTGGTCGCTCACGGCGTCAGTCCCCGAACGGGCCGGCCTTGACGAAGGCGCCGCCCTGGTACCAGCCCGCCGAATCATCCGCCGGCAGCGGCGGCACCGATTCCACCTTGGCCCGGAACTGCTCCGACGACTCCACCGGCCGGAAACCGAGCCGCGCCGCCTTGCTGTTGTCCCACCAGCTATCGCGGTTGGCCGAGGCGCCGTAGACGATCGTGAAGCCCACTTCCGGCACGAAGACCGCGCGCTTGATCAGCTGCTCCAGATCGTCGTAGCCGAGCCAGGTGACCAGCATGCGGCGGTCCTTCGCCTCCGGGAACGACGAGCCGATGCGCAGCGCCACGGTCTCGATGCCGTAGCGGTCGAAATAGAAGCTGCCCAGCTGCTCGCCGAACGCCTTGCTCACGCCGTAATAGCCGTCCGGGCGCGGCGGCGAATCGGCGTCGAGCACCTCGCCCTGCTTGTAGAAGCCAATCACGTGATTGGAGCTGGCGAACACGATGCGCCGCACGCCATGGCGCCGCGCCGCCTCGTAGAGGTGGTAGGTGCCCTGGATATTGGCCGGCAGGATCTCCTCGAACGGACGCTCCACCGACACGCCACCCAGATGGACGATGGCATCGACGCCCGCCACCAGCGCGTGGACGGCCTTGGGATCAGACAAATCGCAGGGCACGACTTCTTCCTGCGCGCCTGCCGGGCCGAGGTCGGCGATATCGGAGATACGCACCACATCGGCATAGCGCTTCAGGCGGTCACGCAGGACCTTGCCGAGGTTGCCGGCCGCGCCGGTCAGCAGGATGCGATGGCAACGGGTGACGACACCGTCGAGCGGATCTTTGGGGGCGAGGGACATAGGTTCGGGATGCGCTGGCGTGGCCCCGCCAAGGGCCTCGCGGGATATGTGGATAGGTTGATTGATCTGTCGTCATACAACGTGACTGGAATCTAATCGTCCGTCAACCTGCGGTCAAGGCGGTGCAACGTCAGTGAATTCCCTAGAAGTTTTAGTTTGCAGACAACTGAAACGGATTGGCGCGTATTGGGGTTTAGGATGATTTTGGTGCTTTGAAAACGGTGTCTTTTGACAGGGGCCGGCGAGACCCATCGACCGGAGATCGGCCATCCATATGGGTTGGCTCAAATCCATCGGCAGCGTCCAGGCTTTCGTGCATCGTCCCTGCATCGACGACGGCATCTCGACGGAGATGCCGAAATGTCTGCCATCCGACCATCCTCCCGCAAAACTGACAGGCGGCTCTAGTGTTGCGCGCTGACTAATGTCTCGTCCTATGTCTTGCGATGTTATTTTTCTGTAAGGTACGATGTCATAGGACATCTGACGACTTGGGTTGCCTTTCCCAACCCCGGAAATCAGCGGTCCCGGCGCCCCGGATAGCCAGTCCGGGGCTGCCTTCACGCCACGCCGGTGCAGGTCAACGCCTGAGCCAAGGACGTCGCAGAAGTCCACAAAGAAACAGGCACCGGCCATTCCGCAACAACAACCGATAACGAGCCAGGATGGAGACGCAAACCATGAAGCGAGCCCTCGCGCCCTTCTTCACTACCGCAGCACTCGGCGCCGCCGCACTGGGCGCCACGGCGCCCGCCCACGCGCAATCCAATGTCACGCTGTACGGCATTGTCGATACCACGATCCGCTACACCTCGAACGAATCCGCCGCCGGCAACGGCAAGGTCCAGATGACCGACGGCGTGCTTACCGGCAGCCGCTGGGGCATGTACGGCCTGGAAGACCTGGGCCGCGGCTACCAGGCGCTGTTCGTGCTCGAATCGGGCTTCTCGCCCGACGCCGGCCAGAGCCTGCAAGGCAACCGCCTGTTCGGCCGCAAGGCATACGTCGGCTTGCAGGGCGACTTCGGCACGGTCACGTTGGGCCGCCAGTTCACCGTGATCCACGAAGTCATCGCCAGCTACGACGCGATGGCGCTGGCCAACCTCGCCATCGTCGGCTTCCAGGGCGGCAACTACACCGGCGGCGTGCGCCAGGACAACATGATCAAGTACTCGGGCCGGTTCGGCGGGTTCTCGATCGCGGCGCAGCACGCCTTCGGCGAGGTGGCGGGCAGCTTCTCGAACTCGTCCTCCACGGGCGCCAGCGTGAGCTACGCCTCGGGCCCGTTCATGGTCGGCGGCGGCTACCAGATCATGCGCGACACGGCGGCGTACTACGGCGTGGCCGTACCCGTAAGCGACCAGAAGGTCTGGACGCTCGGCGGCACCTACAAGGTCGGCCCGGCCACGGTCTACCTCGGCTACACCAACAGCAACGTCGACAACGCCGGCTACAAGAACCAAGCCGGCTACCTGGGCCTGCAATACGCGTTCACCAACGCGTGGTCCGTGATCGCGACCGGCACCTACGACCACCTGAAGCACGGCGACGACTCCGGCAACCGCTTCACCGGCGCCCTGATGCTCGACTACGCGTTCAGCAAGCGCACGGACGTGTACCTCGAAGCCGACTACACGAACCTGACCGACGCCTGGCGCACGCTGGGCGGCCAGTCCACCTTCCAGACCCCCTTCTACGGCCACGGCAGCCGGGTTGGCGTGATGGCAGGCCTGCGCCACAAGTTCTGATGTGACGCCTGTGGCGCGCCGCCGGCTTTCCGTGTTGTTCCGGCGGCGTTGCCACAGCAAGAATCGCGCAAAAAATCTGCACAGGGGTCTTGCCAAACCCAAAACTCACCGCTAAGATTGCGGGCTCAGTTCGATTGTTTCGCAAGCAACGCAAGGCGCTGCAAACACTCAACGGTGTTGCCGAAGTAGCTCAGTCGGTAGAGCAGCTCATTCGTAATGAGAAGGTCGGGGGTTCGATTCCTCTCTTCGGCACCAACAGCATTACCGGCGACGCCAGTTTTTCCGCGTCGCCTTCAAAAACCCGCACCGCGCAAGCGCTGCGGGTTTTTTCATGGGCGGCGCACTTGGGGCGAAGCTCAGGTCGCGGGCTGGAGCGAGCGCACGCGCAGCTCGCTGCGGTACTGGTCCACCTGCCACAGGTCGTACGCGGCCTGATGCGCGAGCCAAGACTCGGCGCTCTTGCCGAACGCCAGTTCAAGCCGAACCGCCATCTCCGGCGTGATGCCAGCCCGGCCATTCACGATCTCGGAAACCGTCTTCCGCGAAACATCGAGCGCCGCGGCGGTATCGGTAATCGTCAGCCGCAGCGGTTCGAGCCAAAGCTCCGCAAGCAACTCGCCCGGATGCGGTGGATTGTGCATGCGCATGGCGCCCCTCTCACTAGTGATAGTCAATGTAGTTGACGATGTGCGCGTCCCCGTTCTCGAACCGGAAGGTCACCCGCCAGTTCGCCTGCACCGTCACGGCCCAAAGCTCCGCGCGGTCGCCCTTGAGCGCGTGCAGTCGCAAGCCGGGCGCATCCATATCGCGCGCCGAGGCTGCCCCGTCCAGCAGCGCCAGGATCAGCCGCAACCGCTTGGCGTGCATCGCGGGAATCGCCGCCGTGCTGCCTGTGGTGAAGAAGCGTTCGAGACCCTTGTGCGCAAATGAGCGAATCATGGTGAGACGGCAATCGTCGGCGGAGAGTGTAACCCCTAGGGTTACGTAACGCAAAGATCTCCTCTCAATCGCCACGTTCGCGACCCGCCAAAAAGAAAAGCCAACCCGCTAGCAGGTTGGCTTTTCTGATTCCAGTGCCTCGTGATCCGGTTCCGCGTAACGCCTTCGCAGTGTGCTGGACCGCGTCTTCATTCGCTGCCCGGAACTAGCTGTCGCGGATCCTGCGGCACCCCAGGACACGCTTCCAGCTTAGTCCAGATTTCCCGCCATGGTGAGCGTGGTTCAGCGGGCGTCGTTCAGCATGCTCGGCGCGCCGCCGGGACGACGATGGCGTGGGGTGGATGCAGCGGCTGCCAGGCTTCCGAGCGGGGTGCCGGCTGGGGCATGGCGCCCGTGTCGCCCAGCAGGTGCCGGATGCTTGCCTCCAGCCGTTCGATCGAGGCCGATTTCGGCGCGTGCGCCATCACCCCGCAGACCTGTAGCGATGACGGCACGTGCAGCCAGATGTTGTCGGAGAGCAGCAGGATGCGCGCCTGCGGCATCCTGCGATGCAGCCGGCGCAGCAGCGCCCAGTTGTCGGTGGACTCGCTCGACATGCCGTACACCACCAGCACCCGCTCGTCGGCCACCGCCAGCGTCCCCACGGCCTCCGGGTCGATGCTGAGGACGGGACCGATGTCCGGCAGGTGCTCCAGCATCCGCAGGATGCCGATCCGCACCAGCGGCTGGCTGTCGATGATGATCGCGCGCATGGCTGTCTCCCCGTTGGTCTTGCCGGGGAGCCATCCGCAAGGGCCATGCCAAAGGAAGAAGGGCAAGCCGATCGGCCCGCAAACCCTTGCCGGACAAGGGAAGACCGCCGCCGGGAAAGCGCGCCGGCGGCGCCGTACCGATGTTACGACAGCCGTAACGTCCGCCCAATCCGCCGTAACACCACGCCGGTCAGGTCACCGAGATCCGGTCGTCCACCACGCGCACCTGGCCACCGGTCTTGTCCTCCATCACCTTGAGGATCTTGTGGCCCACCTGCATCGTCACGCCGCCATGAATGCGCCGTCCCACGGCGATCACCGCCTCGTCGGATGGCTTCATCTGCTCGGTCAGCTTGGCGATCTCGGCGTCCAGTTCGAACAAATCTCGGTTGATCTTGTACATCGTCGCGCGCGCTTTTTCGCGGATGTCGCCGACGGCGCGCTCTGGATGTTTCGCGAAAAACGCGGCCAGTTGCTGGAGCTTGGCCTGCTCCTCCAGGATCTTGCGCCGTTGCTCCTCCAACTCCGCCTTCTGCTGGTCGGCAAACGGGTTGAGGCCCACCTGCACCGTCGTGGCCGTGCCGGCTGGCGCGCCTAGCATGGCGGTGCTGACGCTGGCCAGCGCGCGTGTGCGGCCGCCGCTGATGCTGCCCTGGCCGGTCGGGCTGCCCACCGTGACGCGCTCGCCCGCCGAGACGTCGCTCTGGCGGATGCCGCTTTCCACCACGACCTCGGTAGCCGCCTCGACAATCGCATTCTGGATATAGCGCGCATGCACCGCGCCCTTGCTGCGCACACTCGCAATCTCGCCAGAATCGGCGCCGTGCGCGGTCTCGGCCTTGCCGATGATGCCGCCCTTGACGATGACGTCGCCGCCGGCTTCCACGTGCGCCGCCTCGATCGTGCCGCTGACCACCACGTCGCCGGTCACGCGGACCGACATGCCGGTGCGAATGTCGCCCGACACGCGCAGCGAGCCGTCGAACGTGACGTTGCCGGAGTGCAGGTCCACCGCCTCCACGTCCACTACGGGGCTCACGATCACGCCACTCGGCAGGACGCGCGGCGATCCGGCGATCACGGCCAGCAGCAGCAGCGGGTCGTTGGGGTCGATGGCCACGCCGGTCAGGTCCGCGGCGAACGGCGTATCGATCATCGGGTCAGCCGGGATCGGTTTACCCAGGATGTCCATGCCGTCCTGGCCCGGGCGGGCCGGGGTGCGGCGCATCAGCGCCGTGCCGGGGTTCACCAGCAGCAGGCTGCCCAGGTCGCGCAGGTCGAAGCGGTCGTCCTCGTTCTCGGTCTGCGCGGGCTTGCGCGGCTGCACCAGGCTGTCGAAGCGCGCTGCCTGGCCCTGCACCGGCGCCACACCGCGCGCGATTTCGCGCCCTTCGCAGCTGCCGGCCTCCAGCGCCACTTCGATGGCCGCCTTGTCGAGCAGCGCCACCACGTTCATCGAGGTCGCCGCGGCGGCAATGTCCTCGATATTGATCGCCCGGCCGCCCTCGGGCGGCATCAGCGTCAGCAGCAGGGACAGCTTGTCAGCAGTGATTTCGAGTTCGAAGGCCCCGTCGAGCAGGCTGCCGATCACGCCGTCGACCTCGCCGTCAGCCAGTTGGCACTGGGTCAGGAAGGCGTTCACCGCGCCCTGGTCGAGCCGCGCGCCGCGCCAGCCATGTTCCTCGAGGCTGGCTTCGAGGGTGGCGCGGTCGGGCGGCAGGCGTCCCGGCTCCGGTGCAAAGCACGCGCGTACGTGGTCCCCTGGCTGGCTCAGTTCCAGGCGTAGTCCGGCGTCGGCTGTCATGTGTCCCCGCTTCTGTGTGGCAGGCGATGGCAGTCCGGCCGGGCCGTGGCCCCGATCCTTCCGCAAGGATCGCCGTTTGCTGCCGCCAACTCTGCTTGTCGTCGATCTTTGATCAACGGCAGCGGGCGGAGTGAACTTTAGCCCACAAAAGTGGGGTATCACTCCTGCTGAGCCCCCCGGAAATCGGGCGATGACGGGCCGGGCGGCGGGATTTCGGTAAACTGTCGCCCTCCGATGTCCCCCGCCGCAGGTTTTGCCCTCCATGTCCAATAGTTACGAAGTCCGTCCCGGCCAGTCCATCGAGCTGCTCAAGGCACTCCACATCCTGACGCGCGACGGCAAGATGAACCAGGACAGCCGCCGCAAGCTCAAGCAGGTCTACCACCTGTTCCAGTTCATCGAGCCGCTGCTGCGCGAGGTGGCGGACGCGCGCGGCGCCGTCTCGCTGGTGGACCATGGCGCCGGCAAGTCCTATCTGGGCTTCATCCTCTACGACCTGTTCTTCAAGGATCTGCCTGAGGAACAGGGCAAGAACTCGCACATCTACGGTATCGAGACCCGCGAGGAGCTGGTGAAAAGCTCACAGGAGCTGGCCGCGCGCGCGGAATTCCCGGGCATGTCGTTCCTGAACCTGTCGGTAGCCGAATCCATCACCTCGCCCGCCCTGCCCGCCACGGTGGACGTGGTGACCGCGCTGCACGCGTGCAACACCGCCACGGACGATGCCATCCGCTTCGCCCTGGCCCGGCAGGCACGCCACATCGTGCTGGTGCCGTGCTGCCAGGCCGAGGTGGCCAGCGTGCTGCGCAAGCACAAGGGCAAGCTGCTGGCCGGCAATCCGCTGACGGAGATCTGGCGCCATCCGCTGCATACGCGCGAGTTCGGCAGTCAGGTGACCAATGTGCTGCGTTGCCTGCAGCTCGAGGCGCACGGCTACCAGGTCAGCGTGACCGAACTGGTGGGCTGGGAACATTCGATGAAAAACGAGTTGATCATCGCCCAGTACAAGGACCTGCCGCGCAAGCGGGCGGCCGACCGGCTCCAGAACGTGCTGGAAACGCTGGGACTCGAGGAAATGGGCGAGCGGTTCTTCACCGCGCCCTGACGGGGCCGCCCGGGCAGGCTGGGGTCAGCCTTCGTCTTGGGATTTTTCCGACATCCACTGCCGATAGCCGTCGACGCCCAGCCGCCGCATGGTGGCCTGGTTGCGCTCGTAGATATCGGCGGCGTCCGGAAACGCCTCGGCGGCGCGCGCGATGCTGTCTTCCCGCAGCAGGTGCAGGATCGGATACGGCGCGCGGTTGGTGTAGTTCTCGATGTCGTCCGGCTCGGTGCCTTCGAACTGGTAGTCCGGGTGGAAGCTGGCGATCTGGAGTGTGCCGGCCAGCCGCAGGCTGCGCAGCAGGCGCTCGGCGAAATACAGGAAGTCGTTGTAGGTGAGGAAGTCCGCCAGCGCGTGCGGCACGATCAGCAGCGTGGTGTCGGTCTGTGCCGGATCGGCGTCCGCCAGCCCGCGCAGTTCACCCTCAAGTTCCTCGAGCAGGTCTTCCGCCCCCATGGCCGGGCTGACCACGTAGCGCACCTGATCCTTCACATAGACGCTCTTGGCGAACGGGCACAGGTTCAGGCCGATGACGGCGCGCGACAGCCAATGGCGCACGGCCTCGACGATCTGGGCATCGGTGGCATCGGCAGCATCGGCGGAATCAGGAAAGGCAGGCATGGCGGGGACAGCGGCTGGCAAAGCGCCATTCTACGCCCCGCCCCTGCCTCCCAAGTCAGGCCATGCGCGCCTTTTCTCGCCCCACCCGCTTGAGCGGCCGGCCATTGAACAGGTCGCCGATGGGCCCCATGCGATCCAGCATCCAGGCGATGGCGCACAGCAGCCCCAGCTCGATCAGCGCCAGCACCCACCACCAGTTGCCCAGCCGCGCCACTTCCACGCCGGCGCGGGTGGCCGTCTCGAACACGATCTTGTTGACGAGGTAGTTGAAGCCGAACACGGGCAGCGTATGCGTGCCGAGCCAAACCACCGCGCGGGAGGTCGGCAGCAGCACCACCACCTGCCACAGCAGCGCGGTGCCGGCGAAGGCTGCGAGCAACGTCATCGCCATCGCCATGGGCGTGGTGCCGATGCGGTTGCGCGACACATTCAATACATCTGGCGCATGCCGGACGGCCAGCACCCAGACCGCCAGCGTGACCACCAGCAGCAGGGCGCGCCGCATGGTCAGCGAGGCCGGCGTGAACTGCATCGGCCCCACCGCCGCGGCACGGGGCCCCTTGCCGCCGCCCATCCAGAGCCCGGCGCCGTAGAACACCATGGCGCAGCCCACGTTGCGCAGCGAAAACGGCCACTCCACCGGGTTCACGTCCGACCACGTACCGCCACCCTGCGTGAAGACGATCCAGACCAGCCCAACGCTGGTCATCAGCGCCCCGGCCACGCTCGGGCCCAGCCGCGACAGCGCGGTGGCCACCACGTCCAGCCAGAACAGGCAGAACAGCGACCACAGCGGCGTGCTCAGGAAATTCCATTCGTTGATGGCGGACCCGGTCATGGTGCCGACAAAGCGCATGGTGAACTCATCGTGGGGAAAGCGGCCGAGCGCCCACGCGACGATGTAAGGTACCGCCAGCACCAGCCCCATGCCCCAGGCCGGCACCACCAGCCGCATGAACTTGCCCCACAGGTGCGAGGCCGGCGCGGCCACCGCCCGCGAGGGCTGGAACACGAGCCCGGCCCGCAGCAGGAAGGCGGGAAAGGCCATCGAGTAGATCGCCCGATACACCGGATCGGGCAAGGCCCAGGCATGGCTGAAGACCACCAGCGCGATGCCGATGCCCCTGCACATGTCGATGGTGGGATTGCGCGGTGCTGAGCTCATGGAAGCCTCCCCTGTTTCGCACGAGTCTGGCCGGCGCCGGGAGCGCCCGCTGTGCGCCACCGCACGTCCGCGCACGGTCGTGGTGCCGGGGCGCTGTCACCTATAATGCGCGGCGTCCCGCGTCTCTTCCCCCTGCTCCGCCAACCGGCAACCGCCCATGTCCGCCTCCTCCATTTCAGCATCCGCCCCGTCTGGCACGCCCCACGCCGTGGTCATCGGCGGCGGGCCGGCCGGGTTGATGGCGGCCGAGGCGCTGGCCGGGCGCGGCGTCGCGGTAGACGTCTACGACGCCATGCCCTCGGTCGGCCGCAAGTTCCTGATGGCCGGCAAGGGCGGCATGAACATCACGCATTCCGAGCCCGCGCCGGCCTTCCTGGCGCGCTACGGGCAGCGGGCCAACCGCATCGCGCCACTGCTGGCCGAGTTCGACGGCCCGGCGCTGCGCGCCTGGGTGCACGGGCTCGGCATCGACACCTTCGTCGGCAGCTCAGGCCGTGTCTTCCCCACCGAGATGAAAGCCGCGCCGCTGCTGCGCACATGGTTGCATCGGCTGCGGGAATCGGGCGTGCGCGTGCACACCCGACATCGCTGGCTGGGCTGGGACGATGCAGGCCAACTCCGCTTCGCCTCGCCGGCGGGCGAATCGACGGTGTCGGCGCCAGCCGTGGTGCTGGCGCTGGGCGGCGGCAGCTGGGCGCGACTGGGATCGGACGCAGCCTGGGTACCCTGGCTCGCCGAACATGACGTGACCATCACCCCGCTGCGCCCCGCCAATTGCGGGTTCGATGTGGACTGGTCCGATGTCTTCCGCGAACGCTACGCCGGCCAGCCGGTGAAATCCGTGGCGATGGCGGTCACCGCGCCGGACGGCACGCCGCTGCATCGTCAGGGCGAGTTCGTGATCAGCGCGACCGGCATCGAAGGCAGCCTGGTCTACGCGCTGTCCGCCCCGATCCGCGATCTCATCGAACGGGATGGCAGCGCCGAGATCCGCCTGGACCTGGCGCCCGGCATGAGCGCGGCGCGCGTGGCCGACGAGATCGCCCGCCCGCGCGGCTCGCGCTCGGTGTCGAGCCACCTGCAGAGCAAGCTCGGCATTACCGGGGTCAAGGCAGGGCTGCTCTATGAAGGCGTGTCGAAGGCCGACATGCACGATCCGGTCGCCCTCGCGGCGGCCATCAAGGCGCTGCCGCTGCGGCCGGTGCGCGCGCGGCCCATCGACGAGGTCATCAGCACGGCCGGCGGCGTCGCGTTCGAGGCGATGAACGATCACCTGATGCTCAACGCCATGCCGGGCGTGTTCTGCGCGGGGGAGATGCTGGACTGGGAGGCGCCCACCGGCGGCTATCTGCTGACAGCCTGCTTCGCCAGTGGGCGGATGGCCGGCCTGGGCGCGGCCAACTATCTGATGGGTATGTAACGGCTAGCTGTTGGCGATGTCGAGCGCCACGGCTTCGGCCACCTCGATACCGTCGATGGCGGCCGAGTAGATCCCGCCCGCATAGCCGGCGCCCTCGCCCGCCGGGTACAGCCCCTTCACATTGATGCTCTGGTAGTCGTCGTTATTGCGCCGGATCCGCAGCGGCGACGACGTGCGCGTCTCCACCCCGGTCAGCACGGCGTCGTGCATCGCAAACCCGGCAATCTTCTTGTCGAGTTCCGGCAGCGCCTCGCGGATCGCGTCAATCACATAGTCCGGCAGCGCCGTGCTGAGGTCCGTCGGCGTCACGCCCGGCTTGTACGAGGGCTCGACCGAGCCGAGCGCCGTGGACGGCCGTCCCGCGATGAAATCCCCCACCAGCTGGCCCGGCGCGCGGTAGTCGCTGCCGCCGAGCACGAAGGCACGCTCCTCCCAGTGACGCTGGAGGGCGATGCCGGCCAGCGGGCCACCCGGGAAATCGACCTCCGGCGTGATACCCACCACGATGCCGGCGTTGGCGTTGCGCTCGGCCCGGTAGTACTGGCTCATGCCGTTGGTCACCAGCCGGCCCGGCTCGGACGCCGCCGCCACCACCGTGCCGCCCGGGCACATGCAGAAGCTGTACACCGCGCGCCCATTGCTGGCGTGGTGCACCACCTTGTAGTCCGCCGCGCCCAGCAGCTTGTTGCCAGCGAACTTGCCGAAGCGGCTGCGGTTGATCAGCCCCTGCGGATGCTCGATGCGGAAGCCCAGCGAGAACGGCTTGGCCTCCATGAACACGCCGCGGTCGTGCAGCATGTGGAAGGTGTCGCGCGCGCTGTGGCCCACGGCCAGCACCACGTGGTCGCACTCGAGGTAGTCGCCGGTGGAGAGCTTGAGCCCGCGCACCTGGCCGTTCTCGATGTCGATGTCGTCCACGCGCGTCTCGAAGCGGATTTCGGCGCCCAGCGACAGCATCTCGGCGCGCATCTTCTCCACCATGCTCACCAGCCGGAATGTGCCGATGTGGGGCCGCGCCTTGAAGAGGATGTCCTCGGGTGCGCCCGCGCGCACAAATTCATCGAGCACCTTGCGACCGTAGTGGCGGGGGTCCTTGATCTGGCTGTAGAGCTTGCCGTCCGAGAACGTGCCCGCGCCGCCTTCGCCAAACTGCACGTTCGACTCGGGATTGAGCACGCTCTTGCGCCACAGGCCGAAAGTGTCCTTGGTGCGCTCGCGCACTTCCTTGCCGCGCTCGAGGATGATCGGGCGGAAGCCCATCTGCGCCAGCAGCAGGCCCGCCAGCAGCCCGCACGGACCCAGGCCGATCACCACCGGGCGCAGCGTCGGCCCGCCCGCCGGGGCCTGTGCCACGAAGCGGTACGTCATGTCGGGCGTCACGCTCCAGTTGGGCTTGCCGGCCATGCGCTGGAGGGGGGCGGCCTCGTCGCGGACTTCGATATCGACGATGTAGGTCAGCTTGATATCGGCGCGTTTGCGGGCATCGTGCGCGCGGCGGAAGACGGTGAACGCGACCATCCCGTCGCCTTTGACACCGATCTGCGCGAGGTGGCTGCGCACGGCTGCCTCCAGGTCGCTCTCGGTATGGTCGAGCGGGAGTTTGACTTCACTTAGACGTAGCATGGGGAACGGGTATTTCAGCGGCCTTGGTGTCTGGTGGCCGGGCGTTACCCAGCAGGAGGCCAGATCGGCCGAAGCGGGATTTTATCAGTCGCCACCATCCCGGGGGCGGCGACGGCTGCATGATGTGCAGGGTTGCCGCGCCGTGGGCCGCCAGCGTGGTCCAGCCGGCGATGCCGGCGATGTACACCGCGCCGGGCGTGAGCGTGGCGGCAGGCCGGCTAACCGTCTCGGCCAGCCAGGTTGGCGGGCCCGCCACGGTCAGGCGACCGGATGCGAGGTGCACCACGGCGCCGGGCTTCAGGTGCAGCTTGAGCCACTGACCGGCGGCCAACTGGTAGGTTTCGGTCGAAAATTTCGCTTGGGACATGATCGCGCTCCGGGGTCCAGAATCAGGTTTCCAGCCTATCCGGCGACCCGCCAAGCCAACAGGCACAAGGGATTGCGGGTGCGACCAGAACAGATCGCACAGTCCGGCTCTGTTACGATACAGACACCCTTCATCTGTATCTGTTGTGCCCGCGCCCCGTGGGCGATGATCGCGCCATGACTGCCACGCACCCCTCCCTCCCCCTTTATCAACAGGTGGCCGGCCACTACCGGCAGGCCATCGCCGCCGGCACGCTGGCCGTGGGCGACCGCATGCCGTCGGTGCGGTCGCTGATGGGGCTGCATGAGGTGAGCCTGTCCACGGCGCTCCAGGCGTGCCGGGAGCTGGAAACCGCGGGCCTGCTCGAAGCGCGGCCGCGCTCGGGCTACTTCGTGCGCGCGCCGTCGCGCCCGGCGCTGGCGCAGATCGAGGAACCGGCCGCCGGCCTGCCTGACCCGGCGCAATACGTCGGCATCCATCAGCGCATCTCGGCCATCCTCGCGCGCGGCCAGCATCGCGATATCAAGATCAACTTTGGCGGCGCGTGCGGCGCGCCCTCGCTCTACCCCACCGCTGCGCTGCGCACCGCCACGGCTCGCGCGCTGCGGCGCTATCCCGATCTCTTCGGCACCGCAGCCGAGGCGGACGGCCACCCGTCCCTGCGCGCCGCACTCGCCCGGCACGCGCTGCGCTCGCGGATCCAGCTCGCGCCTGAGGACGTCGTCGTCACCCACGGCTGCACCGAGGCGCTGAACCTCGCCCTGCGCGCCGTGGCCAAGCCTGGCGATGTCATCGCCGTGGAATCGCCCACGTATTACGGTTTGTTGCAGATTCTCGAGAGCCTGGGCATGCGCGCGCTCGAAATCCCGTGCAGCCCGCAGACCGGCATCTCGCTGGAGGCGCTGGAACTGGCCGCGCAGACCTACGACAACATCAAGGCCGTGGCCGTGGTGCCGAATCTGCAGAACCCGCTCGGCTGCGTCATGCCCGACGCGCACAAGCAGCGCCTGGTGGCGTGGTGCGAGGCGCGCGGCATCACGCTGATCGAGGACGATAGCTGCGCCGCCACCTACGAGGGCGAGACCCCGCTCGCGGCGGCCAAGACGTGGGATACAACGGGCAACGTGATCCACTGCGCCTCGCTCCACAAGGTGCTGGCACCGGGCATGCGGCTGGGCTGGATCGCCGCCGGCAAGTGGCAGGCGCGCGTGGAGATGCTCAAGTTCGGCCTGTCGCGCCCCAACGAGATGCTCGCGCAGATCGCCGTGGCCGATTTCATGGGCACCGGCGCGTTCGAGCGCCATCTGCGCCGCCTGCGCGAGCAGTTGCGCATCCAGCGCGAATGGATGGCGCAGGCTGTGGCGGGCAGCTTTCCGGCCGGCACGCGGCTCACGCTGCCGCGCGGCGGGCTGCACCTGTGGATAGAGTTGCCGGCCGGGATGTCGTCCGAAGCCGTCTTCGAGGAGGTATTGACCCATGGCATCCGAGTCATGCCTGGCTCGATGTTCTCGAATTCGAACCGCTTCGATCACTATCTGCGGCTCAACTGCGGCAATCCGCGCGAGCCGGCGCTCGAACGCGCGTTGGAAACGGTGGCCGGCGTGGTGCGTCGGCTGGCACCCTGACGCCGCCCTGCCCTCCCGCTCCCCCGCGCCCGGCACCGTTCTTGCGAGACTTCCGCTAGGATTTGTCCCAAAATGGCGGCGCCCTCGCCTATGCTTGTGCGCGGACACCGACTACCAGAACCAGGGAGAGCAAACTTGGGCAGTGCACCCGCCGCTTCGCGGCTCGACGACGATTATCAAACGCTGTTTCAGCTCGCGCCTGTCTCGCTCTGGCTCGAGGACTTCAGCGCCGTGCGGCTGGCCTTCGATCAACTGCGCGCGGACGGGGTCACCGACCTGCGCGCCTATCTGCGCGAGCGCCCGGCCGAAGTGGCGCGCTGCTCGGCCCTGATCCGCGTGCTCGACGTCAATCGCCGCACGCTCGACCTCTTCCGCGCCGCCGACCTGGCGGACCTCGTCGCCAACCTCGACACCGTGTTCCGTGACGACATGTTCGACCAGCACGTCGAGGAACTTGGCCAGCTCTGGGACGGCGGCCGGCACTTCGCCAGCCAGACCGTCAACTACACGCTCGACGGCGAACGGCTCGACATCCGGCTCGACGCCACGGTCATGCCGGGCCACGAGCAGGACTGGTCGCGCGTGCTGTTGTCGATCGAGGACATCACCACGCGCGTGCGCAGCGAGCGCGACCTGCGCCGCAGCCAGCAATACGCTCAGGGACTGTTCGAACACTCGCCGGTCTCGCTCTGGGTGGAGGACTTCAGCGCGGTGAAGATGCTGCTGGACGAGGTGCGCGCGGCCGGCATCACCGATTTTCGGACTTTTCTGAATGTGCACCCGGACTTCGTCTCGCGCTGCATGCAGGAGATCCGCGTGCTCGACGTCAACCAGCAGACGCTGACGATGTTCGCCGCGCCGAGCAAGGACATCCTGCTGTCCCGGCTGGGCGACGTGTTCCGCGACGACATGCGCATCCACTTCGCCGAGCAACTGATCGACCTCTGGCACGAAAAGCTCTGGCAGCAGCGCGAAGTTATCAACTACGCGCTCGATGGCCGCTCGGTGGACGTATTCATGCAGTGGTCGGTCTTCCCGGGCCGGGAGGCGGACTGGGATCAGGTGTTGGTGTCGCTGACCGACATCACCGCGCGCAAGAAGGCCGAGGCCTACGTCGAGTTCCTGGGCAAGCACGACGTGCTGACCAAGCTCTACAACCGCGCGTATTACGAGGATGAACTGGCGCGCCTGGGCCGCAAGGGGCCGTGGCCGGTCAGCGTGGTGGCGGTGGACCTCAATGGCCTGAAGCAGGTCAACGACCAGTACGGCCACGGCGACGGCGACGCGCTGCTGCGCCGCACGGGCGAGGTGCTCAAGAAAGCCGTGGGCGAGCAGGCCTGCGTGGCCCGCATCGGCGGCGATGAATTCATGGTTTTGCTACCCGGCAACGACGAACGCGGCGCGGCCACGGTAGTCGATCAGATCCAGCAGGTGGTGGAGCTGAACAACCAGTTCTATCCGGGTGCGCGGCTGTCGTTTTCGATTGGCGCCGCCACGTGCACGCAGGGCGACCGGCTGACCGATACGGTCAAGCTGGCCGACAGCCGCATGTACGAGGACAAGCGTGCGCACTACGAGGCCGTGGGCGCCGAGCGTCGGCGGACGGGTGCCGCCGAGCCCTGACTATCGGGAAATCGATCGCAAAAATCAGAGGAAAACAATCAGCGCGACGCCGCCGAGGATCAGCCCGAACTTGGTCACGTAGTAGACGTTCTTGTTCCAGGACTTGAAGCGGCGGCGGTACTGACCGCCCAGCCAGACGAAGCGGAACAGCTTGTTGATGGCGCCGGTCTGGTCGGATTCCTCGTTCGGCGAGCTGGCGGCCGTCATCACCTTGCGGCCCAACCAGTGGTTGACCGCGGCGGTCCAGCGATAGCGCATCGGACGCTCGATGTCGCAGAACAGGATCAGGCGATCCTTGTCGCTGCGGTTCTCGGCCCAGTGCAGGTAGGTTTCGTCGAACACCACGCCGTGGCCATCGCGCCAGCTATGGCGCTCGCCGTCCACCTCGATGAAGCAGCGGTCGTCGTTCGGCGTGGACAGTCCCAGGTGATAGCGCAGCGAGCCGGCAAACGGGTCGCGGTGCGGGTTCAGCTTGCCGCCCGGCGGCAGCTCGGCAAACATCGCCGCCTTCACCGTCGGCAGTTCGCGCAGCAGCGCCACGGTCTTCGGGCACAACGTCTCGGCGGACGGGTGCTGCGCCTCGTACCATTTCAGGTAGAAACGCTTCCAGCCGTACTTGAAGAACGAGTTGAAGCCGGCGTCGTCATTCTTGTCGGCGGCCTTGATCTTGCGCATCGCGACCAGGGCCAGGCCCTCGTCACGAATCTGCGGCCATGCAGCGCGCAGCTTCTCCAGGTCCGGGAACCGCTCGACGCCAATGTACGGCGTGCGCGGCACGCCCGAGAACATGTACATGAAGCAGTTGACCGGCGCCACCAGCGCGGAGTGGTCGAGCAACTGGCGCATGAACGGCAGTCGCACCTTGCCGCGGAAATGCACATACAGGATGGCACCCAGATATGCAGCGACGATAATCCACTTGATCACGCGTAAAACCTCCAGAAATCAGGCCCAGGCCCGATTGAAGCCGGTATTTTATCCAAACGCCGGCCCCCGCGCATCGTGTGATGCACGGGCCGCTTTTTATCGCTGGAGGATTCACGCCCCACCGCGCGACTGGCGGGCGATACGGTCGATCAGCGCCTTGGCGTCGTCGGGCAATCCCTGCAAGGTCAGCAGCCGCGCGTTGAGCACGATGTTCTCGAGCACGAGCTTGGCCGTGGACGCCCAGAGTGTCGCCAACAGCGCTTCCTGCGACATCCCCGACAGCTCCAGTTCCGTCGATCGTTCGGCGATCAGCTTGCAGGCGAGCGCCCGCAGCGCGTCATCGTCGAACGGCAGGTTGGCGTAGTCGATGGGGTCCGCACGCTCCACCTCCACCATCAGTTGCAGCAGCATATCCTCGGTCATCGGCAAACTCCTTAGGACGATTCTGATTTTACGCGGGCATCAAACCTGGAAATCGGCAGCCATGTCGGCATCGGTACGCGCGGCGAGCCGCCCCGACCGGCATGCTGCGGCGAAGGCCTCGTAGTCGCGGTCCACCTGGTCGGCATAGGCGTTGGCGTAGCCCACCAGCGCCTCGGCCATGGCGTCGCTGGTGCCCAGGTAGCCGCTGATCTCCGGCGCCAGGTTGCTCGCCTTGGCATGCGCGCGGGCCAGCGCCCGGCCGCACACGCGCCCGTAGCCGGTCAGCAGTTCGGCATCCATCAGTTCGATCTCGGCCGAGAATTTCATGTCGCGCAACTGCCGGGCGTAGAAGTGGCGGCCGGAGGGCCCCTTGGTCCAACCCAGGAACAGGTCGCTGGCGGCCTGCATCAGGCGCTGCCCTTCCACCACGCGCCGGCCCTCGTGCGTCACCGCCGGGGACTTGAAATAACGCGCCACCACCGATTGCGTGGCCTCCTTGAACTGGAGGAACAGCGGCTTGTCATGGCTGTCCGTGAGTAGCTGGATCAGGCAGCGCGTGCCCACGCTGCCCACGCCCACCACCTTGAAGGCGATGTCCTGGGAGATGAAATGCGAGAGCAGTTCGCGGCGATCGGCGGCCAGCGTGGAGGTGTAATCGCTGAAGCACTTGGCGATCACGTCGGCATCGACGCTCTTCTTCAGCCAGTCGTCGTCCTTCGTGAACAGCGTTTGCTCGCCCCGGATATGGAAGACGGCCGGCGGGGCGTCCAGGATGCGCCAGCGGTGCCCTGAGCGCGCGCTCAGCTTCGGCAGCAGGGTCTCATGCGTACGCGTGGCGGCACGCTCCATCGCGCGGCGGATCTCCTTCTGGGCCGTGGGGTTGAGTGCCTCGGCCAGCAGGCGGTCGAACGTAATGCGGTCGTACCAGGTTTCCAGCACGCCCATTTCCGCATACATGGCCATGCGGTCGCGATAGCTGTTGACCACTTCGCAGACCATATTGTCGGCGGCAGTCTTGCCGTGACGCAGGTGGCGCGCGGCGACGACCATGCTCGCGGTGAGCCGCTTCAGGTCCCACTCCCACGGGCCTGGACTGGTCTCGTCGAAATCGTTCACATCGAACAGCAGCGCGCGCTCGGGCGTGGCAAACCCGCCGAAATTCGAGAGGTGGCAGTCGCCGCAGATCTGGATGGTCATGCCCGAGGCCGGCGTACCCGCAAGGTCGTGCGCCTGGACGATCGCGCTGCCTCGGAAAAATGTAAACGGGGACTGGATCATGCGCCCGTAGCGCAAGGGCACCAGCCGCTCCACCCGGCCAGCGCTGCTGGTCTCGAGTAGCGGAATCGGGTCCCGATCCACGTTGCCGACCGCTGCGTGTGTCCGTCGCGGCACCAGTTGGCGCAGCGCCTTGCCACGGGCGCGCCGTTCGTTCAGATCCGCTACATGTTCCACCATGCCTCCATGCCTTGGGCCGGGACAACGATTCAGGAAACAGCGATGTGCAGAGTATGTAACGAAGCTAAGACAAGCGTCGCCCAATGTCAATTTGGCAGCGCACGTCGCATGCATCACATTCGGCCGTGCCTTTGCGGAAAAATCAGACGCCTCCCTACAAAGGTGTCACAACTAAGCGTGTAAGCTTGGGTCTCATCTCGCAGCACTACAACAAGGAACCGTCGAGTCCATGACAAAGAATTTTCTTGCAGCCATGCGTCAGTACGTGTGGTTCAGGGGGGTGAAGCACCATGTGGTCCAGGGCGTGGAAGCCCTGGCCGACCTGCTCAAGTCCCCTTCCGTCGCCGCCCGTGCCGTGGCCGCGATCGTTTCCGAAACCGAACAAGGCGTGCAGGTGTGGGTCTCGTACTTCGGCAAGCCGATGGACCCGCATACGAACTACGTGCTCTGGCCCACGCGGGCGCTGAAGCCCGCCCGACGGCGCATCACGCCGCAACTGCCCCGGTCCTGATCCCGCCGGCCCTGCGTCTCACATCGCCTCTCTCAATCGTTCGACAAGGAGCAGCCATGCCCGAACCGCAACATGATGAAGCGCTGGTCAACAATTTTCTGGAGCGCGTGTCCGCGCTGTCGGTCAGCGCCTTCGATGGTGCTGACGTGACGCAGGAACTCACGCAACTGATGCGCGATGCATCGACCAAGCTGGGCGGCGGCGGCAATATCGCCGTGCTCAAGGGCCGCCTCACCGATCGTGCCGAGGCGGCGGAGCGCGAAGGCCAGCCGCAAGTGCGCGATACGTTCGCGAAGGCGGCGTCGCTGGTGCACGCGTAAGCGTCAGGCGTTGAAATTACGAACTTTGGAAAGTACTGCCAGGAACGCTCTGCCGTGATCGGCAGAGGTTTTTGAAGAGGGCTTCAGAGGTGTTGGTTGCGGGGGCAGGACTTGAACCTGCGACCTTCGGGTTATGAGCCCGACGAGCTGCCAACTGCTCCACCCCGCGTCCGAAGGAGATGGATTATGGGGGATCGTCCCGCATAAGGCAAACACTATTTCCACTTTCTGCACCGTGAAGAAGAACACGCCCGCGAAGGGCGTTTTCTTTTTGTGCATCACCGATGCGGATCATGCGATCCGCCGCACCGTGTGCGCGTCATCGAGATCATCGAGCGTCGAAGCGATGTAGCGGTTCACATGCTCGAGCGCCTCGAGCTTCGTATCGAAAGGATGGCTCGGAAAAGGATTGTGGCGAGCCATCAGGATTTCGCCGTCCACGCGCCGGATGATCTCGATCAGGATCCCCCACTTGCCCTTCGGCAAATGGATCACCTCGTAGACGATCTTGAATCCTTCATACTCGGACATGGTGGCTACCTCCGGTCTGCTGCAAGGCGCGAACATCGCGCTCCACATCCAGCCTAGGTGCCACCCCACCGATCAAAAATGATCAAGATCAAGTTCCGCCCCGACAGGCAGGTCACGCCGTGACATACGTCATTGCGCTACCCGCAAGGAACTTTGCTGTCTATCTGACCGGTCCTAAAAGTTTGTCGATGAGTGCATAGGCGGCACTGAAAGCCGCCACTTCGGCAGCGTGCCGCGTGGCAAATTCGTGGCCGCCGCTGGAGAGGATCTCCGTATCGCCGGTATCGGAGGGATCGACACCCTCCTGCGCGATGCGCACCTCGTAGCCGTACGTTTCCGTATCAGACACGCTGCCAGCCACGGCCTGCCGATGCGACGACAGCAGCACGTAGGCATCCATGCCCCGATAGCCCTCTACCCGCCATTCATCCTGGTTCATGCGCGTTCTCCGTGCGATCGACAAGGACCGATGCAGGTTTGAGCGGTATGCGGGCGGAGTGTTCCGGGAGGGAAGGGAAATGCGGGGAGGGAATGCAAAAAGGGCTTCCGTTTCCGGAAGCCCTTTTTGACTCGATAGGTGGTGCGGCTGGCAGGATTCGAACCCACGACCCCTTGGTTCGTAGCCAAGTACTCTATCCAACTGAGCTACAGCCGCACTCGAGAAATGAGATTATATAGAAGTTTTCAATTTTGTGAACCCCCTACGCCGCATTTTTTTCGCCCGGCGCGCTCCGGCCGCGCAACTTCCTATAATGACTACCCGAAGAAGTGATCCGGACCATGAACAAGGCTTTTGTCAAAGAGTCGTCGGACGATGATGACGACGACCTGCCCGAGGGCGCCACGCCGGTGCCTGCCGGCACCAAGAACTACATTACCGCCACGGGTTACAACCGCCTGCGCGACGAGCTGATGCACCTGATCGACGTGGACCGTCCCGAGGTGGTGCAGATCGTCTCCTGGGCCGCCTCCAACGGCGACCGCTCCGAGAACGGGGACTATCTCTATGGCAAGAAGCGGCTGCGCGAGATCGATCGCCGCATCCGCTTTCTCACGCGCCGGCTCGACAAGGCCGAAGTCGTCGACCCCTCGCTGCAGGGCGACAACGACCAGGTCTTCTTCGGCGCCACGGTCACCTATGCGAACCAGTCCGGCGACGAAACCACGATCACCATCGTCGGCATGGACGAGGTGGACCTCGACAACAACCATGTGAGCTGGATTTCGCCGATCGCCAAGGCACTGATCAAGGCGCGCGAGGGCGACACCGTGCCGCTGCGCACGCCGGCCGGGATGGAACAGATCGATATATTGGAAGTCCGTTACCCGGCGAAGGGCGCGGTGAACTAGGCGTCAGCCGTCGTTGCGGTCGCGGAAGATCCGGATCACGTCCGGGTTGCGCCGCAGCCCGCGCATCACGTTGGCCAGGTGCAGGCGGTTCTGGACCTGGATCACGAACTGCATGTACGTGGCTTCCTGGTGGCCGCCCTGCTGCTGCTCCATGGCCACGTGGGCCACGTTGGCGTCGGCGGCGGTCAGGTCCGCGGCCACGCGCGCCACGATGCCCTTCACGTTGCGCACCATGACCTTGATCGACACGTCGAAGGCGCGGGTCGTCTTCTTGGCCCACATGACCTCGATCCAGTGCTCCGGGTCCTTGCTGTGCAGCCGCTTGGCCACCTTGCAATCCTGCACGTGGATCTGCAACCCCTCGCCCTTGCCGAGATAGCCGACGATCGAATCGCCGGGAATCGGCCGGCAGCAGGCCGAGAAGATCATCGACATGCCTTCGTCGCCGGTAATCGGCACGGCCGGCGCTTCCTCGCCCGCGAAGGTCTGCACGGCAGCCAGCAGCGCGCTGTCGACGTCGCCGGACAGCTCCTGCAGCAGGATCTCCATGCGCCGCGCCACCACCGCCGGCACGCGGCGGCCGAGCGCCAGGTCGGCGAAGATGTCTTCCTTGTGCTTGTTGCCGGTCCACTGGATCATGCGATCCCAGACCGCCTGCGGCACCGCCTTGAGCTCGATGCCAAGCTGGCGCGCCGACTGCTCCAGCAGGCGTTCGCCCAGCTGGATGGCCTCGTCGAGCTTGGTCGTCTTCAGGTAATGTCGGATCGCCGCGCGCGCCTTGCCCGTGCGGACGAAGGCGAGCCACGCCGGATTTGGCTTCGAGTACGGCGCCGTGACCACCTCGACGATATCGCCGCTCTTCAGCTCGGTACGCAGCGGCAACAACTCGTTGTTGATCTTGACCGCCACGCACTGGTTGCCGAGGTCGCTGTGCACCGCGTAGGCGAAGTCCAGCGCGGTGGCGCCGCGTGGCAGCGCGCGGATATGGCCCTTCGGCGTGAACACGTAGACCGCGTCCGGGAACAGGTCGATCTTGACGTGCTCCAGGAACTCCTGCGAGTCGCCGGTCTGGCTCTGGATGTCCAGCAGCGACTGGAGCCACTGGTGCGCCTGCTGCTGGATATCGTTGGCGTGATCGGCCTGGTGCTTGTACATCCAGTGCGCAGCCACGCCGGCCTCGGCAATCTGGTGCATGCCGCGCGTGCGGATCTGGAACTCCACCGGCGTGCCGAACGGGCCCACCAGCGTCGTGTGGAGCGACTGGTAGCCGTTGATCTTCGGAATTGCGATGTAGTCCTTGAACTTGCCCGGCATCGGCTTGTACAAGCTGTGCAGCGCGCCCATCGCCATGTAGCAGTGCATCTGCGTTTCCACGACCACGCGGAAGCCGTAGACGTCCAGCACCTGCGAGAACGACAGCTGCTTGTCGTGCATCTTGCGATAGATGCTGTACAGCGTCTTTTCGCGCCCGGACAGCTCGGCCACGATGCCGGCGTCGGCCAGCGCGCGCTCGGCGGCTTCCAGGATGCGCTTGACCACCTCGCGCCGGTTGCCGCGCGCGGCCTTGACGGCCTTCTCGAGCGTAGCGTAGCGGAACGGCGAGCCCACCTTGAACGACAGTTCCTGGAGCTCGCGGTAAATCGTGTTGAGACCCAGCCGATGCGCGATCGGCGCGTAGATCTCCATGGTTTCGAGCGCGATCCGGCGCCGCTTCTCGGGCGGCACGAAATCGAGCGTCCGCATGTTGTGCGTGCGATCGGCCAGCTTGACCAGGATCACCCGCACATCGCGCGCCATCGCCAGCAGCATCTTGCGGAAGCTTTCCGCCTGCGCCTGCTCGCGGCTCTGGAATTCGAGCTTGTCCAACTTGGTCAGGCCATCCACCAGTTCCGCGACCTTGGGACCGAATTTCTCGGCCAGTTCGCTCTTGGTGATGCCCTGGTCCTCCATCACGTCATGGAGCAGCGCGGCCATGATCGACTGGACGTCCAGCTTCCAGTCCGCGCACAGTTCCGCCACCGCCACCGGGTGGGTGATGTACGGCTCGCCGCTCTGGCGGTACTGGCCCAGGTGGGCTTCGTCGGAAAACTGGAAGGCTTCGCGCACCAGCGCCTGATCGGCGGGCTTCAGGTAGGTGAGCGTCTCCATCAGCCGGGAGATGGAGATGACCTGCTGGCGCGGCGGGACGGCCGGCTGCGAGGTCGGACCGAAGAAGTGCCGGTATGACTGCGCCAGCACTGCGTCGATGAACAATTCGCCCGCCGGCGCGGCAGGCAGGGTGCCCTCGATGGGCTCGGCCACGAGGTCGTTGGCCAACCCAGCACGTGACTTGCCTTGCAGCGGCGGCACGACAGACCGTTCCCCGACGACGTTGTCGCCGAGCGGATCGGGCAGGTTCGGGGCGCCGGTTCGGGCGGTCATCGGCATCTGGCCAGACATGGTGCGCCTACCCCCGGGTGAACCCGGCGGCGCAGGCGGCAAGCCGACCGACACCGGCAGTGCGGAGGGCGTGGCAGGCAAAGGGGCGCCCGGGGCCACGCTGGCGGCGGCAACGGGGCCCGGTGCCGGCCGTTCGCCGTCCGTCCGTACGCCGGGCGGACCCGGCAGGACGATCGCGGGATGGATCGCGGACTTGGACGACGATGAAGACATGGGGGCGGCCCCTGGAATCCGGACGAATGCGCGGCTGAATCCGCACGTACGCGAGACAACGATGCACCACAGGCCGCCCTGGCAATCAGGTCGGTACCTTCTTCAGCATCTCGATGCCGACCTGACCGGACGCGATCTCGCGCAGCGCCACCACGGTGGGCTTGTCCTTGGCCTCAACCTTGGGCGTGTGGCCCTGCACCAGCTGGCGTGCCCGATACGTCGCGGCGAGCGCAAGCTCAAAGCGGTTCGGGATGTGTTTCAGACAATCTTCGACGGTAATACGCGCCATATTGAATCCACCTTGAGACAAAACCTGTTCGACAGGCCGTCATTTTACAGCACGCGGCCGAAAACGTTCCGGCCGACCCTTGGGCACCGACCTTCGGTCAGTGAATGCCCAGCTCGATGAACAGCTCGTTGTGACGTGCCTTCTGCGACGAAAAGCGCAGACGGGTGGCACGGACGACGTCTTTCAGCTGCGCCAGCGCGTCATCGAACACCTCGTTGATGATGACGTAATCCGATTCCGACGCATGCGACATTTCGCTGCCCGCGGCCAGCAGGCGGCGCACGATCACGTTCGGCTCGTCCTGGCCGCGTTTCTTGAGCCGCTCCTCGAGCGCGGTCAGCGACGGCGGCAGGATGAAGATCTCCACCGCGTTCGAGAACCGCTTGTGCACCTGCTGGGCGCCCTGCCAGTCGATTTCGAGCAGCACGTCGTTGCCCTGGGCCATCTGCTGCTCGATCCAGACCTGGGACGTGGCGTAGTAATTGCCATGCACCTCGGCCCATTCCAGGAATTCTCCCCGGTCGCGCGCGACGCGGAACTCGTCCACGGTCGTGAAATGGTACTCGCGGCCGTTTTGCTCGCCCGGGCGCGGCTTGCGCGTGGTGTGCGAGATCGACAGGCGGATGGCCGAATCCTGCGACAGCAGCTTGTTCACCAGCGTGGACTTGCCGGCCCCGGACGGGGCCACCACCATGAACAGGTTGCCGGGGTAGGCGGTGTCGATGGCGACGTGCGGCGCGGACTGGGACGCGGTGTGGGACGTTTCACTCATGGTTTAGGACTTATTCGAGATTCTGGATCTGTTCGCGCATCTGCTCGATCAGCAGCTTGAGCTCCATCGACGCATCGGCCAACTCCTTGGCGGCGGCCTTCGAGCCGAGCGTGTTCGCCTCGCGGTTCAGCTCCTGCATCATGAAGTCGAGCCGCTTGCCGACCTGCCCACCCTTCTTCAGGATATGCCGCGTTTCGTTGAGGTGGGCCTGCAGGCGCGACAGTTCCTCGGCAATATCGATGCGGATGCCGTACACCGTGGCTTCCTGGCGAATGCGCTCGCCGATCTCGTCGCGGCTCATCGACGGCATGCCGGACGGCGCGGCCAGGTTGAACGCCTCCTGGAGGCGCTCGGTCAGCTTTTCCTGATGATGGGCGATCAGTTGGGGGATGGTCGGCGTCAGGCGCTCGACGATGGCCAGCATCGCGTCGATGCGCTCCATCAGCGTGGCCTTGAGGGCCTCGCCCTCGCGCCGGCGCGCTTCCAGCAACTGGTTCAACGCCTCACGGGCGGCACCCGTGACGGCCTCGCGCAGGGATTCCTGCGACAGTTCCGGCTCGACCAGCACGCCGGGCCAGCGCAGGATCTCGCCCATGCGCAGCGAACCGGCGCCGCTGAAGGTGGCGGCCACGGTGGACTCCAGCGCGCGGATCTGGTCCAGCAAGCCCTGGTTCAGCGCCAGCGTGGCGCCGCCGGTATCGGTGCGCTGCAGGTTGATACGGCATTCCAGCTTGCCGCGCGACAGCTCGCCCATGAGCATCTCGCGCAGGGCGGGCTCGAACGCGCGACATTCCTCGGGGGCGCGGAACAACAGGTCGAGAAAACGCGAATTGACAGTCCGGAATTCCACCGAAACCGATGCGGTCCGGCCGCTGGGCTCGCCCTTGGCGTTTGTCAGCGGCGCCTGGCGCGTCGCCAGGCCATACCCTGTCATGCTGTGGATCATTGTCGGTTATCTCGCGTAAGAGTCGGAAAGGGTCGAAATACGGGTAAATCGGAGCGGTTATCGCGCCCGCCGGGGCGCGCAAAGCCAGCACCGGGGCGGGGGCGCCGGCAGCGCGCCGGCCGGGCAGAAAATCAACGAAAAATCCGGTTGGAAAACGCGGATTTTTGGCAACAGTCCCCGCTAATGTTTTCTTTACAAGTGATCGATTAGCCGGGAGAATCCGGGAGCAAATGAGGTCCCGAATCCTATGACAGAGTCCAAGGGCGCTAACCAACCCAAGAGTGCGCCGCTGCCCATCGGCACGCTGCTGGCCAACTACCGTATTGTAAAGAAGTTGGCCAGCGGGGGGTTCAGTTTCGTCTACCTCGCCACCGATGAAACCGGCGCCCCGGTGGCCATCAAGGAATACCTGCCGTCCTCGCTGGCCCGCCGCAACCCGGGCGAGCTGATTCCGGTCGTCCCGGAAGAGAACGCGGCCTCGTTTCGCCTGGGCCTGAAATATTTCTTCGAGGAAGGCCGCTCGCTGGCGCGCATTTCCCATCCGAGCGTGGTGCGCGTGGTGAATTTCTTCCGCGAGAACTCCACGGTCTACATGGTCATGAACTACGAGCTGGGCAAGACGCTGCAGGAGCATATCCTGCAGGCCCGGCAGCAGGGCAAGCCCAAGGTGCTGCGCGAGCGGTTCATCCGCAAGGTGTTCCACGACCTGATGAGCGGCCTGCGCGAAGTCCATATCCACAAGCTGCTGCACCTGGATATCAAGCCCGGCAATATCTACCTGCGCGAGGACGAATCGCCGATCCTGCTCGACTTCGGCGCCGCGCGGCAGATCCTGACCATGGAAGCCGCCCGCTTCCAGCCGATGTACACCCCCGGTTTCGCCGCACCCGAACTCTACGGCAAGCACAGCGACCTCGGCCCCTGGACCGACATCTACAGCCTGGGCGCCACGCTCTACGCCTGCATGGCCGGCATGCCGCCGCAGGAGGCCAACCAGCGCGAGAAGGAAGACCGCATGGGCGAGTCGATCTCCCGGCTGCGCGCCACCTATACCAACGGGCTGGTGGACCTCGTCGAATGGTGCCTCCGGCTCACGCCGTCCGAGCGCCCGCAAAGCGTGTTCCGCCTTCAGAAGGAGTTGCGCGACCAGAGCAACGCGCTGGGCGAGCAATCGGCCGCCGCGGCGGCAGCCAACCCTGCTGGGCCCGTTACCGAACGCATGAACGCGACGAGCCGCTTCATGACCTTGCTGCGCCGCCGCGACGACACCGCCACGACGCAGAGCGGCGATTAAATCACTACGCGTCGGCCCCGCGCACCCGCCGGGCTGACCCTGACCGAACTCACGACAACATGCGATTCTCCGTCTACCAGGAAAGCCGGAAAGGCGGCCGCCGTATCAACCAGGACCGCATGGGCTACTGCTTCACGCGCGATGCCCTGCTGATGGTGCTGGCCGACGGCCTGGGTGGCCATGCGCTGGGCGAAGTCGCCGCGCAGCAAGCCCTGCAGACGCTGGCGCGCCAGTTCCAGACCCAGGCCCGCCCGGCCATCCGCAATCCGGCGGACTTCCTCCAGGACACGGTCATGCTGGCGCACCGCGAGATCCATCGCTATGCCGAAGCCAACCGCCTGGCGGACGTGCCGCGCACCACCGTGGTCTGCTGCCTGATCCAGAACGGCCAGATCCACTGGGCCCACGCCGGGGACTCGCGCCTGTACCTGATCCGCAAGGGCACCCTGCTCACCCGCACCCGGGACCACTCGAAGATCGAAAACCTGCTCCAGCAGGAGCGCGTGCTGCCGATGGACGTCGCCAACCACCCCGAGCGCAACAAGCTCTACAACTGCCTCGGCTCGCCCAACCTGCCGCTGATCGACATCGGCGGCCCGGTGCGCCTGGAACCGGGCGACGTGGCGATGCTGTGCTCGGACGGCCTGTGGGGCGCGCTGGAGGAGAAGGTCATTGTCGACCGGGTGACCAGCCTGTCGGTGGTGCACGCCATCCCGGACATGATCGAACAGGCGCTTCAAAACGCCGGCGAAGGTGCCGACAACACCACAGCCATCGCCATGATGTGGGAAGCCGACGCCACCGTGCCGAACGACGACGCCGTGCTGACCGACACCCTGCCGCTGAACGCCTTCACCACGTCGATCCTGGAACGGACGGGCAACGAGAGCGACCTGCTGTCCGAGGAAGAGATCGAACGGTCGATTGCCGAGATCCGCGCCGCGATCGACAAGACCACCAATTTCATGCGCTGAGGTATCGCGCACGGGACTCCGGCGGGCACGCATGGCCCGCCGGCGTTAGAATCGCGGTCTCACCCGATTCCAACGAAAGATCCCCATGCGACCCAGCGGACGCGCAGCCGATGCGCTGCGACCCATCACCCTGACCCGCCAATACACCCGCCACGCGGAAGGTGCCGTGCTGAGTGCCTTTGGCGATACCAAGGTGCTGTGCACGGCCAGCGTGCTGGCCAAGGTGCCGCCGCACAAGAAAGGCAGCGGCGAAGGCTGGGTCACGGCCGAGTACGGCATGCTGCCCCGCGCCACGCACACCCGCTCCGACCGCGAGGCCGCGCGCGGCAAGCAGACCGGCCGCACGCAGGAGATCCAGCGCCTGATCGGCCGCGCCATGCGCACGGTGTTCGACCTCGGCGCGCTGGGCGAGTACACCATCCATCTCGATTGCGACGTGCTCCAGGCCGACGGCGGCACCCGCACGGCCGCCATCACCGGCGCCTTCGTGGCCGCCCATGACGCCGTGAGCAAGATGCTGGCCGATGGCCTGATCGCAAAAAGTCCAATTCTTGACTTCGTGGCCGCGGTCTCCGTGGGCATGGTCGACGGCGTCCCCGTGCTCGACCTGGACTACGCCGAGGACAGCAGCTGTGACACCGACATGAACGTGGTCATGACCGGCAGCGGCGGCTTCGTCGAAGTACAGGGCACCGCCGAAGGCGTGCCGTTCAGCCGCGCCGACCTCGACGCCATGACGCGCCTGGCCGAAGCCGGCATTGCCGACCTCGTGCGCCACCAGAAGCTGGCGCTCGGCCTGTAAGCGACGAGAAACGTGCAAAGCAAAAGGGGATGACGATGCAACGCCTTGTGCTGGCCTCCAACAATCCCGGCAAGCTGAGCGAGTTCGGCGCGCTGCTGATGCCGCTTGGCATCGACGTGGTGCCGCAGGGCGACCTTGGCATTCCCGAAGCCGAGGAACCGCATCCGACCTTCGTCGAGAACGCGCTGGCCAAGGCGCGCCACGCCAGCCGCCTCGCCGGCATGCCGGCGCTGGCCGACGACTCGGGCATCTGCGTGGACGCGCTGGACGGCGCGCCGGGCGTGTACTCGGCCCGCTACGCGCAAAGCGTGGGCAAGCCGAAGTCCGACGCAGCCAACAACGCGCACCTGATCTCGCAGCTGGCCGGCAAGCTCAATCGCCACGCGCATTACTACTGCGTGCTGGTGCTGGTGCGCCATGCCGACGACCCGCGCCCGATCATCGCCGAAGGCACCTGGGCCGGCGAGGTGGTCGATGCCCCGCGCGGCGCCGGCGGTTTCGGCTATGACCCGCATTTCCTGCTCCCGCGCATCGGCAAGACGGCCGCCGAACTGAGCGCGGAAGAGAAAAACGCCATCAGCCATCGCGCGCTGGCGCTCCAGGGGCTGGTGGCCCGGCTCCAGGCGGCCAGCCTGAAGGTTCGCGCATGATTCCGATTCACCCCGTCAGCAGCGGCAAGCCGGCTGTCTCGGCTCCCGTCTCTCCCGCCGACAACCAGCAACTCTGGCTCAAGCCGGGCCAGATCGCCCTGCCCGGCTCCCCGCCGCTCTCGCTCTACGTCCACATCCCGTGGTGCGTGCGCAAGTGTCCGTATTGCGATTTCAACTCGCACGCGGCGCCGGGCACCGTCGGCGGACAAGACAGCCACGACATCCCCGAAGACGCCTACCTCGACGCCCTGCGCGCCGACCTGGAACAATCGCTGCCGCTGGTCTGGGGCCGCCCCGTGCATACGGTGTTCATCGGCGGGGGCACGCCGAGCCTGCTGTCCGCCGCCGGCATGGACCGGCTGCTGTCGGATATCCGCGCACTGCTGCCGCTCGATGCCGACGCCGAGATCACGATGGAAGCCAACCCCGGCACCTTCGAGGCCGAGCGGTTCGCGAGCTATCGCGCGAGCGGCATCAACCGGCTGTCGATCGGCATCCAGAGCTTCAGCGACCGGCATCTCCAGGCGCTGGGCCGCATCCACGGCGAGCGCGAGGCGCGCGCGGCCATCGACATCGCGCAGGCCAGCTTTGACAACGTGAACCTCGACCTGATGTACGCGCTGCCGGGCCAGACCGTGGAGGAATGCGTGCGCGACCTCGAAGCGGCGCTGGCCTATGGCACCACGCACCTGTCGATGTACCACCTGACGCTGGAGCCGAACACGCTGTTCGCCAAGTACCCGCCCGCACTGCCGGACGAGGACATCGCCTACGAGATGCAGGACATCATCGACGCCCGCACCGGCGAGGCCGGCTTCCGCCACTACGAGACCTCGGCCTACGGCAAGCCGCACCGGGAGGCGCGGCACAACCTCAATTACTGGCGTTTTGGCGATTACCTCGGCATCGGGGCGGGCGCGCACGGCAAACTGTCGTTCCCGCACCGGGTACTGCGCCAGATGCGGCACAAACACCCCGCCACCTACATGCGCGAGGCGATGGCCGGCAACGCCGTGCAGGAATCACGCGATGTGAGCGCCGACGAACTGCCGTTCGAGTTCATGCTCAACGCGCTGCGGCTGACCGACGGCGTGCCGGCATCGAGCTTTCACGACTACACCGGCCTGCCGCTGCACACCATCAGCAAGACGCTGGCCGAGGCCGAGAAGAAGGGCCTGCTGGAAGCCGACCTCGCCACGATCCGCCCGACCGAACTGGGCCGGCGCTTCCTGAACGACCTCCAGGAGATGTTCCTGAAGGACTGAGCCGGCGCCCTCCTGCCCCAATGAAAAAAGCCACGCATGTTGAACTGCACCCCAAAAGTTGGACACCAACTTTTGGGGTGTTTTCATGTATCGGTACTCGGAGCAGTTCAGGCTGACAGTTATCCAGAGCTACCTGGACGGTCAGGCAGGCTATGGTGAGATCGCCAAACGCCATGAAATAGACAGCG